>NCBE01000007.1 GCA_002255565.1 Actinobacteria bacterium 21-73-9
ATCTGCCACCATGATCTGGCGCCGTGGAACCTCGTACGCACGTCCACCCAACTGACGTTTATCGATTGGGATGGTGCCGGACCCGGATCAAGACTGTGGGACCTTGCTTACGCCGTCCATGGGTTCGTTCCACTCTCCCCCGATGCTTCGATCAGCGACGAAATTGCCAGCCAACGACTCGCCGCACTGGTCGAAGGGTACGGCCTCGACGAGGAGGAGCGTGCTCACCTGGTCGACATGCTTGGCTCGCGTATCCGGTCGATGTACGAACACCTTAGGAGCGGACACGAGATGGGCGTCCAGCCGTGGAGCCGGCTGTGGAATGAGGGACACGGAAGGGTCTGGCTGGCAGACGCCATTTACGTCGATGTCAGGCGCAGTACCTGGGCAATGGCCCTTGGCATCACCGCTGACTCCATAGATTGAACTCCGCAGGAGTGCCCCACCCACCGTAACTTCGCAGATTCGCGTCGGAAACCCGACGCGATCACTCGGCTCCCCGGCGCCCGCGTCGGTCCGCAAGGACGGATCCCGGATGGTCGTCACGAGCGGATCCACGTCTCATGGAGGCCCTGACCCGCCCGAGGAGTCTCGGGGCCGTTCCCTACGTCCCCGAGTCGCTGACGGGCGGCGGGCGGCGGGCGACGGGCGAACCGACTCGATCGGGAGCCGGCGCCACCGCACACCACCCGAGACGAGATGGCGTCGACACTCCCGAGCGGCCGCGGGGAGACGCTCCGAGCGAGGTACGCCGTCGTTGGTCTGCGACCACTCCCCAACCCACGAGCGCATTCCGCAGGCCGACGAGCGACGGAGTCGCCCCCTGCGCACCTCGCGGTCCTCGGGGTAACGCGGGTCGACTCAACTCGTGACGTTGTCCACCAGGATCGCCGTGATCGTGCCCGAGAAGAATTCGGTACCGGACGTCGACCCCAGGGTGTTCGTGCACATCACCGAAATGGGAGAGCCTGCGGTCATCGATACGTCGGCCTCCAGGGGAATCGTCACATACCCCGTACTCGCAACCGGCCCCTCACCGATCGAATAGGGGTACGAACCACCAGGGAC
This sequence comes from Actinobacteria bacterium 21-73-9, assembly GCA_002255565.1. Classification (GTDB taxonomy): domain Bacteria; phylum Actinomycetota; class Acidimicrobiia; order Acidimicrobiales; family RAAP-2; genus RAAP-2. The sequence goes on from NCBE01000007.1 coordinate 1,069, forward strand.
CCAACAGAAGGCGGAGTCTCCCGCTGCCACGTCAAGCTCCAAGCTGACGGAGACGAAGTACGAACCCGTCGTGGGTACGCCCGCGCTCGTGAGCACGGGTACGTTCGTCGTCCCGAGTGTGACCGGGGTGGAACTTTCGGCGGTGACCCCGACGGACACTCCCGCCGGTCCCTGAATACCCTGCGGACCCGGCGCGCCGGCGGGCCCAGCGGGTCCCTGAGATCCCATTCCCCTCGGCCCACTCGGTCCTGCCGGACCTACGCCTCCGGCCGGTCCCTGCGGCCCGGTCGGTCCAGGTGCGCCCGGGACCCCTCTAACCCCGCGGGGCCCGGCAGCGTTCCACGTGATGAGGCGCTCACCCGACCCGCAGCTCGCGAGACCGTTGAGGGTCACGTCAACGAGTTCCTTCGACCTCGTTTGGAGACACGCCGAGTAGCGCATCGAAGGCCTGGACGATGCCGTGGCCACCGACGTGACGACGAGCGTCCCGACCAACGCCAACGCACTCCCCGCAATTGCGACTGTCTTCCATCGCCGATTCACGTATCGCCCCCAAAAGCGCTGAAGTTGTAAGCGGAACTGGATGAGTGTATCAATCACTCTCTTTCGAGAACCCCTCATGAGGGCCCCGATCATCTGGTTGTGCGCCTACCTGAGTGCGTTCTCATTTAGCGACACTCGACGACTCCCTCGGCGACTCCCTCGGCGACTCGACCCCTCGTCGAGACGTGAGCCCGCGGGCGACCCGTCGGGGGCGTCGTCCACGCTGGCGGGTCCGTCGCCGCGGACCGGCCAACCAATGGCGCTCGACGAAGGCTGGGAACCCGACCAGCAAAGGGCGTCGCTTCGCACACACCGACGCGTGGACCTCGGAACGGGATCGGTGTCGAGTACTCGGCCGTCGCCTAGCGCCAGCCCTCGGCGTGACGCTGGGTCCGGTTCACCAGGAGTCGCGAAACCACCAGCAGCACCAGCACCAGGACGACCAAGATCAGGGCCGCGTCGAAGGACAGGTACTGGGTCGACTTGATCGGCTGGTTGTAGTCGGTCCACACGTAGTACGTGAGGTACGCGATCGGCTGGTGGATCAGCGACGCCGACGGCAGGGTGTTGGTGATGCCGGCGGTGTAGAGGAGCGGGGCGGTCTCGCCCACCGCTATCGCCAGGGCGATGAGCAGCCCCGTGACGATCCCGGGTAGGGCGCTGCGGATCACGACCTTGCGCAGCGCGTAGCCGGTCGACATCCCCAGGGCGTCGGCACCCTCGCGGTAGCTGGTGGGGACCTGGCGCAGGGCCGACTCGGTGGACTTGGCGATGTAGGGCGTGACCATCAGCGAGAGGACGATGAGAGCCGGCAGCAGCGAGAAGCCCCAGTGGAGCCCCACGCAGAGCGCGACGTAGCCGACGTAGCCGAGCACGATCGACGGGAAGCCCGAGAGGACCTCGGTCGCGGTGCGCAGCGCCGCGCCCCCGGCCCGGCCGCTGCGCCGCGGGCGAGCCAGCTCCGCGAAGTGGATCCCCGAGAGGACGCCGACCGTGCCGGCGATGACCAGGACGCCCACCATGATGACGAGCGTGCCGAGCACGGCGTTCTCGAGGCCTCCGCCGGTGCCGAGCGGCACCGTGGTGAGTACGTCCCAGCGCCAGTGGGGCACGGCCCGCACCACCACGTCGGTGATGAGCCAGATCGACGGTCCGATGACAAAGAGCAGGGCGACCGCCGAGAGGGTGCGGAACGCGACCTCGCGGACCCGTCGGCCCCGGGTCGGGGGGTAGGCGCCGGTGACGTGGGCCACGCTCAGCCCCGGCCGACGGGCGCCACGTGGCGCGAGGAGTTGGTCACGATCACCCGGGCCGCCACGTTCACGATCACCGAGATGACCGCGAGGACGAGCCCGGCCTCGGCGAGCGTCGCGATCGCGAAGCCCGTCCCGTCGGTAGCCGCCGAGTCGAGTTGGCTCACGATGGTCGCCGCGACCGTCGTCATCGTCCCGAATATGTTCGGCGAGATCGTCCCGAGCACCGACCCCGAGATCATGGCGACGGCGATCGTCTCGCCGAGCGCCCGGCCGAGACCCAGCACCGTCGCGCCGATGATGCCCGAACGCACCCACGGGATCGTGACGCGCCGGGCGACCTCGGCCTCGGTCATCCCGAGGGCCTCGGCCCCCTCCTTGGGCAGCGGGGGGACCTGGAGGAACAGGTCGCGCGTGGTCGAGGCGATGATCGGCACGATCATCAGTCCCAGCACGAGACCGGAGGTCAAGAGGCCCTCGCCGTAGCCGGTGGGACCGCGGAAGTAGCGCAGCACCGGGACGTTCGGCACGTGGTTCGCGACGAGGGGGTAGACGTGCGCGGCGAGGAACGGGCCGAGGGTCAACACGCCCCACAGGCCGATGATCACGCTCGGAATCCCGGCGAGGATCTCGACGAAGAACGACAGCGGCTTGGCCAGCCAGGACGGGAGCCGCTCGGTGAGGGCAAAGGCCGTGCCGATGGAGATGGGCAGCGCGACGATGAGCGCGATCACCGAGGTCTGGAGCGTCCCGGCGATGAGCGGCCACGCCCCGTAGCTCGACCCCACCGGGTGGGCGACCCCGTTGGTGACCACCGGGTTGGCGTAGGTGCTCCCCGGCACCCAGTCCGTGCGGGTGAGGAACCCGGGTCCGTTCACCTTGATCGCCGGCCACGCCTTGACGATGAGGACCGTGAGGACGAAGGCGAGCCCGGCCAGCGGGACGAGCGAGGCCACCCGGGCGCTCCAACGCCACAGGCCCTCCTCGGATCCCCGCACGAACGCCCCCACCCGCCGAGCCCTGAAGGCCCGGCGGGTGGGGGTCGCGGCGGGGGACGACGTCGCTACGTGAGAGGCGGTCTCGTCACCCATGGGTACCGGCGGCTACTTGATCGACTGGATCTGCTTGTACGACTGGACGATCACCTTGGTCGGCAGGGTGACGAAGTTCACCTGGCCCAGGTACTGCAGGCTCTGGCCGTAGGACGGGTCGATGCACCACTCGAGCAAGGAGCGAACCGCCTTGGCGACCGTCGAGGACGACTGCTGCTTGTTCACGATCGCGTACTCGTAGTTGACGATCGGGTAGGCGCCCTTGAACTTCCCGTCGATCATCGAGATCGTCCCGTTCGCCGGCGTCTGGGCCTGGAAGCCGGCCGCCTCGGCCGCGGCCGACGCGACGGTCGGCAGCACGAACTGGCCGAGCCCGTTCTGCAACGCGGCGTAGGTCTGGCCGTCGCCCAGCACCGACGAGAGGTAGCTGATGCCCACGTAGGCGATGCAGCCCACGGTCTTCTGGCAACCCGAGACCATGCCGCCGTTGCCGTTCTCGCCCAGCGAGTTGCTGATGGCCGGCCACGAGACGGTGGTGCCGTAGCTGTACTTCGACGCCCACGACGAGTCGGTCTTGGTCAGGTAGGACGTGAAGATGAACGTGTCACCCGAGCCGTCGGAGCGGTGCAGGGCCACGATCGGCGTCGCGGGCAGGTTGACCTTGGGGTTCAGCGCCGTGATCGCCGGGTCGTTCCACTTGGTGATCTGGCCGGTGTAGATCCCCGCGAGGACCGTCCCGTTCAGGTTGAGGTGGGCGGTGACGCCGGGGATGTTGTACTCGATCATCTGGTACGAGATCCCGACGGGAATGTTGAGCAGGTTCGGCGTCGCCGAGAGCTGGGTCGAGGAGAGGTAGGCGTCGGACGAGCCGATGTTCACGGTTCCGCTCGCGGCGTCCGCGATGCCCGTGCCCGACCCGGTGCCGCCGGTGGTGAGGCCGACCTGGGGGAACTCGGCCTGGTAGGCGGGGGCCCAGATGTTCCACAGCGGGTACAGGAGGGTCGAGCCGGTCTCGGTGAGGCTCGCCTGGCCGGGGTTCTCGACCTTGACCGAGGCGACCGGGTTGGGCGTCGGCCGCTTCTTCGTCCACCCCTTGGCGCAGACGCCCCGGAATCGGTGGGTGTGCACGACGTTCTTCTCAAGCCGGAAGCAGGTGACGATCTTCTTGGGCGCGGCGCTCGCGGGGAGCGTCGCCACCGAGAGAAGACCGCCCACGGCGAGGGCGCCCGCCGTCAGTGATCTCAGTAGGGTCTTCATCCTGAGCTTTCCTCCTAAGGTCTCGTGCTCGTTGACTCGACGTTTCGACTCTCGAACGTTCTGCCTCGGGCAACTTAGGGAGCGCAGGTAAACGACTCGTGAAGCACACGGACGGGTGAAGTGAAAAGTTCTGAAAGTCGGCGCGCCGGCTAGTCGCAGCAGGAGTCACGCCAGCCACACGTCGCGCACCGGTAGTGGGCGTGCTCGGGGGCGAGCGGACCGCCGCAGTGGGGGCACTCGGCGAAGACGGCGAAGGGGCTGGCGCAGGTCTCGGCGGTGGTCGGGGGTCGCTCGGCGCTCACCAGGGCAGTGTGCCAGGTCGGCGCGGGCGCGACGCGGACTCAGCCCGGGCCGAGCTCGCCGCGCCGGTAGTGGGCTCGGCAGAGCACCTGGTAGTGGACGGCCCCGGTCGCGACGTCGCCGGTGACGAACTGCGAGCCCTCGCGCGCCACGACCCCGTCCACGACCCGGGCGTTGCAGCGCCCCTTCTGGCCACACCAGCACGTCGAGGTGAGGGGGAGCTCGTGAGCCCAGTCGGCGATCGCGATGAGCCGGGCCGAGGCGGGGAAGACGTTGAGCAAGAAGTCGGCCGCCAGTCCGAAGGCGTGCACGTCGACCCCGTGCTCGTCCACCAGCACGGCCAGCTGGTCCACCTGGTCGACCGTGGCGAACTGCGCCTCGTCGATGACGAGGACCGACGCCCCGCGCTCGAGCAGGCCGGCCACGGGACCCTCGAGGCTCGTCCCGGGCGCGACGGCCTCGGCCGCCGCCTCGATCCCGATGCGGCTCGTGACCATGCCCTCGGCGCTGCGGTCGCCGAAGGTCCACAGGGCGACGTCGTCGCGCCCCTGGCGCAGCTGCCAGCACAGCTGCAGGGCGAGTGTCGACTTGCCGGCCGCCATCGTGCCGTAGGTGAAGGTGAGCTCGGCCATGGTTCTCGCAGAGCACGATACCCAGGACGCGGGCCCCGGCCCAAGGTTGCCGGCGTGCCCGACGAGGTCCGCGCCGTCGCGCGTCACGGGGGGTCGGCGCGAGGTCGCCGATGACCCCTGGGGCGGAGTCCGGGCCACCCTCGAGCTCCTCTTCGACGTCCCCGACGACGCCCTGGTGGGGCCGGACGGCTCCAGCCACGTCGAGGTCGTCGGGCTCGCCGACCGGGCGAGCGACGTGCCCCCGGCGCCCTGGCGCCGGCGCCCCGGGGCAACCCCGACTGGCCCGAGGTGGGGGTCGTCACCCAGCGCAACAAGGACCGCCCCAACCGCCTGCTCGTATCGGTCGCGCCGGTCGTGCGCGTGACGGGACGCGGGCTCGAGGTCGAGGGACTCGACGTCGTCGTGGGCACCCCGGTCCTCGACATCACGCCGGACTTCGCGTGGGGCCGACCGCGCGCGACAATGCGCGCACCGGGCTGGAGCGAGGAGCTGGGCGCCGCCTACTACCAGCCCGGGGCGGCGCCGGGGCGCTTCCTATACTTCGCCCATGCCCGACCAGCCCACCACCACCGGCACGCTCGACTTCCGGGGGTGGTCGACGTGGTACCAGGTGACCGGCGACCTCGCGGGAGGCCGGACCCCGCTCGTCACCCTGCACGGCGGGCCCGGCGCGAGCCACGACTACATCCTCAGCCTGACCGACCTCGCCGAGGGGGGCCGGGCCGTCGTCCACTACGACCAGCTCGGCTGCGGCCTCTCCACCCACCTGCCCGACCGGGGGGCCGACTTCTGGACCGTGGAGCTCTTCCTCGACGAGCTCGACAACCTCCTCCGTGGACTCGGGGTCGCCGAGGGCTACCACCTCCTCGGCCAGTCCTGGGGCGGGATGCTCGCGGCCGAGCACGCCGTGCGCCGCCCCGCGGGGCTTCGCTCGCTCGTGATCTCGAACTCGCCCGCGTCGATGGCGCTGTGGAGCGAGGCCGCCGACGCCCTGCGCGCCGAGCTGGACGAGGACGTGCGCGCGGCGCTCGAGCGCCACGAGGCCGCCGGCACCTACGACGACCCCGAGTACCTGGCCGCGTCCGAGGCCTACTACGACCGCCACGTCTGCCGGGTCCGTCCCTACCCGCCCGAGGTCCAGCACTCCTTCGACCAGATCGGCGAGGACCCCACCGTGTACCACACCATGAACGGTCCGAGCGAGTTCCACTGCATCGGCACGCTGCGCGACTGGTCGATCGTGGACCGCCTGGCACTCGTCGACGTGCCGACGCTGCTCATCTCGGGCCGCCACGACGAGGCCACCCCCCTCGTCGTCCAGCCCTTCTTCGACGCGATCTCCGACGTGCGCTGGGAGGTGTTCGAGGAGTCGAGCCACATGCCCTTCGTCGAGGAGCGGCCTCGCTACATGGAGGTGCTCGGCGCGTTCCTCGCCGAGCACGACCGCTAGCTCAGCGCCCGAGGAGTCCTTCGACCTCGTCCCTCGTGGGGCCCGTCGCCGGGCCGCGCCGGGTCACGGCCACGGCCGCCGCGACGTTCGCCCAGCGCGCGGCCACAACCGCCGGGGTCCCGGCGAGCAGCTCGGCGAGGAACACCCCGTTGTGGACGTCGCCGGCACCGTTGGTGTCGACCGCCTCGACGGAGAGGCCCTCGACCGCGACGGCGCCGCCGGGGCGCAGGGCGACGACGCAGCCCCGGGGGCCGTCGCGCACCACGATGGCGAGTCCCGGGCGCGCCAGCGACGAGGCGGCCACCGAGGGGTCGGCCTCGCCCGAGAGGGCGCGCGCCTCGCTCGCGTTGCACAAGAGCCAGTCGGCGCGCGCGAGAGCCGCCTCGAGGTGGACCGGGGGCACGTCGGCGATGCGCGTCGCCGGGTCGAAGGCGACCACGACCCCCTCGTCGAGTCCGGCCAGCCAGTCGAGGTAGACCTCGGCCTCGCCGGGGTACATCACGTTGTAGCCCGAGACCAACACCACGTCGCCCGGCCCGGCGGCCAGGTCGTCGAGGTCGCGACGGCGCACGTGGCTCTCGGCGCCGGCCGCGGTGACGAAGGTCCGCTCGGCGTCGGGCTCGACCAGCACGACGCAGATCCCGGTGTCGAGGTCGCGCGGGCGCTCCAGCGGCGCCGCGATCCCCTCCCGGGCGAGGTCGGCGGCCGCGCGCTCGGCGAAGGCACCCGTCCCGAGGAGCCCGGCGTACACGACGCGCTGGCCGAAGCGGGCGGCCGCCGACATCGCGTTGAAGCCCCCGCCGGTCGTGACCAGCTGGGCGGAGGCGCGCACGTCCCCCGAGCGCTCGGGGATCCGCGGGACCGAGAGCACGACGTCGACCAGCACCGTGTCACAGCACAGCAGCCGAGGCCCGGTCGTCGGCATTGAGCCCACCCTAGCGACGCCGGCCCCGCCGTTTCGGTCGGCGCTAGGCGTGACGCGCCACGCGCGGAAAGAGGGCGCGCGCGCCGAGCATGAAGACGCCGTTGAAGGCCAGCGAGACGGCGATGAAGGCCGCGGCCGTCCCCTGGCCGACGAGCACGCGCAGCGCCATCGCCACCACGACCATCGTGACGAGCACGACGACGCCGTCGCTGACGCGCGCCCCGGTGCGTCCGCGCACGGCGACCACGAGCCACCCGGCGCCGAGTCCTAGGACGAACGGCCACGCCGTGGACACGACGCCCGTCACCGTCTCGCCGTGGTGGTGCGAGGCCCGCCCGATCACCACGAAGGCGAGGACCACCACGAGGTCGAAGAGCCACCACCACCGCCGCATCCCCCGAGGCTACCCAGGCGACCAGTTCCGGCCCCGACCCGGACCTAGACTCGCCGGAGTGCACACGGTCATCCGCCTCGTGGGCGAGTACTTCTTCGTCATCAGCGTGGTCCTCGTGGCGCTGTACTGGCTGCGCTGCTCGCGCTCGACCAAGGTCACGCTCGGGGCGACGCTGGTGGTGGGCGGGATCGTCGGACTCATCCTCATGTTCATCGGCGGCAAGGTCTTCTACGACACGCGGCCCTTCGTGCGCGACCACATCACCCCGATCATCCCTCACGCCGCGGACAACGGCTTCCCCTCGGACCACGCGCTGCTCACCTTCTTCTTGGCCTTCGCGCTGTGGGCGTGGTCGAAGCGGCTCGCGATCGTGCTCTTCATCAACGCTCTCCTGGTCAGCTGGGCGCGCGTCGCGGCGCACATCCACTCCCCGCTCGACATCACCGGGGGCCTCGTGTTCGGTCTCGTCGGCGCCGTCGTCGGCTACTACGCGGTGCGCGCCGTCATGGCCCGGCGCAACGCCCGCGCCTACGGCTGATCCCCTCGCGCTCTCACTAGGGTGACCTCGGGAGGGGACGTGACCGAGACGAACGCAGCGGCCGGGCCCGTCGCCCTCGTCGGCTCGGGTGAGTACCTGCCCCAGATGGCCTCGATCGAGGGCGGTCTGCTCGAGGGTCGGCCCCCGCGCTACGTGCAGCTGGCCACCGCCGCGGTGCCCGACGGCCCCGAGGTCGTCGCGCGCTGGCACGACCTCGGACGGGCCCAGGCCGAGCGCCTCGGCGTCGAGGCCGTCGTCGTGCCCGTCGCCAGCCGCGCCGACGCGCAGGACCCGGCCCTGGCGGCACTCGTCGGGGGCGCCGGGCTGGTCTACCTCTCGGGCGGCGACCCCCACTTCCTCGCCGACACGCTGCGCGACACCCTGGTCTGGCGCGCCATCGAGGCGACGTGGCTTGCCGGCGCGGCGCTCGCGGGCTGCAGCGCCGGCGCCATGGCGCTCGGGGCGTGGATCCCCTCGATCCGCCACCCCCACCGGGCGGCGACGGCCGGACTGGGCCTGCTCGGCCGGCTCGGGGTGATCCCCCACTTCGACGCCTTCGGCCGATGGGTCCCGGACTTCCTCACCCGCATGGTCCTGCCCGACGAGAGCCTCGTCACCGTGCTCGGCATCGACGAGGAGACGGCCCTCGTCGGCGGGCCGACCGCGTGGCGGGTCGAGGGGCGCGCGAGCGTGTGGCGCCTCGGTGGCGCGGGCCGCGAGCAGTGGCCCGCCGGGACGGCACTCGAGCTGGCGCTGGCCTAGGAGACTGAAGAATTGGTCGCTATGGAATTACTTTCCCAAAGCGACGACGTAGACCCACGCGCTGGAGTGCTCTAAGACGGCTTCACATCGTCCTCGAGGTCAAATCAGTCCAACAAGAATCGCGCGCCCAAATCTCGATCTTGATTGTTCAACAGTGTCCTAGCGGGCGGCCTCGACCTTGTCGAGGTGGTAGCGAATCTGGATCGCCGCGGCCGCCCCCTCGCCCACCGCCGAGGCGAGCTGCTTGGTCGATCCCCGTCGCACATCCCCCGCCGCGAAGACACCGGGCATCGACGTGCGAAACTGCTCGTCAGTCACCACGAAGCCCCGCTCGTCGAGGTCGAGGGCGCCGGCGAGGAACGACGTGTTCGGGTCCAGCCCGATGAAGACGAAGGCTCCCGAGGCCGGGTGGTCGCGCCGGGCGCCGGTCGCGCGGTCCTCGAGCACGATGCTCATGAGCTTGTGCGTCTCGCCGGCGACGAAGCCGACGACCGCGGTGTTGGTCACGACGGTCATCTGGGGGTGCGCGCCCACCTTGTCCTGGAGCAGCCGGCTCGCCGCCAGGGTCTCGGCGAACTCGACCACGGTCACGTGCCGGGCGAACTGGGTGAGGAAGAGCCCCTCCTCCAGCCCGCTGTTGCCCCCGCCCACGACGACGACCTCGTCGACGCCGCGATAGAACGGGCCATCGCACGTCGCGCAGAAGTGGATGCCGGCGCCGATGAGGTCGGCCTCGCCCTCGGCCCCCGTGCGACGGTAGAGCGAGCCCGTCGCCACCAGCACCGCCGGGGCCCGGTAGACATCGCCGGTCGAGGCCGTGACCGCGAGCTCGCGCCCTTCGGGGGTGAGCGAGGTGACCGCGACGGCCTGGAGGATCTCGACCCCGTAGCGCTCGGCCTGACGGCGCATGCGGTCCGCGAGCTCGTGGCCGGCGACCCCGTCGGGGAAGCCCGGGTAGTTGTCGAGCCGCTCGGTGACCCCGGCCTGACCGCCCACGGCCGACTTCTCCACGATCAGCACCCGCTCGTTCTCGCGCGCGGCGTAGATCGCGGCCGTGAGCCCGGTCGGTCCCCCGCCCACGACGACGAGGTCGTAGTGGCTCGCGCGTGCGGCGCGGGTGAGACCAAGCTTGTCGGCGAGCTCATCGTTGCTGGGCTCGGAGAGGTGGGAACCGTCGGGGAAGATGATCGTCGGGATCACGCGCGCGCCGTCGTTGAAGCCCTCGACCACGGTGGTCATCTCGGGACGCTGCTCGAGGTCGACCCACTCGAAGGGGACCCGCTGCTCGCCGAGGAAGGCCTTCGCGCGCCGACAGTCCGGGCACCAGTTCGCCCCGATGACGGTGATCGTCTCGCTCGCTGCGTCCACGCGACCCTCCTGGCGGCCCGGCGGCCGGGACGCCACCCTAGCGTCCGACCCGTTCGACCTCGCGGGCCTAGCCTGACCCCGATGGCCCGCCCCCACCGGCTCGCGACGGCCGCCCGATCGGTCGCCTGGGGCCAGTCGGTCTTCGTCGGGGGGCTGCTCGCGTGCGTGGCCCTCGCCCCCCACCTCGTCCTCAAGGCCAGCGAGGTCGGGGTGAGCAACTTCGGGGTCCACGCCACCACCGTGGTGCCCTACGGCGTCGCCTTCGTCGGCTCGGTCGTCGGTCTCGCCCGGGCGTCGCGGCACGTGCGCCGGCCGTACGGGGAGGCCTTCGCCGCGTGCGCCGTCTGCTACGGCGCGGCCCTGGTGACGACCTACCCCTACCACCTCGACACCGGGCTGAAGGACCTCCACGACGCCACCGGGATCGCGACCATGGTCGTCTCGTTCGGCCTCGGGGTGGTGGCCCTCGCGCGCGAGCGGCGTCTCGCCCCGGTGCTCGCGGCCCACCTCGCGGGCCTCGCGGTGGGCACGGTCACGCTGGTGGGCGCGTGGCACCTGCTGTTCGCGGCCCAGGTCTCGACGAGCGTCGCCTTCAGCGTCGAGGCGACCGTCCTCGCCCAGCGCGTCGCCCTCGCGCGCTCCACCTAGAGCAGCGGCGCGGTGCCCTCGGTCGGCTCGATCGAGGTGTGCGCGCGCAGCGCCGCCTCGAAGGCCGCGGGGTCGTCGGGCGTGACGAAGGGTCGCACCGCCCCACCGAGGTCGAGGACGAAGCCCACCTTCTTGCGCGGGCGGCCGAGGTCGAGGTTGGCCCAGTAGCGCGGGTTCGCAGTGCCCCAGATGCGGGCGCGGCCCCGCGCCAGCCCGAGGGCGACCCGGGTGACGGCGCGGATCGACCCGTAGGGGATCGTCTTTGTGCCGAGGGGGAAGTAGTACGCGTGGATCCGCACCGCGCCCTCGGTGCACTCGACCCGCGGGTCGAGGTAGGTCTCGGCCACGATCGGAGCCTAGCCCGACGCCACGCCGGCGATAGGGTCGGCGCGTGCGCGCGCCCCCACGCCTCAAGGACACGGGATTCCGGGCGCTCAACCGGTTCCACGGGGCCGTCGTGCGCCTCACCGGGGGCCGTCTCGGGCGCCGGGCCTTCGGGATGTCGGTCATCGAGCTGCGCACGACCGGCCGGCGAAGCGGCCTCGAGCGCGCGACGTTGCTCACCGTGCCGGTGCGCGACGGCGACACCCTCGTGGTCGTCGCCTCCAAGGGAGGCGACGACCGGGACCCCGAGTGGCTGAGGAACCTCGTCGCCCTCCCCGAGGTCGCCGTCACCCTCGAGGGCGTGCGCCGTCCGATGAGGGCCCGGGTCGCCGACCCCGACGAGGCCGCCGAGCTCTGGCCGCGCGTCGTCGCGCGCTACGCCCCCTACGAGGGCTACCGCCGCCGCGCCGCGCGACCAATCCCCCTCGTCGTGCTCGAGCCGGTGGCTCGCGAGTCGTAACGACCCTACGAACTTCCTCGGGGACCGACAAACGTGCGCCTCTGGCCACCTCTAGCCCCCCGAGCGATCGATGGGGGCCACCTAGCCTGGTCACTCGTGGGATGGGTCCGAAAGCCAACGATCTGGGGTGGGGTGTGCGCGTCGTGCGGGTCGCGCCTCGACCACCTCCACGAGGCCTGGCTCGACGGCGCCGGCGCGGTCCGCTGCCTCGCCTGCGGCCCGGGCGACGACCGGGACCCCACCGACGGCGCCCTCGTGACGGCCCCTCCCCGGCCGGCCGTCGCCGCGCGCGCGCCGCGACGGTCGCGGCGCGTGGCCACCCCGGGGCTGGAGGCGCCCGAACACCCGACGGACCGGGCCCTCACCGAGCTCCTCGTCGAGGGGGGGCGCGTCCTCACCGGCCGCGCGACGACCGACGGGCGCCCGATCGACCACGTCGTCGTGGCCCGGTCGGGGGTCTGGGCCATCGAGTCGCGCGACTGGGCCGGGCGCGTCGAGTACCGGCCCACCCCGACCTCCCACGGCCGGCATCGGCTCGTGGTCGGGGGCGTCGACCGCACGACGGAGGCCGAGGCGGTGGGCGCGCTCGCCGACGACCTCACCGTGCTCAGCGGACCGGCCGTGCCGGTCGAGCCGGCGCTCGCGATCACCCTGGGCGACTGGAGCCTCGCGTCGCTGCCGAGCCTCGTGCTCAACCGCCCCTTCCAGCACGGCCCCGTCTGGATCGGTCCCCCACGGCTCCTCGTCGCGCGAATCAACGCGACCGGCCCACTCGAGCCCGCGGCGGTGCAGCGGCTCAGCGCGCTGCTCGACGAGCGCCTGGGTCGTCGCTGAGGGTCGGGGCCCCGAGCAGCTCCACGATCCTCGCGCGCACCAGCGGCCACCGGTCCCGGGTGACCCCGAAGAGCGCCGAGTCGCGCAGCTGGCCCTCCTCCCCGCGCACGAGCGAGGGGTGGGCCCGCGCCACGGTCCCCTCGCGGGCCAGGCCGAGCCGCTCCATGGCCGCGATCGAGCGCTCGTTGCGCGCGTCGGTCTTGAGGTCGACCTTGGCCACCCCGTAGACGTCGAAGGCGTGGGTGAGCATGAGCAGCTTGGCCTCGGTGTTCACCGCGGTGCGCTGGGCGGTGGCCGAGAGCCACGTCCCGCCGATCTCCACGACGTCGGGGTAGTCCCGGGCGAGGTACCAGCGCAGGTTCATGTAGCGCGTCGCGCCCACCACCGCGCCGTCGCGGCGCAGGACGAACGGGACCGTCTCGGCGCGCCGTCGCTCCTCGAGCAGACCGGCCACGTAGGCCCGGGCCTCCTCTCGGCCGTCGGGCACGACGGTGAAGCGGTAGCTGGAGCGCTCGAGCTCGGCCGCGGCCGCGAGGGGGTCGGCGTCCTGGGGCCCGAGCGGCGCGAGAGTGACGTGGCGGCCGACGAGCGTCGCGTCGAGGTGGGGGTGGGACGGCGCGTCCATCGAACTCTCAGGCGTCGAGGTCCTTGGCCATCGAGACGGCGAGCTCGCGGTAGCCGAGCGAGGTGTAGAGCGAACGGGCGACCGCGTTGTTGCCCCAGACGTTGAGCCCGATCCTCGAGCCGCCGGCCGCTCGCACCCACGCCTCGACCAGCTCCATGGCGAGTCGCCCGTAGCCCCGCCCCCGCTCGGCTTCGTCGACCTCGACGTCGTAGACGTAGTACTCGGCCCCGCCCCCGGCCCCGCCCGAGGACCGGGCGATCCACACGACGCCCACAGGACGGCCCTCGACGAGGACGTCGAACACGTGGTTCCCCTCGGCGAGGCCCTCGCCGCTGGTGAGCGCGGCCCGGTTGCGCGCCACGTTGGCGTCGGCCGCCTCTTCGGAGTACCCGGCCGCGACGATCGAGGCCCGGTAGCCGACCCACATTCCCGGCAGCCACTCGCCCAGTCGCTCGGCGCTCATCTCGCGCAGTTCGCCGCTCATCGACCCTCCCGGACGGGCGCGGCCGAGGACGGCTCGACCTCGCGACTCACGATCCACGCGTGCTTGCCGACCTGGCGGCCGCGGACGAAGCCGTACTGCTCGAAGAGCTCGACGGTCGCGCTGAAGAGGAAGCGGCCCTGGGCCACCCGACCCGACGTCGTCTCGGGGATGGCCTCGACGAGGCCCCCGCCGGCCACGGCGATCTGCTCGAGCGCCCCCTCGAGGGCCCGGCGCGCGACGCCCTGGCCCCGGTGGCCCTTGTCCACGAAGACGCACGCGATCCGCCAGCGCGCCGGCGCCGGCGGGTCCTGGCGGTAGGCGCGCACGTGCTTGAGGTGGAGCCCCTCGGCGAGCCCGTACTGGCACCAGCCCTGGGCGCGGCCCTCCCCGTCGACGACGAGCGCGGCGCGGGCCCGCCCCGAGCGCACGAGCTCCTCTTTGAAGGTGCGGTGATCCGAGACCCCGCGGAGGTACTCGACGTGGTTCGGGGCGCACCAGCACCCGCCGTAGATCCCGTTGTTGCGCTCGACGAGCTCGGCGAAGGCGTCCCAGGTCGAGGCGTCCAGGGGTCGGACCGAGAGGTCTCCGGAGGGGCCCGGCCGGCTCACACGAACGACGCGATCGCCCACGGGACGGTGACCCACAGCGGCCACCACCCCTGCACGCCCCCGCCGGTGACCAGGATCACGGCCCAGATGCCCCAGAGAGTGCCGACCGAGCCCATGAATCGGCGCAGGTGGTGGCGTCGAGCCCGGGGCTCCGCCGAGGGTGTCGGAGTCGGCAGGTCAGCCGTGAGGCCGGCCGCCTCGCCGTGGGTCTTCGCCCGGAAGAGGGCGTCGAGTCGCTGGCCGAACTCGGCGACGTCGAGGCGTCCCTCGGCCGCGGCGTCGCGCAGCCGCGAGGCGACGCTCTCGCGCTCGTGATCCGAGAGGCGCAGCCCGGGGTTCTCCATCGCGACCGATACTCCCACGCGGCTCGGGGACGGTCAACGCGTCGCGCCGGGGACGGCCGGGACGAACGTCACTAAGGACCAAAGGCCCTCGTGGCCCGGGTCGCGACGGCGGTACGGTCGCCGTGAGACGGGAAGCGAGGCGTCGGCATGTTCCAGGTGCGGATCCACGGTCGGGGGGGCCAGGGCGTGGTCACCGCGGCCGAACTGCTCGCCGTGGCCGCCTTCGACCAGGGACGACACGCCCAGGCCTTCCCCAGTTTCGGCTCCGAGCGCACCGGGGCCCCGGTCGTCTCCTACTGCCGGATCGACGACCACGAGATCCGCACCCGTGAGCCGATCGACGAGCCCGACGCGGTCATCGTCCAAGACGTCACGCTGCTGCACCGCGTCGACCTCTTCGGCGGGCTGGCGCCCTCGGGGTACGTGCTCGTGAACTCGTCCCAGCCCCCCGACGGCCTCGGGCTCGGGGAGCTCGTCGCACGCCTGCCGGCCGGGCACCTGGCCGGGTGCCCGGCCACCGAGCTGGCCCTCGCCCACGTCGGGCGCGCCGTGCCCAACGTCCCCCTGCTCGGGGCCTTCTGCGCCCTGACCGGCGAGGTGCCCCTCGACGCGCTGGCGAGGGCGCTGCGTCACCGCTTCGCCGACGAGGTCGCCGAGCGCAACGTCGCGGCCGCGACGGCCGCCTTCGGCCTCGTCCACGACCACGAGGAGGCCCACCGTGCTCCAACAGCTTGAGGGCTCGCGCGCCGTCGCCGAGACCGTGGCGCGCTGTCGGCCCGAGGTCGTGTGCGCCTACCCGATCTCGCCCCAGACCCACATCATCGAGGCCATCGGGGCGATGGTCAAGGACGGTCGGCTCGCGCCGTGCGAGTTCATCAACGTCGAGAGCGAGTACGCGGCGATGTCGGTCTCGATCGGCGCGTCGGCGGCGGGAGCCCGCGCCTACACGGCCACGGCCAGCCAGGGCCTGCTGTTCATGATCGAGGCCGTCTACAACGCGGCCGGCCTGGGCCTGCCCGTCGTGATGACCCTCGCGAACCGCGCCATCGGGGCGCCGATCAACATCTGGAACGACCACAGCGACGCCATGGCCGTGCGCGACGCCGGCTGGATCCAGCTCTTCGCCGAGACCAACCAGGAGGCGGCCGACCTCCACGTCCAGGCCTTCCGACTGGCCGAGACGCTCTCGGTGCCGGTGATGGTCTGCATGGACGGGTTCATCCTCACCCACGCCGTCGAGGCCGTGGACCTGATCGACCAGGCCGTCGTCGACTCGTTCCTCCCGCCCTACGAGCCCCGCCAGGTCCTCGACCCCGACGACCCCGTCTCGATCGGGGCGATGGTCGGGCCCGAGGCCTTCGAGGAGGTGCGCTACCTCGCCCACCTGCGTCAGCTCGACGCGCTCGAGCTGATCCCGAGCGTGGCCGAGGAGTTCGCCGCGCTCACCGGCCGCGCGAGCGGGGGCCTCCTGCACCCCTACCGCCTCGACGACGCCGAGACCGTGATCGTGGCGATGGGCTCGGTGCTCGGCACCATCAAAGACGCCGTCGACGCCCGGCGCGCGACGGGCGAGCGGGTCGGCGTGCTCGGGGTGACCACGTTCCGGCCCTTCCCCGTGGCGGCCGTGGCCGACGCCCTCGCCGGCGCCCGTCGGGTCATCGTGGTGGAGAAGGCCTTCAGCCTGGGCATGGGCGGCGTGCTCGCGACCGACGTCGCGACGGCCTCGCCCGCCTCGGGCCCCGAGCTCGCCACCGTCGTGGCCGGACTGGGCGGGCGTCCCATCACCCGGCGCGACGTCGAGGGGGTCCTCGGGCGTTCGGCCCAGGGCACGCTGCCCCGGCTCAGCTTCCTCAACCTCGACGAGGACGTCGTGGCGCGCGAGCGCGCGCGCATGGCCGCCTCGCGCCGCTCGGGGCCGTTCGCCGAGAACGTCCTGCGCGACCTCGCGGCGGGGGGCGCGAACCGATGACCGAGACCCGCGTGCACTTCTACCAGGTCGGGAGCTTCGCCGTGGGGAACCGGCTGCTCTCCGACGCGGACCGGACCGTCCAGGCGAGCCGGGAGCGGACCAACTCGCTCGACGCGGGACATCGGGCCTGCCAGGGGTGCGGCGAGGCGCTCGGCGCCCGCTACGCCCTCGACGCGGCGATGCGCGCCACCGGGGGCCGACTCGTCGCGGTGAACGCCACGGGCTGCCTCGAGGTCTTCTCGACCCCGTTCCCCGAGACCTCCTGGCGCATCGCGTGGCTCCACTCCCTCTTCGGCAACGCCCCGGCCGTCGCCACGGGTGTCGCCGCGGCGATGCGCGCGAAGGGCCGCGACGACGTGCGCGTCGTCGGCCAGGCCGGCGACGGCGGGACCGTCGACATCGGCTTCGGGGCGCTCTCGGGGATGTTCGAGCGCCACGACGACGTGCTCTTCATCTGCTACGACAACGAGGGCTACATGAACACCGGCGTCCAGCGCTCGGCGGCGACGCCGCCGACGGCGCGCACCGCCACCAGCGAGGCCGTGGGCGCCGACCCGGGCAACGTCTTCGGCCAGGGCAAGGACCTGCCGCGCATCGCGATGGCCCACGACATCCCCTACGTCGCCACGGCGACCGTCGCGGACCTGCACGACTTAGAGCGCAAGGTGGAGCGCGCCATGACCTTCCGCGGAGCGCGCTACCTGCACGTCCTCGTCCCCTGCCCGCTCGGCTGGGGGGCCGCGTCGGCCGACACGGTGCGCCTCGCGCGCCTCGCCGCCGAGAGCGGCTTCTTCCCCGTCTTCGAGGCCGAGCACGGCGTCGTCACGGGCGTGCGGCGCATCCGCCGGCGCGTGGGGGTCGAGGAGTACCTGCGGCCCCAGCGACGCTTCGCCCACCTCTTCGCCGGGGAGGGCCGGCCCGACCTCGTCGCCCGACTCCAGCTCATCGCCGACGCGAACGTCGAGCGCTACGGACTCGCCCCGGAGGAGGAGTGATGGACCGACCCTTCGCGATCACCCTGCCCGTCGGCTCGAGCCGGGCCAACCACACCGGCTCGTGGCGCGTCGAGCGCCCCGTGTACGTCGACCACCTGCCCCCGTGCAACGACGCCTGCCCCGCCGGCGAGAACATCCAGCGCTGGCTCTACCACGCCGAGTCGGGCGACTACGAGGCCGCCTGGCGGATCCTGGTCGAGGAGAACCCGCTGCCGGCGATCATGGGCCGGGTCTGCTTCCACCCCTGCGAGAGCGCCTGCAACCGCGTCCGAGTCGACGAGGCCGTCGGCATCAACGCCGTCGAGCGGTTCCTCGGCGACACGGCCCTCGCCCGGGGCTGGCGACTGCCCGACCCCGGACCCGACTCGGGACGTCGGGTCCTCGTCGTCGGTGCCGGCCCCGCGGGCCTCTCGGCCACCTACCACCTGCGCCGCGCCGGGCACGCCGTGACCCTGGTCGAGGGGGCAGCGAGGCTCGGGGGCATGATGCGCTACGGCATCCCGGCCTACCGGCTGCCGCGTGCGGTCCTCGACGCCGAGGTCGAGCGGATCCTCGAGATGGGCGTCGAGGTCGTCCTCGGCCGCTCGGTCAAAGACATCGCCGCCGCCCGCGACGAGTTCCGCGCCGACGCCGTCTTCCTCGCCGTGGGCGCCCAACTGGGCCGACGGGTGTCGATCCCGGCGGGCGACTCCGCCAAGATGATCGACGCGGTCACCTTCCTCCACCAGGTGGCCGAGGACGATCCGCCCCTGCTCGGGCGCCACGTCGTCGTCTACGGCGGCGGCGACACCGCCCTCGACGCGGCCCGCACGGCCCGTCGCCTCGGGGCGACCGACGCGACCATCGTCTATCGGCGCAACCGCGCCAAGATGCCGGCCCACGCCGAAGAGGTCGAGCAGGCCCTCGGCGAGGGCGTCACGGTGCGCTGGCTCTCGACCATCGAGCGCTTCGAGGGCGAGCGCCTCCTCATCGAGAAGATGGCCCTCAACGCCGAGGGCTTCCCCGAGCCCACGGGCGAGCTCGAGGAGCTCGACGCCGACGCCCTGGTGCTGGCCCTCGGCCAGGACACCGACCTCTCCCTCCTCGAGGGCAGTGAGGTCCACGTGGCCGACGGCGTGGTGCCGGTCGCGGAGTCGATGATGACCGACGTGCCGGGCGTCTTCGCGGGCGGGGACGTCGCGCCCTCGGACCGCACGGCCACCGTCGCCGTGGGCCACGGCAAGCGGGCGGCGAAGGGCATCGACGCCTTCCTCGGCGACCGGTCCTTCGAGCGCCCCGAGCGCCACCCGCTCGCCGCGTTCGAGCGGCTCAACACCTGGTACTACGCCGACGCCCCGCGCACGCAGCGCCCCGAGCTCGAGCGCATCCGACGTCAGACCAACTTCGAAGAGGTCGTCGGCGGGCTCACCGAGGACAACGCCCTGTTCGAAGCGCGGCGCTGCCTGTCGTGCGGGAACTGCTTCGAGTGCGACAACTGCTTCGGCGTCTGTCCCGACAACGCGGTGATCAAGCTCGGCGGTGGTGACCGCTATGAGATCGACTACGACTACTGCAAGGGGTGCGGGATCTGCGTGGCGGAGTGCCCCTGCGGCGCGATCGAGATGGTCCCCGAGCGGATCTGACGTCGACTTGGGTGGGCGATGTCGTCGCCGGCGCGGGGCCTCACCCCTCGACGAGGGCCTCGGGCGAGGCGTCCGCGACGTCGGCCAGTCCCGTGAGACCCATCGTCACGGCGATCTCCTCGCGCATCACCTTGAGCACGTGCGCCACGCCCCGCTCGCCGCGGCCGGCGACCGCGTAGGCCCAGGCCCGTCCGACCATTACCGCGCGCGCCCCGCGCGCCAGCGCCTTCATCACGTCGAGACCGCTGCGGATCCCGCCGTCCATGAGGACCTCGGCCCGCCCGTCGACGACCTCGACGATCCGCGGGAGCGCCTCGATCGTCGAAGGGACCGAGTCGAGCTGGCGCCCGCCGTGGTTGGAGACGATGAGCCCGTCCACCCCGCGCGCCACCGCCTCGCGGGCGTCGTCGGGGTCGAGGATGCCCTTTACGACCAGCGGTCCCGACCAGTGGGCGCGCACCCAGTCGATGTCGGACCAGGTGACGGTCGGGTCGAACTGGCCGGCCACCCACGACTGGAAGTCGCTCGGGACCGCGGCCGTCCCGAGGACGGCCGCCAGGTTGCCGAAGGTGAGGGGCCGACCCGACACGGCCACCTCACGCACCCACCTCGGGTGGGCCGCGACGTCGAGCGCCCGGCGGATCGATCCGAGCCGCCCGGGACTCCCCGAGACCCCGTTGCGCGCGTCGCGGTAGCGCTGGCCCACGACCGGCAGGTCCACCGTGAGCACGAGCACGGGCACCCCGACTGCGGCGGCGCGGGCCATCAGCGCCTCGGCGACGCCCCGGTCCTTCATGACGTAGAGCTGGAACCACGGGGCCACTCCGCTGGCGGCGGCGACCTCCTCGAGGTCGCACACCGAGAGCGTCGACTCGCAGAAGGCCAC
Source organism: Actinobacteria bacterium 21-73-9 (assembly GCA_002255565.1). Classification (GTDB taxonomy): domain Bacteria; phylum Actinomycetota; class Acidimicrobiia; order Acidimicrobiales; family RAAP-2; genus RAAP-2. The sequence goes on from NCBE01000007.1 coordinate 21,402, forward strand.
GCCCGCCGCGGCCGCCGCCCGCGCGGCCTGGGCTTCGGCCCTCCGAGCCATGAGCCCGGCGAAGCCGACGGGCGCGAGGACCATCGGCATCGAGAGGGTCTGGCCCAGCACGGTCGTCGCCGTCGTGCGGGTCGAGACGTCGCGCAGGACCCGCTGGCGGAAGTGCAGCGCGGCCAGGTCGGCGACGTTGGCGGCCATGGTCGCCTCGGCGAAGGCCCCGCCGTCGAGGTAGTCGAAGATCTGGCGGGGCAGGCGTCGTCGCGCCAGGGCGCGGTAGTCCATCACCGACGCCGGCACGAGATTCAAGCTGCGCTCGATCACCGACCAATTATGCCCGCGACGGCGCTGGGCCACTCGAGGCGCTCGACCGGCGACCATCGACCCGGCGCCCCAGTGCGGATACGACGTATCGTCTGGTCAGCCGCACCAATCGCGGGCCCGGGAGGGATTGTGCGAGTGACGACGTGGAAGCGACTGGGCCGTACCGCGGCCATGGCCGCCCTCGCCGGAGCGATGGCGGCACCCTTGGCGGTTGGCACCGCGGGCGCCGCACCGAGTGCGGCGTTCTGTGCGGCGCTCCTGCACGGACCGAAGGCGGCACCGCCGTCGACGAAGAACTTGAATGCTTACAAGGCGTGGGTGAAGGCCGAGATGCCCTACTTCCAGAAGCTGGCGGCGGAGGCGCCAGACACCGCGAGCAAGAAGTTGTTCAACCTGTTCGTCACGTCACTTAAGCACGAAGCGAGCTCCACCAGCGCGAAGACCCTCGCCGCGTACTGGGTCGCTCACGATTCGCAGTGGGCCAAGGTGATCAAGACCGTCGCCAAGGACTCGCTCGCCTGCGTCGAGCGACTCTCGTAGTGCCGTCGGTGGACGCGCACTAGCCGCGCCCTTCACGCCGAGGGCTGACCCGACGGCTCCGGACCCGGTATGTCACCGCGACCGCATCGATCGCATCGCGCTGAATACGCCGGAAGGGAGTCGAAGCAGCTCCCCGAGGTCCTGCGCGGTCGTCATGGGCTCGTCGCCGGCCCGCGGTCCCCCGCCGCCGGGAGTTACCCACTGCGTGCCCCCGGCAGTGTGCCCCCGGCAGGATTCGAACCTGCGCACACGGTTTAGGAAACCGATGCTCTATCCCC
>NCBE01000172.1 GCA_002255565.1 Actinobacteria bacterium 21-73-9
TATGCGGGCTATTTCGGCGTGCCTCTTGACAGGAGCGTCTCCATATCAGGCTCTTCGCATTTCAGTGGGGAGCCCGGCCTCTGATGCGCGGTGTCGAGGGATAGATCGATTCCCAGCTGACCCCGCCGGCGTGCAGCAGGATCCGCAGGCGGTAGTTGGCGAAGGAGCGAAAGCCGTGCCCGGCGCGCTTGACCTTTTTCACCAAGAGGTTCAGCCCCTCGGTGGGGCCGTTGGAGGCGCCGGTGTGGTGCCGGGCCAGGATCTCGGTGCGCCAGCGGGTGAGGGTCACCCCGAGCGATCGCACCTCGCCCACGGCGTCCAGGCGGCACGCTGCGATCGCCTTGTCGATGAGGAGCTCGGCCTCGTCGGTGCTCTCGGCCAGGTAGATGTCCCGCACCGACTCCTTGGCCAGCCAGGCACCCAGCACTTCGTTGTCGGGATCCCCGACCCGCAGCCCCAAAAGCATGCGGTCGAGGCCGCGTGGGTCCAGACGCTCGGTGCCGGTGAGCATGAGCTTTCTGATGCGGTAGAGGGGATCGCGCTTTCGGCCACGGTGCCCCATGGTGCGGTTCTGCACCCGCCGCCGCACGGTGTCGAGAGCGCGGTTGGCCAGGCGCACCACGTGGAAGGGGTCTGCGACGCGCGTCGCCTGGTCGATGCGGCCTTCCAGGCCACGGCGATACGACTCGGCCAGATCCGTGGCCACGACCCGGATCCCGCCGGTGAAGGCGACCGGCTGGTCATCGAGCCAGGAGGCCAGATCACCGGCCGAGTTGCCCTCCACCACGTCGATGACGATCCGGCGCTCGAGGTCCACCAGGCTCGTGGCGAACTTCGTGGAGTGCTCGCGGGTGGCCGCAAGCCACGTGGTCTCATCGACCCCCAGCTGCCGGACCCGGCCGACGCGATCCGAGTCGTCGATCAAGGGTTCGCCGTACTCGCGCACCGCGTTCATGACCGTGTGCCAGGCGACCCCGAGCTCGCGGGCCATCTGGGCGACGGGCCGGGCGTTCAAGCCCACCTCCCGGCAGCAGGCAAGGGCCGCCCTGCGCGTGAGCAGGCACCGGGCCGAGAGGGCACCGGAGACCTCGGTCCAGGTGCACATGGCGCATTCGGGCTCCTCGCACCGATGTCGCCGCTTGTCCCAGACAAGGCGCACGGGGCGGCCGAAGGCCGGCAGATCCCGGTACTCGACGGGCATCCGGTCGTGGGCGGTGGCCACCGCCCCGCATCCGGGGCACCCGGTGAGCTCCGGGATCGTCTCCACCGTGACGACCAGCTCGTCGTCGGATTCCACCGCCTCGATCACACGGAAGCCTGGCAGGCCGAGCATCACCTCGGCCACGCCGGTAGCGTCAGGCATGTCGGGGACCTCACCTTCGTCGCAGCCGTCGAGAAGCCGCAACGATGACCGAGGTCCCCGACGCCTACTCGGTCACCGCGAGAAAGTCCCTATCCCCACTCGAATGCGAAGGGCCCGATTGTTGGACGCACTCACCCAGGCGCGCATCGTGCTGGCCAGGCGGCGCACCGGCTCCCCGCGACGGCATGTGGCCGATGCACCCCCGTTGGACGTGCCGACGGGTACTTGCTGCGCTCGCCTTCGGCTCGCGAGGCAAGCATCCGTCGCATCCCCCAAAGAGTGGCCTGCTTTTCGCCCGGCCTTGACACCTGCACACCCAGGACGGCTAATTAGTCGTCCATTAGGCCCCGCCGCCGGCGCGGCCCTTCGCCGTCTTGCG
>NCBE01000115.1 GCA_002255565.1 Actinobacteria bacterium 21-73-9
GCCGAGCGGCCCCGCTGGGGCTGGCGACGAGGGCCTGAATCCGCCCGTGGCCGAGTACACGCGTACCGAGCGCCCTTACCGCAGACTCTGGTGGCCAGAGCGGCTGAGCTTGTCGTGGACGATCAGACCGCCCCTACCGCGATAGGGAGCTCGTCAGCCTCCCGACCACAGTGACCAGGGCCCAATCGAGCTCGTTCCCATCGGGGTCGAGACGATCACGTAGAGCGAGTACGACGCGAGCGAACTCGGTGCGCACGCCTGGATCGTGGTCTCGCTCACGACCGTCTGGCTCGCTGCGGGGGCCATGACCGGGTCCGCCGTGTTGGCGGTGCTCGATACCACGAAGTCCACGTGCGTGGCGAGCGAGAGGTCCGTTCCGCCCACCAGCACCGGTGTCCCGCTCGCGCAGGTGAAGGCTCCCGTTGCCACGGAAGTGACCGAGGGTGGTGTCGGGCCGAACTGCCAGTGCGCGATCGTGAGCGACTGGCCACAGGTGTTGGGCGTGCTCGAGGCGTTGGCCACCGGGTAGCACGCGCCGCTCCCGTCGTCGATCGAGACTATGGCCTGGAGGAGGGGCTGGCTGGCGCAGGCGGACGCGGTCTCCGCGGTGGGACACGTCGAGATCGTCACGATGCGAAGGGAGTCGCCGGGCACCGAGGGCGAAGCGTTCGGGTACCAGCGCGTCATGCACCACGACGCGACCGCGTGGGTCCCGTTGGGGTCGTTCAGGTCGGTCACTGACGGGGTTCCCGGCGGGTCCCAGCACGGCGCGGGGGTCGCCCCGTCGAGGCTGGCGTCGATGAAGTTGTAGCGGACGTACTGGACCGCCAGGTTCGTCCCACTGTTGGCCTCCGAGGTGACCGACTGGGCGAGGACGAAGTGCGAGCTGTTCGTGATGTCCGAGCCCGCCCAGCGGACGAGCCCCACGAGCACGAGACTCACGACGAACAAGAACACCACGGCCAGCACGAGCGATGCGCCGACCTCGTCACCGGGACGTGGCGAGGGCGTGGCCGGTGGCACGTGGGTCGACATCAGTTCGGCACCCCGGTCGCCTGGGCGGAGGGATTCGACGCCAGGTACCCCGCCGCCGCGTCCGCGGTGACGGTGACGTAGTAGGTCACCCCCGAGGTGAGACCCGAGATGGTGACGGCGAAGGAGCCGGCGCTGGTGGTCACGTTCGCGCTCACACAGCCCGTCGTCATGGAGGGCGAGGTACAGGCGGTCGCGGTGTACGTCTCGGTCTTGGGGGCGTTCGAACTCCCGGTCACGCTGACCTTGAGGGCTCTGGTCTCACCCGTCACCTTCTTGATGGCGGGCGGCGTGAGCTGTATCGACGCCAACGTGGGCGTCGTGGTGGCGGGCGAGGTCGCCGCGAGGTACCCGCTCGAGGCATCGGCGGTCACCGTCACGTAGTACGACGTTCCCGAGGCCAAGCCGGTGAACTGGGAGCCGTTCGCGTAGTCGGACTGCGAGACGCACCCTTGGGTCATGGCCGAGTCGGTGCAGCCCCTCACCGTGTAGGTCTGGCCCGAGGGCGCGTTGGCACTCGGCGAGTAGTCGACGACGAGCGCGCCCGACTGGATGGTCGAGGACGTGACGCTGCTGATGGAGGGGGCCGCGAGCTGAACCGTCGAGGCGACCGGTGGTGAGTAGGGCTGCGATGAGGCGCCCGGGTAGCTGCCGTTGGGGTTCGCGGCGACCACGACGTAGTACGCGGTGCCCGGGGCCAGGCCGGTTATCGGGGATCCGCTCGTGAAACCCGCTGCCGCGACGCAGCCTTGGGACATCCCCGAGTCGGTGCAGGCGTTCGCGGTGTAGGTCTCGCCGCCGGGGGCGTTCGACGGGGGGGTGAAAGTGACCACGAGCGCCCCGGCCGTCGACGTCGACGGGGTGACCGACGTGACGACGGGCACGAGTGCCGTGCCGCTGGAGTTCTGGGGGCCCGCCGTCGTCGGGGGGCTCGACAGGTAGCCCGGTGAGGCGTTGGCGACGACGCTCACCCAGTAGGGCGTTCCGGGAGCGAGCCCCGTGATCTCTTGCCCCGACTGGAACGTCGTCGTGGGGGGAGTGCAGCCCTGGGACATCGCGGCGTTGACGCACGCGACGACGGTGTAGTACTGGGTGAAGGTCGAAGAGTCCGCCGGCGCGTTGGCCGGAGCCGTGAACGAGACGGTGAGCCCCCCGGAGTCGGAGGTGGGCGTCGTGAGAACGACGTTGGTGGGGGGGTCGAGCGTGTTCGGCGCGACCGAGAAGATCTGGCCCGACCCCTCGACGATGAAGTTCAGAGACTCGTTTGCCCCGCTCGGACCCACAAGGGTGATCGTCAGCTGCTCGGGCACCGTCGAACCGGGGGTGCAGGTTCCGGTCGTGCCGTCGAAGTTGTTGCCGGTCCAGTAGCCGACGGCCGTGAGGGCAACCGTGTAGCCCGCACTGGTGTAGGGCGCGGGGATGGCGAGGTCGCTCGCGAGGGGAGCCGTCCCGCCGTACCCGGCCACGTAGTTGTCGGGCGTCGCGTTGGGACAGGCGATGTAGGCGTTGCCCTGCTGGAACTGGGCGATGACCTGTTCGGACACCGTGCGAACGATCGAGTCGGTGACGGCGATGTTCCGGTACTGCGCGGATGCCGATATGGAGGTGGAGAAGGCCGCGAGCAGGGCGACGACGGAGATGCTGATGATGAGCAGGGCGATGAGGAGCTCGACCAGGGTGTCACCCGCGTCGTCGCGACGTTCAGGGCACCGGGGGCGAGGAGCGGCGGTCACGGCGAGGTGATGTTGATCGTGAGGTTCTGCTTGAAGGTGATCGACTGAGCCACGAGGAACGAGACGGTCAACACGCCGCCCGCGTCGTTGTTGACGTTGATCGCCTGGTTCGGTACGTAGATGCCCCCGTAACCCGCGGAGGCGCCCCCGCCGGTGGAGTTGTTCCCGATGACAAGGGGGTTCTGGGTATCGGCGTCCCAGAGGGCGACCCCCTTGTAGACCGGCAGCCCCGCCATGTTGATCGTGATGCCCGGTTGGAAGTTGACCGACCCACACGCGATGTAGAAGAGGACGCCGCTCGTGCCGTTGATCGAGTCGTTGGGCTGGCCGGACAGTGCCGTGCCCTCGGGGCTCGGAGTGCCACACCCCGGGAAGTCCCCCGAGTTGTCCCAGTAGACGTAGACCCCCGTCGCGAAGTTGACGGTGACGGCACTGGGCAGGTTGAGGCCGTTCTCGAACAAGAAGCGGCACCCGCCCGGCCCCGAGACGCAGTTGGTCGTCGTGAAGTCGGCCGTTTGGCCGTTCCCGAAGTTGTACGTGGTCCCCGGATCGTGGGCGTAGTAGCCGGCGCTGCAGGTCCATACCCCGGTGGCGAACTTGCAGGTGCCGGCCGTGAGGCCCGACGCCGTGGTGGTCGGCGGCGTCAGGCTGCTGTAGGGGTCGGCGATGTTCGGCGCGTAGTACTCGGGTATCGGGTACGTCGCCCCCGACGGTGACTCGTACACGGAGTTGAGGTTGGGATTCTCGGTCAGGATCGCCTTCGCGTCGAGGACGCCGCCATTGTCGACGACGACGGCCGGGCACTTGGCGCTCAGACCGAGCGCCCCGTTGCCCGTCCCTCCGCCAACGTTGAGCGACACGGTGACGTTGTTGGTGATGGTGAAGGGGGGCGTCGTGCAGGAGGTGCCCAGCACGGTGATGGGCGACGACCCACCGCCACCGGGCGGGAGACTGGCCTCGACGTGGAGCCGAGGAGCGGCCGCCAGGGTCAGTGTGAAGGGGGTCGACTGATTCGGGGCGGGCAAGAGGGCGTGCTCTTGGGCGCTCAGCAGTACGTACTGGACGTCCCCGGTGCTCATCCACTGCGATTCGTAGAAGGAGGGCGAGCAGTTCGCGTCGACCGGATTCGACGCACACTCGATATAGGGCAGAGCGTTGGCGCCCGAGGCGGAGAGGTCGGTCGCCACGGTGGTCACGTCGCTAGGGGTGGCGGTGTTCCCCTGGGTGCACATCTGACGGATGAGCGAGTAGGAGGAGAGCCCGGGGTTCGGCTCGGTGAGGTACGACACCGTCACGAGGTAGCTACCAGCGCTGCCGGCCCACTCGAGGCCGAGCAGCTGGAGGGGCGTGCTGGCGTACGTGAGGCCCGTGCCGCAGGCGATGCTCTGCTGCTCGGTGATCATCTGGGCGCTCTGGACGTCCTTGAGGAAGGTCGACGAGGTCACCTGGGCGTCGCCCGCGTCGGTAATCCGCGAGCTCACGCCGTTCTGGAGCGAGAAGACCATGACGAGACCGAAAGCGAGAGCGCCCACGACGATGGGCATCACGGTCATGACGACGAGGAGTTCCACGAGTGTGAAGCCCCCCTCGCTGCGACGCGACCACGGGGTGCGCGGCGCGCGGCGCGCGACGAGGGAGGGACGCCTCTCTCGCCGACGAGCGGCCCGACACCCGCTCGGCCTCGCCACTACTGCACCTTCACCTGGTTGTAGACGCCGTAGCGGCGGCGACCTCGAGCTGCTGGTCGAGCGTGCCGGTCTCCTCCCCGACGCGGAACATCTGGCGGGCCGCCGCCGGGAAGAGCTCGGTCATGTTGATGGGCCCCGAGATCCCCTGGCCCTGCATCATCTGCTCGCGCACGCCCTCGAGGGCGCGTCGGTAGACGGCGTTGTTGGCCGAGTCCGCGGTCACCGCCATCGAGCGGGGCAGGTCGACGCCCGCGCGCAGCATCGAGGCGAGCACCCGGCAGACGCGCTCGACGATGGCCGTCTCGGAGAGGTCGCCGAGGACGGGCAGCTTGAGCAGGATCTTGTCGAGCGTGGCCTTGCCCTTCACGGTGCGGCGCATCGCGATGAAGCCCCCGACGATGAGGATGACGAAGGCGGCCTCGAAGTACCAGTTGTGCCCGACGAACGAGGTGGTGTCGAGCAGCATCACGGTCACCAGGGGGAGCTTGGCGTTGAGGCTCTTGAAGAAGACCTCGAACCGGGGCATGACGAAGACGGCGAGCACGACCACGACCACGACCGACATCACCGCCACGACCGACGGGTAGATGAGGGCGGAGGTGACCTTGGAGCGGGCCTTCTCGTCGCGGTCGATGTAGTCGGCCAGCTGGTTGAGGACGTTGTCGAGGTTGCCGGTGAGCTCGGCCGACTCCAGGATGCCCACGTAGAAGTTGGGGAAGGCCTCGGGGTGGGTGGAGGCCGCCGCGGCGAAGGTGTCGCCCGAGCGAAGGCGCTCGGTCATGTCCTCGAGGACCCCGCGCAGCATCTTGTTCTGGGTCTCTTCGGTGATGACCTCGAGGGCCTCCATGATCGGCACGCCGGCGCGCATGAACACGGCCAGCTGACGGGTGAAGTTGGTGAGGTCCTTGCGCGGGACCTTCTTCTGGGTGATCTCGAAGGCGAGGATGCTCTTCTTCGGCTTCACCTCCAGGGGCTGGAGACCGCGCTGGATCAGGGCGACGTGGGCCGCCCCGGTGGAGAGGGCCTTCTCGGTGCCCGAGACGGTCTTGCCGTCCTGGTCGAGCGCCTTGAAGGCGAAGTCCTGCATCTTGTCGACCTTGGCGCGCACCTTGGGCGCTTTCTTCGAGGGCTTGGCCACCGGGACCGCGCCGACCGCGCCAGGGTCCTTCTCGGCTCTTTTCAACAGGCTCATAGGGTGTACATCCCTCGGATGACCTCCGCTATGGAGGTGATGTCGTTCTCGACAAGTCTTATTGCTTCTTGCTTGAGCGTGCTCATGCCCTGTTTGACGGCCATGTTGCGCAGCTCCTCCTGGGTCGCCCAGCCCACGACCAGCCGGCGGATCTCCGAGGTCATGGTCAGCAGCTCGTAGACGCCGATGCGGTCCTTGTAGCCGGTGTTGGCGCAGAAGTTGCATCCGGCGCCGTGGTAGAAGGAGCTCTTGGGGGCCCCACCGGACTCCTCGTAGAAGACCATCTCCTCGTCGGTCGGGGTGTAGGCCGTCTTGCACGACGGGCAGATCCGGCGCAGGAGGCGCTGGCCGACGACGCCGAGCACCGAGCTCGCGATGAGGAACGACTCGATGCCCATGTCGAGGAAGCGGTGCAGCGCCGAGACCGAGTCGGTGGCGTGCAGCGACGAAAGGACGAAGTGGCCGGTGAGGGCCGACTGGACCGCGACGCGCGTCGTCTCGACGTCGCGGATCTCGCCCACGAGGATGACGTCGGGGTCCTGGCGCAGGATCGAGCGCAGCCCGTTCGCGAAGGTGAGACCGGCCTGGTCGTTCGTCTGGATCTGGTTGATGGTGGGGAAGACGTACTCGACCGGGTCCTCGATCGTCATGATGTTGAGGGTGGGGTCGTTGACCTCGCTCAGCGACGCGTAGAGCGTCGTCGTCTTGCCCGACCCCGTGGGGCCCGCGCAGAGCACCATGCCAAAGGGCGAGCGCACGAGCTTGGAGAACGCCTCGTGCGTCGCGGGCGGCATGCCGAGCTCGGAGAGCTTGAGGACCGAGCGCGTCTTGTCGAGCAGACGCATCACGCACACCTCGCCCCCGACGGTGGCGACGGACGTCGCTCGACGATGTTCATGTTCGCCATGATCTTGATGCGGCTGATGAGACCCGGGCCGATCGTGCCCGGCAGGGTGAGCACCTCTTTCATCGCGCCGTCGATGCGAAAGCGCACGCGCACGACGTCGCCGGTCGGCTCGATGTGCACGTCACTCGTGCGGTCGCGCATGGCCTGGGTGAGGATGCTGTCGACGAGCTGGACGACCGGCGCGTCCTCCGAGACGATCTCGGACTCGGAGATCTCCTGGCCGCCGCCGCGACGCCGTGACCCCTCGACCGACTCGAAGACCTGGACGAGACGCTCGACGTTGCTCAGCGCGTGATAGTTCGAGTCGATCGCCCACTTGATGTCGCCCATGGGGGCGATGAGCAGCTTGACCCGCTTGCCGCTCGCCTGGGCGAGACGCGCGGAGAGCTCGTCGCTCGGCTCGGCGACGGCCATGGCGAGCGCGTCGCCGTCGAAGCGCACGGGGAAGCACATGTACTCGCGCGCGACGTCCTCGGGGATCAGCTCGATGAGCGCGCTGTCGATCGACTCGCGGCGCAGGTTCGCGACCTCGTAGCCGAAGAAGGACGCGAGGGCCTGGGCGAGGCTCTGCTCGGTGAGGGTCCCCATGCTGACGAGGACCTCGCCGAGGAGCCCGCCACCGGTCTTTTGCATCGCGAGGGCCTCGTTCAATTGGGCCTCGGTGATGAGCCCGCTCGCCACGAGCTGCTCGCCCAGGCGCTGGCGCCCGGCCTCGCCCTGGGGGTCGGCGCCGGGCTTGGGCCCGAACCCGGTCGTGCGGTCGTGGGTCGAGCCGTTGGGCGACCCGCCGGCGTGGGGTCCGGGCGCGGGGGGCGCCGCGGTCGCGACCGACCCGCCGTCGCCGTCTCGAGACTTCCTGCGTAGCGCCACGGTTACCCCTTGCCCTTGTCTGTGCCCTTGCCGACCCCACTCGTCCGTGGAGCCTGTGGTGGAGAGATGACGTCGCCGAGAGAAAGGGCCCGAGCGGCTGCCGTCCGCACCTTCACGGGAGCGATCAGTCAAGGTCTTCGGTCCGACCACCGGAACCTCATTCGCCAGCGAGCGTACTTCACGACTCGAGAAAAAACGTGCATCATTCTTCACGAATCATCCCTAGATGTACGCCCTTTTAGCGGCACCTCCACACTTCGGTGCGGTTGTGGCAAACTCCCGCACCCTTCCCAGTCCATCTGGGAGAGTCCCGACAGTACGTGGTCAGCGTCAACGTTTCGTCAACTTATCCACACCTTCGCAAGGGCCACCGGATGGCTCACCCATGGGGCGGACGAGGCCATCGCGACGGCCGGATCGTCGGCTTCCGGCGAGCCCCGGACGCGTCGTGGGCACAGCGGGTCCGGCCTCCGCGCCGGGGTGAGCCGCCCGAAGATCGTCGAGCTCGCGCGATGGGGGCAAGAGACTCGCCGGAGAGCCACCGAAGCACCGGCGCGGACGAGCGGACCCCCCGAAGGGGGCGAACTGGCCCGGGCGGGGCACTGATCTGACCCCAACCCCGTTGACCAGGATGGCGGCTTGCTCGAACTCGGCCGTGAGCCGTGCCTCAGCGGGGCTGCGGCGAGGGTCCGCCGCGCGCAACGCCACCGTGGCGGGTCGATGTCCCCTTACGTGGAGTGTGGCCATCTAGGCGGGCCGACACCGTCGCCAGTCTCCACCGTCATCGCGCTAATCAGGTCCTATACCCGTCACCGGGACGGTCCGACCGACGCCACGGGTTCGGACGCGGCGCGGAGCTCGCTTGAGTCGGGCCACGCCGAGGCCGTGAGCTCGAGCGAGGCCTCGCGATGCTCTCTCGCGTGGAGCCGGGCGGAGAGGATCAGCTCGTCGGCTCCCGTGCGCCGGACGAGCTGAGCGAGCCCCGCGCGAACGGTCGCGGGCCCACCGATCACGTGGCTCGCGAGGGCCTCACGGACGAAGGCCCGTTCGCTCGGCGTGTAGGCGTAGGTGGCGGCGGTCTCGGGCCGGGGCAGGCGACCCGCACGGCCCGTCGAGCGAAGCAGCGCCTGCAGCGCGCTCGGCCCGGCCAGGTAACGCGCCACGTCGTCGCTCTCGGCGCACACCACCGAGACGCCGACCATCACCCGGGGCGCATCGAGGCTCACGGAGGGCCGAAAGCCCGAGCGGTACGCGTCGAGGGCCTCGTCAAGACGTTGGGGCGCGAAGTGGTAGGCGAAAGCGAAGGGGAGCCCCAACACGGCGGCGAGCCGCGCGCTGTAGGTCGACGAACCGAGCAGCCAGACCTCGGGTGCGTAGCCCGGCCCCGGGGTGGGGGTTGGGTGGGTCGTCCGATCGCGGTTGAAGTAGCCGATCAGCTCCACGACGTCGTCGGGGAAGGTGTCGTGACCGAGCGCCGCGGCCCGGCGCAACGCGCGGGCCGTGAGCGGGTCCGTGCCCGGGGCCCTCCCGAGGCCGAGATCCACGCGCCCGGGGTGCAGGGCCTCTAAGGTCGCGAACTGCTCGGCGACGACGAGGGGCGCGTGGTTGGGCAGCATCACCCCGCCGGATCCCACCCTGATCCTCGTCGTCGCCGCCGCCAGGTGGGCGAGGAGAACCGCCGGTGCGGAACTGGCCACCGCGTCCATCGCGTGGTGCTCGGCCACCCAGAAGCGCCGGTAGCCGAGGCGCTCGGCCGCCTGGGCCAGGGCCCTCGTATCCGCGAGTGCCCGAGCGGGCGTCGAGCCTTCACCGACGGTCGCGAGGTCCAGCACCGAGAGCGTGGTCACGCTCCCACCCTAGGGACATGAGACGCGGCGCGCTAGGGCCGCGGCCGCGGCCGGGGTCGCCTCGGCGAGTCCCGTCGCCCACGACGCGTCGAACCGCGCCGGGGACGTGACCGTTCCTGACACAGTGATAGGAACCACGTTGAACAGGGAACTCACCTCCCATTCGGTCCTAGGGCGCGAGTCGGTTCGAGTCAGACTCGAGGGTCCTCGCTCTCGTGCGTCGCAGCGGCGACGCGCGAAGCCAGCCCGCAAACAGCGGGGTGTGCCGACTCGGGCCATTCGGCCCTTCGCGGCCCCACCAAGGGATCGGATCCGTCCGACTCGATCCGATACCCCGTCAACCAGGGGAGATAACAGAATTGGCGCGCGTCATTCGCTCGAGGGCCCCCGGGAGCGCCGGAGCCCGTGGCTCGGCGGACGGTTGGAGGGAGCCTTCGCCGCCTGACCCTATATATATGGTCACCGAACGCAACCGGGCCGGAGCGACTGCGCCTCGCCGACGCCTCGACTCACGAGGGGGTTCGCGTCATCGAGCGGTCGTGCGGCCCGCCACGCTCCACTGGGGTGGAGCGAGCGTTCGATGACCAATCACTCTCATCGTCACCCCGCTAACCAGGATAGATAGTTGGAGGGCGGTCGCGACCCCCGCACGACGGCAACCGTGGGGCGCGGCGTGGCCGACGCGGTGGCGGGGTCTGTGGTCGGGCTCGTCCGATGTGTCGTCCCGCTAGCGGCAGATGAGGGTCCGTCGTACGACGTCGTTGTCGGCGTCGGGGGGGTCACCGCTCCTCGATACTAGGGGGCCCAGCGCCGTGGCCGCTCCGGTTCGCGATGCGAGACTCAGCCCGTGTCCGAGGGAGATCTCTTCGTCGTGACCGGGGTGATGGCCGCGGGCAAGTCGACCGTCGCCGAGGCCCTGGCCCGGCGCTTCGAGCGCTCGGCCCACGTGCACGGGGACGTGTTCCGCCGCTTCATCGTCGCGGGCCGGGACCCGATCGATCCCCCGCTCTCGGATGAGGCCGAGCGTCAGCTCGCGCTGCGTCGAGCCCTCGCGGCGAACGTGGCCCTCGCCTACCGGGCGGCGGGCTTCACCACGATCCTCCAGGACCTCTACGTGGGTCCCCACCTCGCCGAGGTGATCCAGCGCCTGGCGAGCGCGTCCCCGCACGTCGTCGTCCTGTGCCCCAGTGCCGAGGCGGTGGCCGAGCGCGAGAGCCGCCGCGAGAAGAAGGGCTACGGCGCCTGGGACGTCCGAGTTCTCTGGCGCACCTTCATGGAGGAGACTCCACGGCTCGGGCTCTGGATCGACACCACCTCGCTCGACGTCGAAGAGACGGTGACGTTCATCCTCGACCATCTCGACGCATCCCGGGTCGCCACGAGCGATCTCTCGCGCACGCCGCGTCCCTCCTGACGGGTAGGTGGTCGCCTCTCGAGCGGCGAAGGAGCTGAGCCCACGTCCTCGAAACCCCCGAGTGTCAGGCTCCACCCGTGCGCCGGTGCTCGCTGATCCTCGCCTGATCCAGCCCTCGCCGGAGCCCGGTGACCCCGTCGGCTGACCCATCGAGCAAGCTGGAAAGGGCCGTGACCTTCGTCCCTTCGCGCGGTCCCTCGACCATCCGTGACCCTCTCGGCGCCGAGTTGCGCGCCGACCGGCGACGGCGCGCGAGACCACCCTCGCCCCGACGTCCCGCTTCGGGGCGGCCCTTGACCCGGTGCACGTCGGGGAGACCCGAGGCGCCCTCGGCACCATCGCCCGCGAGACGTCGCCGTCCGTCTCTCCCCGTCGCGAGGTCACGACCCTGCTCGCCTTCCTGGTGCCCGGGCCCACGTCACGGCCGGCGACAACGACGCCGGTGCGTTCGGCACCTGCTCCCCGGCCGGCCAGGGCTCCGGCACCCCTCTGCTCGGGATCCTCCTCCTGCTCGTCCCGGTGCTCCACGTCAACCAGGAGATGGCGCTGCGCCTCGGGCGGTCACCGGGGTCGGACACGCCCGGCTCATCCTCGAGCGCCTCGGGCGGTTCTGGGGAGGGTTCGGCGCCATCGACCCGTTGGTAATGAACGCCCCTACGGTCGTGACCGAGTTCATTGGGGTCACCCTCGCGGCGGGCTATCCGGGCCTACCCCTAGTCCCCTCGGTCGTCGTCGCGGCCGCGGCGGTGACCGGCGCGGCCATGACCGGGAGCTTCCGGCGCTTCGAGCGGATCTGCCGGGCCCTCGTGGCCGGCTCGGTCGTCCAGGCGCTTCTCTCCCATGGTCCACCCACCGTCGACCCCGACGGCCCAGGGCCTCCTGGTCCCCGGCCGGCCCGCGCGACGCCCTCGGCCGAGATACTCCTCATCATCGGGATCGTGGGCGCGACGGCGGCCCCTTGGCAGCTCTCCGTCCACCCGCCCTACGTCATTGAAAAGCGGATCACCCCGAACTTCAACCCTTGCGAGCGGGTCGACCTGGGGGTAGCGATCGGGTTCGTCGTGCTCGGCGTGGCCGGCCTATTCGGGATGTCCGACGCGACCTTCGCCCCCCACGCGGCGTTCGGCCACTCTTCGAGCGCGGCCGGGGTGGCCGCCGGCCCCAGTCGCTACGGCCTCCCCGTGGCCGGCGACCTCGTCGCGCACGCGCTGCTCGACGCCTCGATCATCGGTGCGCTCGGCCCGGATGCGGGCCCCCCGCGGAGGCCGGTCGGCAGTTGACCCCATCCCTCGGGCGGAGCGGTGTGTCCCGCCGCCCCTCCCCGAGACGGGGCGACCCCCTCGGACGCGAGGGCTATCGGGAGCTCGCCGCGAGACGACGTCGCGCTCGGTGGACCGCGAGGGCGCTGCGCGCGTAGGCGAAGGGTCCGTAGGCCATGCCCAGCGCGTGGACCCACGCCGTACGGCGGGGGTAGACCGGCTCGGCACTGAGCGAGCGCGGGGTCGAGGGGAAGAAGAACATCTTGAGCCCGCGCGGCAGTCGGCGCAGGATCCGGGTGAGGTGGCGGGGATCCTCCACGACGAGGGCGCAGTAGAGGGCGGTGAGGCCGACGCCGTAGCCGAAGACCTGCTCGCGGAACTCGCGGGGGGTGCGCCGATGGGAGTGGCGCACGAGTGCGGAGGGGACGAAGGCGACGGTTCCCCCGTCGAGGAGCACCTTGACGAAGACCTTGAGGTCCTCCGCGCCGCGGGCGATCGTCCCGGCGCCGAGGCGCACGTCGAACCCGCCCGCGCGCTCGAGGGCCGCGGGTCGCACGGCCATGTTGTTGCCCGCCCCGAAGTGGCCGGCGGCGTAGGGGAAGAGGGGGTCGGAGTCCCCGACGAGGGCGACGCTCCAGCGCCGAGGCGCGAAGGTCTTGGTGAAGCCGCCGAAGAACTCCTCGAACCAGAGCTGGGCCTCGGTGTCGAGCTCGGCGGGGCGGACCATCCCGCCCACGGCGTCGAGTTCGGCGTCGGTGGCGAAGGCCGTGCCCAGCGCCCGCAGCCACCTCGGGTCGACCTCGACGTCGTCGTCGGTGAAGGCGACCACCTCGCCTCGCGACTCGGCCGCACCCCGGTTTCGCGCCGCCGAGGCGCCCGGGAAACGCTCCACCTCGACCCGGACCCTCCCGAGCCCCTCGAAGGGCGGGATCGGTTCGCCGTCGTGGCGCCGGTTGTCGACCACGATCACCTCGAAAGTGGGGTAGTCGCACGCGGCGACCGAGCGCACGGCCCGCTCGAGCAGGTCGATCCGGCGATACAGCGTGGGGATGACCACCGAGATCATCGGGAGCGCGTCGTCCGGCACTTCCCCGAGATCGGCGACCTCGACGACGCGGTACTCGAGGGCGAGCTCGGCGAGGTCATCGTCGCTCAAGCCGGCCGGATCGAGGTCGCGCTCGACGACTCCGACCACCTGACCGGAGCGCCTCACCTCGATCCACGTTCGTCCGGCAGTGGTGAGGGCCGCGTCTCTCGGGTCGCCACCGTCGATGTCGAACGTGACGAGGCGGACCGGACTCGGTCTCTCGGAGTCCACGTCGTCCACGTCGTCCACGATAGGGCCCTCGACGCCGTGGACCACCCAGCCCGCGCGGCGCCCCAAAGGGCTCTGACGTGAAGTTGGGGGTACTGTTCCTCGGGTGGCCCCGCGTGCGTCGATCGTCGTGCCCGCGCACAACGAGGCGGCGAGGATCGAGGGACTGCTCGACGACGTGTCGATCCTCGCGGCCCGGGGCGAGGTCGAGGTCGTCGTGGTGTGCAACGCGTGCACCGACGCAACGGCCGCGGTCGCCGCGGGCCGTGACGGGGTGCGCGTCGTCGAGGTCCCCGAGGCCGGAAAGAGCCACGCCCTCAACGTGGGCGACCGCGAGGCCGGAGACCTCTTTCCCCGCCTCTACTGCGACGCCGACGTTCGCTTCGAGGCGGGAGCGGTGGAAGCCCTGGTGCGGGCGCTCGACGTCGAGGGGGTGAGGGCCGTCGCGCCCCACGCCACCCACGACGTCGCGGGGGCGGGCTGGGTCGTGCGGCGCTTCTACGACGCCCTCGGTGCGCCGGTGATCGCGAGCTGGGTCCATCGTCACCTCGTGGGACGAGGCCTCTACGGCACGAACCGTGCCGGTCGGGCGCAATTCGGCGAGTTCCCGTCGCTCATCGCCGACGACCTCTACTTCGACGCCCAGTTCAACGACGAGGAGCGCGTCATCGTGGACTCGGCGTGCGTGGTCGTCCCGGCTCCCCCAACGCTGCGCGCCCTTCTACGACGCGAGGTCCGGGTCGCCGCCGGCAACCGCGACCTGCACCACCACGACGGTCGAGCCGAGGCCACCCCCCACCTCGAGGTCCACGCGGCGAGCCTGGGCGGCCGTGCGGCGAACCTCGCCCGCTCCACCCGGCTGCTACGGGTCCGTGACGTGATCCCCCTCGTCGTCTACCTCGCCGTCCTGGGGACCAGTCGCGTGGCGCTGCGTTTCAAGAGCCGACGGGGCCCGGGTCCGGCGTGGCGCTAGCCGCCTCGGTCCCGGTTGGCGGTCGGCGGGTCACCCGCCAGTAGCGCTCGCCGCCGCGCATCGTCTGGGTGAAGGCCCGGCGCGCGTTGCGGCGCGTCGCGCGGTACTGGGACTCGTAGTGACGCATGAGGGCGTCCTTGTCGACGTCGACCCCTGCGCCGATCGCGATCTCGTGGAGCTCGCAACGCCGCGAGAGCGCCGACAACCGGGCCTCGACGAGGTCGGGCAGGGCGAGGCCGTAGGGCAGGTCGAGGTAGAGGACCGTCTCGACCCCGAGGGCGAGTGCGAGTGCGAGGGCGGACGTCGCGACGAGGACGTGGTCGTCGTGCCAGAGCCCCAGGGGGAGGAGGACCGTGCCCGGGGCCAGGGTCGAGAGGGTGCGCGCCAGGGTCTCACGCACCACGTCGGTGTAGGGGCGCTCGCCCCGGTGCTCGGCGTAGTCGGCGTCGAGCAGGTCGATCCACACCGGCCGAGCTCCCAGCGCGGCGAGGGCGGTGCGGTCCTCGCGACGGCGCACCTCCAAGGCGTCGGGTGCGTAGGTTCGCCCCGTCGTCCTCGAGTTGTAGCCCCGGTGGTGGATCTCGGGCGCACCGGCGAAGACGGTCACCACGATCGAGCCGGGGGACGCGGCGAGCGCGTGCGCGCACGAGAGGACCGCGTCGTCCAAGTGGGGGGAGAGCACGACGACGGGTCGGGGCAACTCCAGGTCTTCCATGGTCCCATCCCTCGTGCCGAGGCGTCCCTCCGGGAGTCGGTGCGCGGACCGAGGATACGCGAGAGGGCTCCGAGCCGACGTGTCCCGCGAGCCAAGGGGAGCGTGACCATATCATTGGCCGATGGCCGACCCGACGACGACGTCGAGTGACCCACCGGCGCCCCTGGAGTGGCTGCGCCGGCTTCTCCTGGCGACCCACCTCATCGGACCGGCCCGGGCCGTTGACCGCACCGCCAAGCGGGCCTTGTTCGTGGCCCAGGGTCAGATGGAGGCGTTGTTGCGGCTGCCCGTGCTGGGGAGCGTCGCCTACCCCCTCGTTCGCC
>NCBE01000008.1 GCA_002255565.1 Actinobacteria bacterium 21-73-9
GGCCCGCGGACACCTTCGCCGAGGCCTCGTCGATCGCGACCGCCACCACCCGGGTCAGGGCGAGCTCGCGGGCGCTCATCGGGCGCACCTCGCGCGAGCGCCCGGGGGCGACGCGGTCCACGACGCGGTCGAGCGCGCGGACCTTCTCCTCACCCTCCACCTCGCGCGCCGCGCCCACCACGACCACCGACCGGTAGGCGATCGAGGACTCGAACCCGCTGCGCGCCAGGCGCAGCCCGTCGACGAGGGTCGCGGTGAGCCACGCCTCGCCGTCGCCCACGACGGCGGCCAGCACGGCGTTCGAGCGACTGCCGTGCACGTAGAGGACGTCGCCGTCGCGCGCCGCCAGCGTCGGCAGGGCCACGGCCCGGCCCTCGACCACCGCGGCCACGTGCACCACGAGGGCGCCGTCGAGGATGGCGTGGACGGTGGCGGCGTCGTAGCGGGCCTTTTCCGGGAGGCGCCGGACGCGGGTGTGCGGGCCCGGGCCGAGCGGATCGGCCCTCACGGGCGGACCTCGCCGTGGAAGAAGGTGCGCGCGAGGCCGGCGACCTCCACCGTGCGCTCGAAGAGGCGGGCGTGCATCACCCCGCCGCGCGCGCTCACCTGGCGCACCGTCACCGTCGGGGCGCCGACGCGCTCCATCCACCACGGCGCGACCGCGCACAGGGCGCTGCCGGTCACCGGGTCCTCGGCGATGCCGAGCCGCGGGGCGAAGACCCGGATCGAGGCGTCCGCCCCGGGTCCCCCGGGGCAGGCCGCGATGACGATGGTCGCCGGCGCGAGGAAGAGGGCCATCGGGTCCACGCTGAGCGCGCACAGCGCGTCGTAGTCCTCCACGACGGCGAGCACCGTGGAGGCGCCCGCCTGGTACGCCTCGCCCACCTCCCCGACCGCGCCGCCCAGGACCGCGGGGTCGAGGGGCTCGAGGTAGCTGCGGGGCAGGTCGATCGCGAGCAGGCCCTCGCGCAGGCGGCGCCCGCTGAGGGTGCCCGAGCGAGTCGCGAAGTAGAGCTCCCCGCCGGGCGCCTCCAGCTCGGCGAGGACCACGTGCAGGGTGGCCAGGGTGGCGTGGCCGCACAGGTCGACCTCAACGGTCGGGGTGAACCACCGCAGGGACCACTGGTCGCCCACGCGCCGCACGAAGGCCGTCTCCGAGACACCGAGCTCCGCGGCCATCGACTGCATCGCGTGGTCGGCGAGGGGGTGCTCGAGCAGCACCACGACGGCCGGGTTGCCCCGCTCGGTGTCGCCGACGAACGCGTCGACCCACCACAGCCGGTGCCCGAAGGCGACGTCGACCGACTCCATGTCCCCCAGCCTGCCACAGCCCCCCGCCGCGTCGGTAGGGTTGAACGGGTGCGCGTGGCGACGTTCAACCTCCACGCGGGCGTCGACGGGTGGGGGCGCCCCACGCCCGTGATCGACGCGGTCGCCGACCTCGACGCCGACCTCGTGGTGCTGCCCGAGACGTGGCGGGGCGAGGACGAGGACATGTTCGAGGTGCTCGTGGAGCGCACGGGCGGCCGGGGCGTCTTCGCGCCGCTGGCGCACGGGCTGCGCGCCCACGGCGAGGGGGACGGCCGGGGCTGGCAGCCCCTCGGCGCCCACTTCACCGGCGAACGGGTCTTGCTCTTCGACGAGCACCGGGCGCTCAGCCGGCCCCAGAGCGCGCACCGCGCGCGGGTCGGCCGGCTCGAGCCGGGCGACTGGGGCCTGTCGCTGCTCACCCGGCTGCCCCTCGACTCGGCCGAGGTCGTGCCGCTCGGACGGATGGCGCGCGACAAGGTCGAGCGGGCCCTCATCGTGGCGCGCCTCTCGCTCGAGGGCCGTCCGTTCAACGCCGTCGCGTTGCACGGCGCGCACCTCTCGCACGGCTCGCCCGTGCTCTATCGTCGCGTCGACGACCTGCTCGCCTGCCTCGATCCCACACTGCCGGTCCTGCTCGCCGGCGACTTCAACTGCTGGCGCCCGCTGCTGCGGGCGCTCCTGCCCGACTGGCGCACGCTCGCGCGCGGGCGCACCTGGCCGGCCTATCGACCCCACAGCCAGATCGACCACGTCCTCGGACGCGGGCCGTGGCGCTCGACGCGCAGCTGGACCGTCGACGGGGGCAGCGACCACCTCGCCCTGGTCTGCGAGGTCGACCTCGAGCCGTCCGAGTAGGGCGCGCTACGGGCCGCTAACGTGCTCGCAAGTCGGCGCGAGGAGGCGTCATGGGCGGGGCTCAGGTGCCCGAGGGCTGGGAGGAGTTCGTCGACCGCGTCCCCGAGAGCCAGGCGGCGATCATGGCGGCGGTGCTGACCGACCTCGACTTCGTCGTGGCGCGCCGCGACAGCCCGACCACGATGGGCTACGCGATCGGGGCGCTGCCCCAGCAGCTCATAGTCCGCGCGGGCCAGCGGGCCCCGGCCTGGGCGGCGTGGCGCGCCTGGTGCGACGCGCCGGTCGTCTTCCCCGACGACCTCGGCGACGGGTAGCGGGACGGCGACCGCGCGAGGTCCGTGAGTGTTCTCGTCGTCCGCCCACGTCTACGACGCGATCTACGCGGCCCTCGGCAAGGACTACGCCGCCGAGTCGGCCGCCCTCGTCGAGCTCGTCGCACGACGCCGACCGCGGGCGACGACGTGGCTTGACGTGGCCTGCGGGACCGGAGCGCACCTCGCGCACCTGCGCCGCCGCTTCGACGTCGTGGGCGCGGACCTCGACCCGGCGATGCTCGAGCGCGCTCGCGAGCGCCTCCCCGGGGTCCCCCTGCACGTGGCCGACTACCGCACCCTCGCGCTCGGGCGCTCCTTCGACGTCGTGACGTGCCTGTTCGGCTCGATCGGCTACACCGACGGTGAGGCCGAGCTGCGCGCCGCGGTGGGATCGATGGCCGCGCACCTCGCGCCCGGTGGCGTCGTGATCGTCGACGGCTGGCTGCGCCCGGAGGCCTGGCGCGACGGTGTCGTCCAGGTCGTGGTCGCCGAGGACGGGCCCCGCCGGATCGTTCGCGTCGGTCGAAGCCGGCTCGAGGGCCGCCGCGCCCACCTCGAGATGCACCACCTGGTGGCCGACGCCGAGGGCGTGGAGCACCTCGTCGACCACCACCACCTCACCCTCTACCCCCCCGAGGCGTACGAGTCGGCCCTGCGCGACGCCGGCCTCGCCGTGGAGGTCGTGGTCGCCCCCACGCCCGGCCGGGATCGCTACGTCGGCCTCGCGCCGGATGCGCGCTAGGCCAGGGTGACCGTGGGGTCGATCACGACGAGGGTCTTGCCGTGGTTCTCCCCCCGCAGGAGCATCGTGAGCGCGTCGGGGGCGCGCTCGAGGCCCTCGACGAGGTGCTCGCGGTGCGCGAGGCGCCCCGCGCGCACCATTGCCGCGAGCTCCGCCTGGATCGGGGCGAAGCGCTCGAGGTAGTCGAGCACGATGAAGCCGCGCATCGTGGCGCGCCGGGTGATCAGGGCCGCCGTGTTGACCAGGCCGTAGCGCTCGGCGCCGTCGTACTGGGCGATCGCCCCGCACAGCACCACGCGCGCGTGCATCGCGAGATTCGCCAGCACGGCGTCGAGGACGGCGCCGCCGACGTTGTCGAAGTAGAGGTCCACGCCCTTTGGGCAGGCCTCGCGCAGCCGCCCCGCGAGGTCCGCCTCGCGGTAGTCGAGGCAGGCGTCGAAGCGGTAGGTCTCGATCACCTCCTGGCACTTCTCGGGACCGCCGGCGATCCCGATCACCTGGCCCGCCCCGCCCTCACGGGCCAGCTGGCCGGCGACCGAGCCCGTCGCGCCGGCGGCGGCCGAGATGACCACGGTGTCCCCAGAGCGCAGGCCCCCCACCTCGTGCACGCCCACCCAGGCCGTCACCCCGGTGACCCCCAGCACGTTCATCACGCTCGCGAGGTCGAGTCCGAGCCCGGCGGGCACGACCGAGAAGCGCACGTCGTCGGTCGCGAGGGCCCACTCCTGCCAGCCCGTCATGCCGACCACCACGTCGCCCACCGCGTAGCGCGGGGTGCGCGACTCGACTACCACGCCGGCGCCGGCGCCCCGGACGACCCCACCCAGCGCGATGGGGGGCAGGTAGCCCGGGGCGTCGTCCATCCAGGTGCGGATGGTCGGGTCGATCGAGAGCACGCCGACGCGAATCAGCGCCTCGCCCTCTGCGCACACGGGCCGCTCGGCCGGCTCCAGGCGCGTCGTCGACGCGTCGAGCCTCCCCCGGGGGCGCTTCGCCAGTACGACGCGTCGATTCTCCACGGTGCCTCCTCGTCCGGCCCCCACTGTAGGGACCGCCGCTAGGTTCGGACCATCGACTCCGCCACCCTCGGACACACCGGCCTCAAGGTCTCGCGGATCTGCCTGGGCTGCATGAGCTATGGGGAGCCCACCCGGGGCAACCAGCCCTGGTCCCTCGGACCCGACGAGGCTCGACCCTTCTTCGCCCAGGCCCTCGACCTCGGCGTCAACTTCTTCGATACCGCCAACGTCTACTCGGCCGGCTCGAGCGAGGAGATCACCGGCGCCGCCTTGTTGTCGATGGTCCCGCGCGACCAGGTGGTCATCGCGACCAAGGTCCACGGGCGCATGGCCGAGGGGCCCAACGGCCAGGGCCTCTCGCGCAAGGCCATCCTCTCAGAGATCGACCACAGCCTGCGGCGCCTCGGGACCGACTACGTCGACCTCTACCAGATCCACCGCTGGGACTACGACACCCCGATCGAAGAGACCCTGGGCGCGCTCGACGACGTCGTGCGCGCGGGCAAGGCGCGCTACATCGGAGCGTCGTCGATGCACGCCTGGCAGTTCGCCCAGGCGCTCTACCTCGCCGACCTGAACGGCTGGACGCGTTTCGTGTCGATGCAGAACCACTACAACCTCCTCTACCGTGAGGAGGAGCGCGAGATGCTGGGGCTCTGTGTGGACCAGGGCGTGGGCGTCATCCCCTGGAGCCCCCTCGCGCGCGGGCGCCTCGCCCGGCCCTGGGGCGCGTCAACGCACCGCTCGGAGAACGACGAGTTCGGCCGCGCCCTCTACGGGGAGGGCGACCGGCCCATCGTCGAGGCCACGATCGCAGTCGCCGAGCGACACGGGGTCGCGCCGGCCACGGTGGCCCTCGCCTGGATGCTCGCGAAGCCGGGCGTCACGAGCCCGATTGTGGGGGCGACCAAGCCCCACCACCTCGACGACGCGGTCGCCGCGCTCTCCCTGGAACTCAGCGAGGAGGACGTCGCCGCGCTCGAGGCGCCGTACCGCCCGCACGCCGTGGCCGGCTTCCGGTAGGGGCCGCGCCCGGCGTGCAGCGGCTGGGCCGCACGACCTTCGCCCGCGACCCCGAGGTGGTGGCACGGGCCCTCCTCGGGACGCTCCTCGTCGTCGGCGACGGCCCGACCCGGCGGGTCGCGCGCGTGGTGGAGACCGAGGCCTACGGGGGACCTGACGACCCGGCCTCCCACGCATTCCGGGGCCCGACGCCGCGCTGTGCGGTCATGTTCGGCCCCGCCGGGGTGCTCTACGTGTACAAGAGCTACGGCCTGCACTGGTGCGCCAACGTGGTGACCGGCCCCGCCGGCGTGGCGAGCGCCGTCTTGGTGCGCGCGGCCGAGCTGTTGGCGCCCGAGCCGGGACTCCTGCGCGGGCCCGGTCTCGTGACCCGCGCCCTCGGGGTCACCGGTGCCGACTCCGGCCTCGACTGCTGCGCGCGCGACGCGCGTGTCTTCTTCGCCCGCGACGCCGTGGGGCTCGCCGACGCCGACGTCGAGGCGACCCCCCGAGTGGGCGTCAGTCGCGAAGTCGAGCGACCCTGGCGGTTCGTCGTGGGCGGCCACCCCGCGGCCTCACGCCGGCCCCGCCCGCCGATGCTGAAGGCGACCTAAGCGGAAAATTCTTTTATGTAACCCGCACGAAGGGGAATGCGCCACACTCTGAGTAGAGTTCCGTGACCACTGACCGAACGAGAGAGCGATGGCCGAGGGCAACCCCAACTCCAAGACTCGCCAGCACATCCTCGACGTCGCCAAGATCCTGCTCTCCGAGACGAACAAGGACGCCCTGTCGGTGGCTGTGCTCTGCGAGCGGGCCCACATCGCGCCCTCGACCTTCTACTACTACTTCACCTCCTTCGCCGACTGCCTCGCCGAGGCCGACCGCCAGCGCTACGAGGACCTGGTCGGCGCGTTCGAGGAGCGGATCGCCGCGATCGAGCGCGCCCTCGACCGGGGCGACCCCCAGCTGTTTTACGCGACGGTCCGCGAGCAGATGACCGCCGCCTGGTCGGCCGGACGGGCCGACGCGCGCTACTCGCTGATCCGCACCTTCATCAACATCTTCGACAACAAGAGCCAGGCGGCGCGCTTCCGCAGCCAGCTCGACGCCCAGTTCGACCGGTGGCTGGCGGCGGCCGAGTTGGCCCACCGGCGCGGCTGGACCGTCGACGGGGCGACGGGCGAGATGGTCGTTCTGATGTTCTGGGCCGCGTCGGTGGGCCAGTTCATCCTGCCGGTGGCGACCCGGCGCACCATGGCGCCTACGGCGGTCGCCACGTTCTTCATGGAGATCCTCACCGGGGCCGTCGGCCCCGAATCGTCCGGAGAGCCCGAATCCGAGCCCGAGGTTCAGAGGGCCACCCCGAGCGCCGTCGCCACGGCGCGTGCGGGGGAGGAGTCGTGAACAAGAGCCCCACCCCGGGTACCACGCCCGCCGAGCGCATCGACGCGCGGATCGCGGAACTCGACGACTGGCGAGGCGAAGTGCTCACGCGAGCGCGCGAGCTGATCCACCGCGCCGACCCCGACGTCGTCGAGGAGTGGAAGTGGAACGTGCCCGTGTGGTCCCACGACGGGATCGTCTGCACGGGCGAGACCTACAAAGCGACGGTCAAGCTCACCTTCGCGCGTGGCGCATCCCTCCCGGACCCCTCGGGCCTCTTCACCTCGAGCCTGGAGGGCAAGGTGCGTCGCGCGATCGACCTGCGCGAGGGCGGTCCGCTCAACTCTCGGGCCTTCGTGACGCTGGTGCGCGCGGCGGTGGCCCTCAACCGCTCAGCGACCTGAGCCCTCTCTCGCGCGGGGCGTCGAACCTGCCTCGGATCCCAGTCCGTCACGGTCGCCCTCGAGCGTCTCACCGATTTCGGGGTCGGGTCCGATCGCCCGAGACTCCTGCGTGCAGCCACACGATTCAGCGAAGGGGACGGCCCACGTCAAGGCGCGCTCACGCTCCCATGGTTGACTTGCAATGTGGACCTTGAGGGACACAATAAGAACCGATAGCCCACGTTGCCTGGAACGCCATCGACGACCGCACTCAACAGAGCATTCGCGGAAAGGAATCAAATGCCTCTCGAAAGTGCCCGAGCGGCGACAGTTGGGCTCAAATGACAATCGCGCCCCCGCAGGACCGAGAAAGTACACATTTGTACTACAGTGGCCATATGGTGACCGGAGACCTAATCAAAGAGGCTCGATTGCGCGCAGGCCTCACGCAACGCGAATTAGGTGCTCGTCTCGCCAAGGCTCAATCCGTGATCGCCCGCTGGGAACGAGACGAGGTCTCACCGAGTCTTGAGACATTGCGCCAGGTGGTTCGCGCGTGTGGATTCGATCTCACATTCTTCATGTCCAAGTTTGATGATTCCAATGTGACGATCATTGATCAGCATCTTCGAATGACGCCGGCCGAACGATTCGCAGATCTCATGGCCCGTGTTCGGTTCCACGAACAGCGTGAAAAGGTGTAGGCGAGACGCAGTGTCTGACATGATCCCTTATCGTCCCGACGAAATCCTTGAGGTACTCGAGCGTCATCACGTTCTTTACGTCGTCATTGGTGGACTCGCCGCCGAACTGCGCGGATCCCCCTACGTCACTCGCGACGTCGACGTCACGCCCGCACGTACCCGCGAGAACTTCACGAGGCTCGCGGCCGCGTTGAAGGAACTTGACGCCAAGCTTCGCGTTCCTGATTTGGAAGAACCTTTGGTGATACCACTCGATGAGCGAACATTCGGACAAGGGACGACCTGGACTTTCGTGACCAAGCACGGTTATCTCGACATCGCGCTTCTTCCTGACGGTACGCGAGGCTACGACGACTTGCGACGTTCAGCTACTCGAGAACAAATAACCGACACCGTGACGATCTTCGTGGCAGCGCTCGCCGACGTCATTCGTTCCAAAGAAGCGGCCGGTCGCGAAAAAGACCGTGCGGTACTCCCGATTCTCCGACAGGTGCTCGAGCGCTCACACAGGAAGGATCGTGGCGACCGAGGGATTGAACTTTGACTCTCACATGTAGCGGGACCCGTGCATGAACACCGTTGGGACTCGACCGACAGTGGAGCTCGAGCGACAATCGCAAGAAACAACGATCCTCACGAATTGCGTGCACCATGAATTTCAACTTCGAACGGTGTCATCGTCTCGCACCTTCACATCCGTGGTCCACTAAACGAGACCCAGGTCATGGAGTGGGCGCTACAGGAGTGGGCGCTGAGGGACTCGAACCCCCGACCTGCTGAGTGTAAGTCAGCTGCTCTAACCAACTGAGCTAAGCGCCCGCGCTCAGTGCGCTGGCCGAGTGAGCAGGCTAGCGCAGCGGAGCCGCTCGGCCGATCCTCGGACCGCGCCGCCACGCCAGGGTCGGCGTCGTCACGACCAGGGCGGGGGACGCGCTCATAACTTCCATCAACCAGGACTCGCCGCGGCGCGGGGCGAGAAGGAACCGCGGGGGGACGAAGGTGAACCTCTCGACGCTGTGCGCCGGGACGACCCCGCCCCCCGTGCGCGGGCGCCAGAAGCCGACCGGATGACCCGAGCCGACCTCGGCGATGACGTGCACGTGCAGGGGGGTGGCGCCGGCGTTGGCGAGTGTAAGGGTGACCGGACCGAGGAACTGGGCGTGGTCAGTCGCGACGACCCGATCAACGCGCACCCCGAGCGGCGACGCCGTGAAGGCCACGACGACGAGCGCTGCCGCGGCGAACGCGCCCAGGGCGAGCACGGGGCGAGCGACGCGACCCGGGAGCCGGGGTCCCACGGGCGCGGCCGCGCCGCTCAGCACTCCGGCCATGGCCGCCGGGGTGAAGTCCACGAGGTAGGTCGAGAGCGACCGACTGGGCACGAACAAGACGAGGGGCAGCACGAAGAGCCACGCCCGCTCCAAGCGATCGGGCCACCCCAGGTAGGCCACGACGAGGAGCGCGACGAGGACGGCCCCGGCGAGTTGGAGATCGCCGGGGTGCAGGACGTGCACGACGCCGTGGGTGACGAGGGAGACGAGACCCTGTCCGTCGGGGACGAGCGGCGCGCGCAGGGGCAAGAGGACCCCGCGGAGCCACGCCCGCGGGTCCCACAGCGCGTAGGGCAGGTTGAGCACGACGAAGGGCGCGGCCACGAGCCCGAGGTAGCGGGCGACGACCGGGCCGACCCTTCGCCGGGCCCCCGCGGCGGCATAGCCCACTCCCATCGTGAAAAAGGGCACGGTGAACCACGGCGTCTGCTTTATCGCGCAGGCCACTCCCAAGGCCAAGGGGGCGAGCCAGCGCACGATCCGCGGCGCGGTCTCGTCGACGAAGCGCTCACGGTGCCAGGCCGCGAGAATCAAGAACGGGACGTAGAGGGCGTCGGTGTCACCGAAGGTGAACAGCGGGGTGAACATCGTCGCGAGCACCAACAGGGGTGCGAGCCAGCGCACCCGCCGTGGGGAGAGCAGGTAGAGCGCGACCGCCGACACGAGCCACGCGGCGAGGTCGACCCAGTCGGTCGTGAGATGCGTCAGCCCCAGGGCCACGAAGGGCACGACGAACAAGAACGAACCCGCCGGGTACGACAGGTGGTCGACGTGCCCGCCGTTGAGCGTGTAGGTCCAGTAGTCGGCGGCCGGGTCGAGCTGGACGCCGGTGCCGTGGAAGGCGACCCGGTAGGGGTCGACGCCGTGCAGCGCGAGGACGGCCGCGCGCTGGTTGAAGGCCGCCGCGTCGGTCGAGAAGTGCGCGCTCGCCGCGAGCAGCGGCGCGTTGACCGCGACCACGGCGACGAGCGACGCGACGAAGACCACGGACTCGAACGTCGCCCAGCGGCGCGCCGGTGCCGTCCAGGCGAGGGCCATCACCACCGCCCCGGCCAGGGTCAGGCACGGGCTCACCACCGCGAAGCCCGGCCACGTCGACCAGGCCCCCCAGTTGTTCACCCCCGTCGAGAGCAGGGCGAAGCCCACCACCGTCCAGGCGACGCGGGTCGCCGTCGTGGCCGACTCACTCGGATCGGCGGGGGCGTCGGCCGTGGCCACGGGCGTGTCGAGAGTCACGTCAACCTCGGACGATACCGGCACGAGCGGTGGTCGCTCAGGGCGCGCCCAGGGCGCGGACCTCGTCGAGGAGGGCGGCCGTGGCGGCTATCAGGAGTCGGCGGGCGACGGGCTCGGTCGTCACGAGCTCCACATCGTCCCACTCCGCCGCGACCGCGCCGGCCTCGCGCGCGACGAGCAGCCCCGCGAGGTAGTCCCAGGGGCGCAGCGTCGAGCGGCGCGCGACGCTGAACACGTCGAGAGACCCGTCGGCGACCAGGCAGACCTCGAGCGCCGCGGCCCCGAGCGCGCGGTACTGGGCCCACCCGAGGTGGCGCCCGGGCAGGCCCGAGAACGACACCACGGCGCGTTCGAGCGCCACGACCCCGCTCGGGACGATCGGCGCGCCGTCGCGGGTGGCACCCTGGCCCCGCTCGGCCTCGTAGGTGGTGCCGGTGGCCTGGTTCACGACGAGGCCCGCGACGAGCTCGCCGGCGCCCACCACGGCCAGGCTCGTCGCGTAGAAGGGGATGCCGTGATCGCAGTTGGTCGAGCCGTCGATTGGGTCGACGACGACCGTGTAGTCGCCCACCCCGGTGACCCCGGACTCCTCGCTCACCACGCGAAATCCCGCGCCCGTGAGGACCCGCACCGCCACCTCGTCGGCCGCGACGTCGAGGTGGTACTGGGTCTCGCGCAGTCCCGAGTAGCCGGCCCTCTCTCCCGGGCGCACGACCTCGGCGATCTCGCGCGCGCAGGCGCGCAGTGGATCGAGCAGCGTGTCGCGCACGGGCCAACGCTATTCCAGCCGGCGACTAACCTGAGGTCGATGGCCGCCATCGACGTCGCCGGTTTCGTCGCCGACCTCAAGGACCACGCGGTCACCCACGGCTTCCACGTCCACGACGAGCGCCACTTCGTCGAGACCTACTCCCTCCGCCAGGCGTGGGAGGTCGACCTTCACCCCGAGGACGGCTGCGGCGGACCGGTCGACCTGCACATCGAACTCGACGTGGATCCGCGCACCCTGCTCGCCTTCGAGGACGCCGTCATGGGCCTGCCCGACGACGTGGACCCGCCCGACGAGTACCACTTCCCGCTCGTGCTCACCTGGAGCCTCCCGCCGATGCCCCACGGGCCGGACCTGCTGCGCCTGGCGATCGACCTCGCGCCCATCGGCGGGCTGGAGATGCCCCTCGAGGTGACGGCCACCGACTCCTTCGAGTCGCCCACCGAAGGCTCCGAGCGGCGCATCTCGATCGTGGCCCGACGGGCGATCTCGCTGAGTCAGGTCGCCAAGGGCGAGGATCCTCTCTGCGACATCTTCGAGCGCGGACGCAGCGTGAGCGACTTCCTGCTCCAGTCCGCGGACTCGTGGCTCGCCTAGGTCGCACGGCCTCCATTTCCGCCGCGGTCCTCGCCGCCGCCCTCGGACTGTCGGCCTGCGGCACCGGGGGTGCGGTGGGCGACGCGCGCGCGAGCTGCGTCTACGTCCACCGTGCTCTCGCCCTGCAGGCCCGCTCGCACGCGCCCGGTCTCTCGGGCGCGCGCCGCGCCGCGCTGCAGGCGCGGGCCGTGGCCGTGCTGTTGAAGGGCACCCCGGCCGCCGCGCGCGCGACATCCTCCGACGGCAGTTGGAATCCCCTCATGACCACGATCAACGAGGCCGAGCGCGTGCCGCTCGAGGACCTCGTGGCGACGCTCACGCGCATGTGCTCAATCGCCAACTCCTCGACGCCCTACCTCTAGGGGCACGCCGAGCGCGAGCGCGTACGGCACACGGCACACGGCACACGGCACACGTTCACCCACCCCGCGCGACTAGCAGGCGACGTCCCCGTCGAAGGGGTGCCCGCTCCACTGCGCGAGCGTCACCACACCACCCGTGAACGAGTACTGGGCGCAGTTGCCCTGGGCCCCCGAGGCCGTCCGCGCCCCCGGGACCCACTCCGGGACGCCCACGAGCGACCCCGAGGCGCTCGTCGTACCCCCCGTGATCGCGTCCCACTGCGAGGCCGTCGAGTAGACCCCGACCGTCGTGGCCCCCGAGGCGTTGAGGCCGGCAATCATCCCCTGGAGGTCGGCCGCGTTCATCACCGTGTCGGACTGCCAGGTGTTGGCGGACTCGACGTCGAGCCACCACGGGTAGGCGCCCGCCGAACCCGACACCACGGTCGGAGCACCCTGGGCGTCGATCGCGCTCGCGGCGGACGCGAGCCACTGCGCGTCCTGGGCCGCCCGGTCGTAGCCGTACTGCCACGCGCACGCCTCGGAATTCGCCCCCACCGACGCCGTCGTCCCGTTCAGGCTCACCGTGGTGGTCGTGCACGTCCCGAACGGCGTCGACCCCGACGTCGGCCAGTCGGCGATCACCGAGCCGTTGTAGGTGTTGCCGGGGTCGGCGGAGTTGACGTAGAGCGACGCGACGGGCTGGGTCGTGCCCCCCACCGAGGTGGCGACCGCCCAGTAGAGCTCACTCTGGGAGTAGCTCGGGTCCGGCCCCAAGCACGGGTTCAGCGTGTCGGCCAGCCCCCCCGTGACGCCCACGACGCCGAACGCCTGGCCCGTGGGCAGGCTCCCCCCGCACTGGGGGTACGACACGTCGTTGCCCGTGGAAGCCCCACCGGCGCCCCCGCCGTGGCCACCGTGGCCCGACGGCTGAACCGCCGAGGCCGGCACGGCGCCCACCATCAGCACCGCCGCCACCAGGGCGCCGACCGTGAGCGCGCGCCACCCCGTCACTCGCACGACGCCCCTGTTCACGACCACTCCATTCACTGGGGCCAAGAGTAGGGCGTTTCGAGGTCGCGCCGCGACCGCTTCGTCCCGGGGTCCCGGTATCGGCCCGCGGCGCTACTCGTCGTCGTCGACCCCGTGGTCCCGCAGCCTCTCCGAGAGCCAGCGCAGGGAGTTCGCTCGGCCCATCTCGTCCTCCCAGCCCGCCAGGCGGTCCTCGAGGTCGCTCTCGGAGCGGATCGTCGCCACGACGACCACCTGGAGCTCGCCGACGGGCTCGTCCGAGACGAGGAAGTCGCCGAACATGTCCTCGGTCACCACGGCGTCGGGCTCGACCATGAGGTAGAGCTCGCCGGTGTCCTCGACCCACGCCAGCTCGTAGCGGTTCCCGGTGGCGTCGGACCACTCGTCGCCGTACTCCAGCTCCGCGCTCTCGCGCCGCGCCTCGTTCTGCTCGTAGAAGGCCTCGATGTCCACGGTCGCAGCCTACGACGAGCGCTGTGCGTCGCGCTGTGAACGGGCCCGGTCACGGTGGGGGGCGTGGAACATGGCGCGCGCGAGGGGGTCGCCGAGGTCGTCCCGCGGTGCGTGGCGCCCAGTGGAGTGGGGCCATGAACCACCACCACGACCTTCTGACCGAGCTCCGCGCCGAGTGGCGCCACACCGGGCGCGATCCCGCCTCCCGGGCGGCCTGCCGGCGCCTCGCCACCGGGCACCCCGACCTCTCGCTCGAAGGATGCACGGACCTGTACGACGTCGTCGCGCTGTGCGAGTCGCGCGGTGGCCGCTCGGTCGTCGAGCGTGCCGCCCTCGTGCGGGCCCTGCTCGAGGGGGCCCGGGACCGGTCCGTCCAGCGCGCGCTCGTCCAGACCCTGCTCCCCGGGCTGGTCAGCGTCTGTCGCCAGCTCCGCTTCGGTGAGGGGATCGTGGACGAGCCCTCCGAGACGGTCGCGACCGCGGTCTCGCTGCTGGGCGAGCTCGTCATCGACTGGGCCGGCCAGTCCCGCCCCTACGCCGCGCCCGACCTGCTCTCGGCCCTGCGGGGCCGACTCCGCCGGTGGCTGCTCAAGGAGAAGGCGGCCCGCGACGTGGGTCGGCTCGACCTGGAGCGCCCGGCCGCGGAGTCGTCGCCACTGCTCGTGAGGCTTACCGACCTCGCGACCGGCCCCCACGCGCGCCTCGCGCGTCTCACCTACGCGCGCGTCTTCGAGGGACGGAGCCTGCGCGAGTTGGCGGCGGCCGACCACTCCCACCCCCAGACCCTCCAGGGCGAGCTGCGCCACTTCGCCCATCACCACCTCCTATGAGCCGTTGTGAGAGAACCCAGTGGAATGAGTGATGAGCCACGTACCCTGCGGGGACCTTATGACCCGCCGCCGCCGACTGCCCGCCGCCTCGGCGTGGGTCCTGTGGTCCAGCCCACTGCTGTTGGTCGTGCTGGTGCTGACCCTTGGGGCGACGGGCCGCACCGGCTCCCCCTCGGCGACGGGGTCGGCGCGCGAGCCGTCGAGTGCGCCCCCGGTCGCGACGACGACCTCGACGACCGCCCTGACGCGCCACCGGCGCGCGCCGGGGCCCGGGAGAACCTCGGGCCCGCGCGAGACGACCGCCGCGACGACGACCACGACCACCGAGACGACGACGCCGTCGAGACCGACCCGGGCGAGCGCCGCGCCGAGTACCGCCGACTCGTCGAGCTCGACCGTGTCGAGCGCCACCGTCTCCGACGGCGTCTCCGCGACGAACGGTCCCGTCGCCGGGCGGCTCGACGCGGCGTTGGCCAGCGTCGTCGTGCCGCTCGCCGGCCCGCGCACCTGGACCCTCGCGTCGAGCGCACCGCTCAGCGCGACGCTGGCCTGCGGCGCGCAGGAGACGACGGTCACGGCGACCTTCGCGGTGGGCTCGACGTCGTGCCAGCTCGACCTGGCCGACCCGACGGGGCAGGCGGTGGCGTGGCAGCTGACCCCCGGCGGCTGAGCCCGGCGGCCGCGTGGGTCCCACGCGGCGCGCTGACCCTCTACGTGACCCTGCTGCCCTACGTCGTGGTGGCGCGCTGGCGTACGCCGGTCTCCTCCCACCAGGTGCTCGTCCGGATCGCGCTGGCCACCCTGGCCGGGCTGTGGGTCGGATTCGTCGTCCAGGTGGGGCGCAACGCGGTGCGCCTGCGCCGGGGCCGACCGGTCGGCTCGGGCGCGAGCGCCTGGCTCGCCGGGCTCGTGGTCGGGGCGGTCGCCCTGCTCGGGGCGCCGGGCCACGCTCCGAGCGCGGGCCCGCCACCGGCCGCGGTGTCCGCCTCCGTGCCGTCGCCCCGGGCCCCGGCGCCCCGGTTCCCCGTCGGGAACACCCTCGGCGCGGTCCCGCTCGCCCTCGCCGCGAAGCGTCGTGGCGACACGCTGCGCGACGAGGGGGCGGACGGCCTCGACGTCGAGGAGTCGATCGCCCTGCTGCGCGCCCGGGACCCCGAGACGGTCCGACGCGTCGCGGCGCGCTGCGACCGCAGCCGTGACGGCGTGGTCGTCGTGCCCGCCGGGCCGCTCGACGCCGGCCCCGACGAGCCCCTCTTCCCCCTCGTGGCCTGCGTGCTCGACGACGGGCCGGGGGGCGTGCGCGTCGCCTTCGCGCGTGAGGGCGGCCGTCTGGCCCTGGCTCCGAGCTGGAGCGTCGAGGACGCCGTCGCCCACGCCGTCAGCCTCGGCCCCGAGCGGCTCGTGGTCGCGCGGCGAGAGGACGAGCTCCTGCACGCCCTGGCGACGCGCGCCCTGCGGCGCGCCGTCGTCCTCTACCTGGGCGACGCGGCCCGCCTGGACGACGACCTCCTCGCGAGCACCGTAACCCTCGAGCCCCGCGTCGGGGTCACCGCCGACGAGTCTGACGCGGGGCCGGGGCCGCGCGTCGAGCTGCTGCGCGCCGAGCCACGAGTCACCGGGCTCGCCGAGCCCTTCGTCGAGACGCTGCGACGGCGCTGCGTCGAGATGACGGCCTACCTCGCCCTGCACCGCCACGAGCCGGTCACCGGCGAGCGGCTGCGCACGCGCGTGCTCGGCCACGCCGACACCGACGCCTCGACCCGCACGCTCGCCAACACCGCGAGCGCGGTGCGGCGCAGCCTGGGCGGGGACGCCCGTGGGCCCCGGCTCCACCCGGTGACCTCGGCCGGCCTCTACGTGACCCACGGGATCGGCTCGGACCTCGAGGAGTTCACCGGCCTCGTCGCGCGCGCCCGCGCCGCCGGCGCCACGGAGTCGGCGGCGCTGGCCCAGCGCGCGCTGCGCCTCGTCCAGGGCGAGCCGCTCGCCAGCGCGCTGCGGGGCTTCGAGTGGTTCCTCGCCGAGGGACACGGGGCCCGCCTCGCGCGCGACGGGGAGTGGGCCGCCCTGGCGCTGTGCCACCACGCGATGGGCGCCGGGGAGTACGAGCGGGCGTTCTGGGCGCTCGAGCAGGGCCTGCTCGTCGACCCCTACAGCGACGCGCTGCGCGAGGCGCTCGCGGCCGTGCCCCGCCTACGCGAGTTTGGCCGCGATGGCGCCCGCCGAGCGCAGGACCGAGCCGTCGGCCCCCGCGACGCTGTAGCGGTGAGTTGGGCGCTGGCGCGCCTCCGCCACCAGGTCACCCAGTAGATCGGCGAAGGCGAGCGGCGGATCGACGAAGAGGTACTTCGCGAGCGACCCGGGGATGGTGTTGATCTCGTTGACGTAGAGCTCGGCCTCGTTGGCGAGAAAGTCCACCCGGGCGACGCCGCGCACCAGGGCCACCGAGGCGATGGCGCGCGCGCAGCGCTCGATCTCCTCGCGCTGGCCGGGCGCGAGGGCGGCCGGCAGCTCGCGCGGCGCGCTCAGCATCCCCTCACCCCCGACGTACTTGTCGCGGTAGTCGAGGATCTCCGCGCCGCCGGTGCGCCGCAGCGGCCGCTCGATCGCCGAGAGCTCGAGGTGGGGGTGGGTGCGCAGCGCGATCTGCACGTCGGTGAGGTCTTCCCGGTAGGGCTCGACGACGGCGCCGTTGGCGAGGTGGGGGTTGGCGGCGAGCCGGGCCCTCGCCGTCGCGAGGTCGGCCACCACATCGATGCCGATTGAAGAGCCCCCGAAGCGCGGCTTGACGATGTAGGGACCCCCGAAGGGCAGGGCCTCGGTGTCCGGGGCCAGCAGCGCCCGGGGCAGCGTGGGCAGCCCGGCCGCGGCGACAAGTGAGCCGAAGACCCACTTGTCCATGCCGATCGCGGCGCCCGCGACGCTCGGGCCGGTGTAGGCGAGCCCGGCGAGGTCGAGCAGACCCTGGAGGGTGCCGTCCTCGCCCGGCGCGCCGTGGGTCGCCACGACGACCGCCTCGAGTTCGAGGCGGCGCTCGCCCTTGAGCCGTCCGCCGACGCTGAAGAGCCCCCCGTCGGGCCCCGCGCGCAGCGCCAGCTCGGTCGACCCCTTGGGCGCCCCCTCGAGGAAGTCCTCGGCCTCGGCGTCGGGGGCGACGGCGAGGAACGCCCCCGTCTTGGTCCAGTAGACCCCGAGCGCGTCGCGCCCGGTGCGCGAGAGCTCACGCAGCGCCTGCAGCCCGGTCAGGATGGAGATGTCGTGCTCGGGGGCCGGTCCCCCGAAGAGCACCGCGATGGTCACGACCGGTCCCGTCTCGAGTTCATCAAGTCATCAAGGGTAGTGGTCGGGCAGGTCGTTCAAGTACAAGACGGCGTCACCCTCGCGCAGACTGGCCCGCACCCACTCGACCGCCTGGTCCCGTCGGTCGAATCGACGCAGCGGACCCTCGAAGCCGAGGGCCAGCGCGACCACGTTGGTGCGCTGGACGACGACCAGCTCCGCGCCGATGGCGGCGACGCGCCGGCCCAGGCGCAGGTTCTCGGTGTGCTGCTCGCGACCGAGCTCCACGAGCCCCGGGGTCACGACCACCCGGCGACCCGGGCCCTCGACCCCGCGCAGGGTCTCGAGGGCGCTCATCGCGCTCGCCGGGTTGGCGTTGAACGTGTCGTCGATCACGGTCACGCCCGAGGCCGCCCGGGCCACGCCCTGGCGGTGCTCGACCGGCGCGAGCCGCCCGAGGCCCGCCACCACGGCCTCGAGGGGCACCTCGAGCGCCAGGGCCGCGCCGATCGCGCAGGCCACGTTGGTCGCCTGCACGCCCGCCACCGCGGGCACGCAGGCGACCTCCTCGCCCCCGACCACCACGCGCCACTGGTCGCCCTCGAGCGCCACGCGCACGTCGGCGGCGGCGGCGCTCGCGGCGGTGATGACCCGCTTGCCCTCCACCCGCAGGGGTGTCACCCACCCCGAGAGACGCGGGTCGTCGACGTTGAGCACCGCCGTCGTCGCCCGCTCGGTGATCTCGCGCTTGGCCGTCTCGATGACGTCGAGGCTGCCCATCCTCTCCAGGTGCACCGGGCCGATGGCCGTGACGACCGAGACCTCGGGCGGGAACCACCGGCAGAGCTCGCGGATCTCCCCCGGCCCGTAGGTGCCCATCTCGGCGACGAAGACCTCGGTGCCCTCGACGAGGCCCTCGTTGATCGCCCGCGAGAGGCCGGCCCGGTTGTTGTAGCTGCGCGGGGTCGCCACCACCGCGCGCGTCCCCTGGATCAACTGGGCGAGGTGGTTCTTGGTCGAGGTCTTTCCGTAGGAGCCCGTGATCCCCACCACGCGCGGGTGCACCGTGGCGAGCCGTCGCGCCGCGCGCTCGACGAAGTGCCGGGCGCGGCGCTCCTCGAGCGGCGCGAGCAGACGGGTCGAGAGGTCGAGCACCGGGGGCACCGCCCACACCGCCACCACCGCGCCCAGGTAGGGCCGGGTCGTGGCGAGGCCCACCCCGGCGACCGCGGCCGAGACCACCGTCGCCACGATCGCGGTCGTGGAGAGCCGCTGGGTGAAGACGAGCACGCCGGTGCGCCCGCGCAGCGACAGGCCCACCGGGCAGAGGATCCCGTAGACGGCGCTCGCGGCGACGAGCAGCCCGTCGGCGCGCAGCAGCAGGCTCATCGCCACCACGAGGATCAACGCGTGGCTGAGGGTGAAGGGTCGCCGCGCCGGGCGCGCCGAGGGGCCCCGCGACCCCAGCGTCCGCGCCGAGGGCGCCGGCGGCGAGGTCCAGCGGCCGAGGAACCGGCTCATCGCGCGCGGGTCGTAGTGCTCGCGCTGCAGGACCCGCAGCCAGCGGGCCATCTGGGCGGCCCAGGCGAGCGCCAGGGCGGCCGCCGTCACGACGGCGAGGGCCGGGCTCACGAGCCGAGCGCCCCCTCCACCGCCTCGACGAGGGCCCCGGGGGCTTCAGTCGGCACGAGGTGGCCGACGCCGGCGAGGACCCGTAGGCTCGCCCCGGCGCCCACGAGGCCCGCGGCGCGCTCGGCGACCGCCACGGGGATCTCGGTGTCCGCGGCGCCCCAGAGGAGCCGCACCGGCACTTGAAGATGCGCGAGCTCGTCCTCGTAGGACTCGTTCACGGCCGCGACGAGCACCTCGCGCATCACCCCGCTCGCGCGGCGGTAGTCGGTCGAGCCGTGCCGCTGGCGGGCCCCCTCGAGGCGGGCCTCGCCGACCAGCCCCCGGTGGGCCGCCCATCGCACCACCCGGTACGAGAGGGGCGCGCGCCGGGTGCTCGGGGTGCGCAGTACCGGCGCACCGGTGAGCACGAGGGCGCGCACGAGCTCGGGGCGGCGCGCCGCGATCACGGTGGCCACGGTCCCCCCGAAGGAGTGACCGACGAGCACCACCGGCCCCTCGAGCGCCGTCTCGAGCGAGGGCACGACCCAGTCGGCGTAGTCCCGGGCGCCCCCGGCGCGCGCCGGCGGCGCGGAGGCCCCGAAGCCCGGCAGATCGATCGCGATCGAGCGCACCCCCCGGTGGGCCAGCTCGGTCGCCGCCGCCGCGAAGTCCTGGGCCCGTCGCGCCCAGCCGTGGAGCCAGACCACCCGCAGATTCCCCTCGCCGTAGGTCTCGGCGAACAGGTCGGGGCCGAGGGCGCGCAGCACGACCTCAGGTTAGTGACGGCGGCCCCGCGGCCCGGGTGGGGGTCACGGCGCGCCGGTAGCGTCGAGGGCACCATGAGCGACGCGGTGACCTTCGGGGCCGAGAGGCTGCTCGGGCTCACCCCGGAACAGCGCGAAGCGGTGACCTCGAGCGCGCGCCGGCTGGTCGTGCGCGCGACGGCCGGCTCGGGCAAGACCCACGTGCTGACCCTGCGGATCGAGCGGCGCGTGCTCGAGGGCGACCTCGCCCCCGACCAGGTCCTGGCCATGACCTTCACCCGCAAGGCCGGCGACGAGCTGCGAAGGCGACTGTGGCGCGCTGGGGTGCGCGACGTCGCGGCCGGCACGTTCCACCGGGCCGCGCTCTCGCTCGTCTCTCGCTACCGCGAGGACCACCACCTGCGCCCGCTCACCCTCGAGCCCCACCGGCGCCGGCTCGTGAGCGCCCTCGCCGCCCAGGCGCGCGAGACGGGCGTGGTCGACCTCGAGGAGTGGCAGCTGCCCCGCGTGGAGCTCGAGATCGGCTGGGCCCTCAGCCAGGGCCTCGGGGGCGCCGGCTACGCGAAGGCGGTGCGGCGCACCCGACGCGAGTCGCCCCTGTCGCCCGCGATCACCGCCGAGCTCATCGACCGCTACGTGGGGCTGTGCAAGAGCCGCGGCGTGCTCGACTTCGACCTGCTCTTGGCCGAGGCCGTCGCCCTGCTGCGCGACGAGCCCGACGTGCGCGCCGCCTTCCGTCACCGCTTCCGGGCCCTCTTCGTCGACGAGACCCAGGACATGAACCCGCTGCAGTTCTCCCTGCTGCGCCAGATGGCCGGGGACGACCCGGACCTGTTCTGCGTCGGAGACCCCAACCAGTCGATCTACGGGTTCAACGGGGCGAGCCCCTCTTTGATGCGCGAGATCGTCGAGACCTGGCCCGACACGGTCGTGCTCGACCTCACCCGCAACCACCGCTCCACCGCGCACATCGTCGCGGTCGCCTCGACGCTGCTCGAGCCGGGGGCGCGCGCCATCGAGCCCGCGAAGGACGACGGCGAGGTGCCCGTCGTGCGCTCCTTCGACACCGACGTCGCGGAGGCCCGCGCCGTCGTGGCCTGGCTCGTCGCGCGACACCACGCCCAGAGCCCGTGGCGCTCGATGGCGGTGCTCGCGCGCACCAACGCCCAGCTGGAGGTCGTCGGCGCGGCCCTGGAGGCGGCCGGGGTGCCCTTCGAGCGCCGGGGCGCCGAGCACTCCCCCGCGTCGGACCTCGTGGGCGAGGGGCTCCGACGTCCTGAGGAGGGCGAGCGCAACGCCGTGGCCCTCTCGACGATCCACCGGGCCAAGGGCCTCGAGTTCGCCCACGTCGCCACGGTCGGCTGGTGCGAGGGCCTGCTCCCCCACTACGGCGCGACCACCCCCGCCCAGCTCGACGAGGAGCAGCGCCTCGCCTACGTCGCCCTCAGTCGGGCCGAGTCGTCGCTGCTGGTCACCTGGAGCCGTGGGCGCAACGACCCGCGCTTCCCGGACCGCTCGCCGAGCCGGTTCCTCGGCCCGGTCGAGGCGGCGATCGCCGCGATCACCGCGCGCGAGGCGCCCCTCGAGGGCGAGGCGCGCCGGGCGCGCCTGCGGGCGATCCGCGCC
The DNA here is from genome assembly GCA_002255565.1 of Actinobacteria bacterium 21-73-9. GTDB lineage: Bacteria > Actinomycetota > Acidimicrobiia > Acidimicrobiales > RAAP-2 > RAAP-2. The sequence goes on from NCBE01000008.1 coordinate 21,586, forward strand.
GAGCTCGAAGAGTCGGTGCGCCGCCTGGACGAGACCGAAGAGGCGACCGGGCCCCGGGTATAGTGCGCGCGGACGAGGAGACGGCCACGCGACTGGGCGCCAACGCACTGTGGGAGACGCTGCGCGCCGGGGGCGTCGAGGCGTGCTTCGCCAACCCCGGCACCTCCGAGATGCACCTCGTCGCGGCCCTCGACGACGACCCCGGCGTGCGCCCGATCCTCGTCCTGGCCGAGCCCGTCGCCACCGGCGCCGCCGACGGCTTCGCGCGCGTGACCGGACGGGCGGGCGCCGCCCTGGTCC
>NCBE01000009.1 GCA_002255565.1 Actinobacteria bacterium 21-73-9
ATGGCATGCCGAGATTGAGCTGTTTTAGGCAATCTCTCGTATATGAGGTCTTTAGACTTGATGAGCTTGGCGTTTGCTCTGCTTTGCAGATTGTTCGCCAGCGTGGATTTCCCCGCGCAGACTCTCCCCGACAAAACGATGGCTCTGGGCTTCATCCGTCCACTTGTCGTTCTTGTTTAATGAACAGGTCAACCGGGCGGTCTGTAGACCGTGGTTGCCACTCCTTTATCGACAAGCTCCTCGCTTATTAACTCTCTTACGATGTCCCAACTTGCACCACCGTGGCCCGTCCCAACGCGCGGCATGTGCACCGTCGCTCCGAGCTGCTGTGCCTTTTCCCTTACCTCCGAGAGGCATTGGGCAAGAGCCGCATAGCGCAAACGCAGAGAACGTGATGCACCAATGCCATGCTGAGCCACCATGTGGGCGACGCTGATGTTATTGTCAAGCATCCCAATAAACACATCGCCCAGTGCCGGCAGTCTGCGCGCTTCGATGGTATCTTTCTTGAAGCGGGACCAAACATCCGGAAACCTACGGCGCACTTGCGAGGCGAAGCCGTTTCCACCCCAAACTGTATTCGTATCCGGGATGACATGAGCAACGAGCCTTGGCCCCTTACCACGTGGTTCCAGGGCGTCTCCGTCTACCTCGATGATTTCAGGCGGTCTAAACTGCGCTTGCTCGGTAGCAATCAAAAGACCGACGACGCGCGGCACGACCCCGCCTGGATATGGCGCAAGTCCGACGCACTCGACTCGCAGTGGCTTTCCGGCAATCCACTCCTCTTCGCCAATTGCAGTAAAGCCGATAGCGTTCGCTTCAGCTACAGCACTATTGTCGGGCACCTTCTGACCCACACTTACAGGGCTTGTCCAGCCAGGTGTCGGAATTACGTAGTCCACTTTGTAGTGCCCATCGTCATGCATAGACGCGCAGAACGCAGCGCACGGGGTTCGGGAGAGCTTGATCAGGCGAATCAGGCACGCCTCGACAGATACATCGAAGCTCTTACGAAGGTCCATAACGGACTTGATGGAGAGTATCTGGCCCGCGAGATTAGAAAAGCTGCCCAACGGCATCAGCAGCTCTGCCGCACCTATGTTGCAAAGCACCTCTAGCTGCCAGCTGTCCGCCGCCGCGGTTGCGTCGCCACCGCGGTTGCGAATCTCCTCGGCACAGTCGGCGAAAAGTGAGTGCGCGATTTCGTGAGCGATGGAGAACCGCAGTCGACCGCGCGGCCGCATGGGGTTGTATTCGAGGACAAGACCTCCACCACTTGTCGGCACGGTGCGCGCATCAGGTATGTCGCCTCGGGCCTCGACCGGCATCTTCAGCCACTGGGCAAGCGCAAGTGGGTCAAAAGGCGGGCCGCCCCAGCCATCATCCTTTGCCTTCAGGGCCAACTCACGTGCCTTCGCTTCCATGACTTCGACTGGGTCGCGTTGCCCAGCAAAGGCCATGACGGAGCGATTGGTCCAATGGAATTTTTTCGCCATGCGATAGATGAACTCTGTAAGTAGGGAAGGCGCTAGTCGCGGATAGCTTATTATGCACCAACGCCGTGCTGTTGCGGCTGCCCACCGCCTAAGGTTCGCTCCGGCGCCATGTCAGTATAGGAATACAACCAATTGGTGGTATTTAGGTAGCGTTGGGCCAATTCACGACGAATCCCGCCGCGCCCACGATCATCAAGATCAGGCCGACGGTGGAGAGGCGAAATCCGTGACCCTGGTAGGTCACCGCCCAATACATGATGGCGCCAACTGCTACTGAGATAGCGCTAAGAACCATTCCGGGAAGACCCATCTCACACTCCCTTTCTTCACTCGACGAGATGCCGAGTCAGAAGGAGGCAGGGTCTAGACGTCCTTGGCGGGACCCTACCACAGCTCTGCGTCGTCCGTTACGCAGCCGCGAGAGGCCGCCCACGCGACCATCGGCGCCCCCTCGCGCGATGTCGTGGGGGCCGGTCCCAGCGACGGTGGCTGGTCCATCCACTCGAGGAGAGCGCGGGCCCACCCGTCGGCGCCCCCCCGCGCCACGAGATCGTGTCGCGCGCCGGGGAGACCGCGTTGTCCGGGTCACCGAGTGTCACCGCCCTCGGCGTGGACCTCTCGTCATCGGTGTCGGGGGTCACTCCGGCGTTCCCCAACGGTCTGAACCCACCGTGCGGACGCGAGCCATCTCGACCGACCCGAGCACCACGCGAGCACACCCCCACACCGGCGGCCGGTCGAGCCCGTCCGGGTCAGTCATCGTGCGCACCCGGAGGGTCACTAGGCTCGACACCGAGGTCGCGACCCCGTGACCGACACGCCCCACCCGGAGCCCCCGGGCGAGACGGGGAGGAGCGATCGTGATCGCCACCGTCGGCCCGCTCGTCCCCGCCGGCCATCGAGAGGTGAGGTGACGGGGTGAACGCCGACCGACTGGCCGACATCTTCACACTGATGGAGCGCCTCGACCGTCACGGCTCCCGGGAGCCGTCGCTCTGCCACGTGGCCGTCGAGCTCACAGGGCTCGACGGCGCCGGAGTGTCGCTCACGCCGTCGCCCGACGTGATGACGATCCTGTGCTCGCACGGCCCCGCCGCACGGCTGCTCCTCGGGGCTGAGATGACCCTGGGCGAGGGACCCGCGCTCCACGCGTCCCGGACGGGCGCAAGCGTGGTCGAGTCGGACCTGCGCCATCCCTCACGACCCCTCTGGGCTCCCTACGCGAGCGAGGCGCTGGCGCTGGGTGTCCGGGCGGCCTTCGCCTTCCCGGTACGCATCGGCGCGATTCGCTTCGGTGCCCTCAGCCTGTTTCGAGGGACACCGGGTGAGCTCAGCGACGACACGACCTCGGACTCACAGATCATGGCGTCGGTGGTCGCCCGGGCGGTGCTCTCGATGGAGGCCGGCGCCCCTCCGGACGACCTCCTGAGCGAGTTGCGCGGTCCCTTCGGACTGGACTTTCGCGTGCACCAGGCCGCCGGAATGCTGGCCGTCCAAGCGTCAATGCCGGTCCGAGACGCCCTCGTCACGCTGCGGGCGCACTCCTACGCGAACGGGATCGAGCTCACGACCCTGGCGAAGAACGTCATCGCCCGGCGCGCCTCCATCGACCAAAAGACCGGCGCGTGGATCGATACCGGGGCGAAACCGCAGTGAGGCCGGTAGAGTTGGACGGCCGGCTGGCGAGAAGTTCGCGGACATCCGACCGTGCCGAGCGGTACACGAACAGGTGACGCCATGACCAGAGAGTCCGTCGTAATTCAGACCATCGTCCAAATCGCGGACAACCTCGTCGACGACTACGACCTCATCGACGTCCTGACCGTCTTAGTCCAGCGATGCACCGAGACCATCGGCGTCGATGCCGCGGGAGTGATGCTGGCGACTCCCGGAGGAGACCTTCAGTTCATCGCCTCCTCGAGCGAGTCCATGCGCGTTCTCGAGCTCTTCCAGATCCAAGCCGCGGAGGGGCCCTGCGTCGACTGCGTCCGAAGCGGTACGCCCATCGTCAACCGCGCCCTGACCGAGGACGACACCCGATGGCCGCGTTTCTCGCCCCGGGCGATGACCCAGGGCTTCCGCGCGGTGCACTGCCTGCCCATGCGCTTACGAGGCACCACCATCGGAGCGTTGAACCTATTCCGGACCCATGAAGGGCCCCTCGGGAGCGACGACATCGTGGTCGCCCAGGGACTCGCCGACGTCGCCACGATCGCGATCCTTCAGCACCAGACCTCCCTAAGCGCGGGCCTGTTGAACAGCCAGTTGACCAACGCTCTGAATAGCCGGGTGATCATCGAGCAGGCGAAGGGCATGATCCGTCAGGCCCTCTCGTGCGAAATGAGCGAGGCCTTCGACCTCCTGAGGACGTTCTCGCGGGACCACAACGAGAAGCTCACCGGGGTCGCGACCCGAGTGGTGGAGGGTGAACTTACGCCCGACGAACTGAGAGTCAGGCCTCGGCCCCGTCACTAGTGCCTCCGCTCAGCGGAGGGACCGTGTTCAGCGAGGTGTAACCGCTCGTCGAAGCCGGTCTCGTCTCCCCGACGCCCCGGCTCGAGCGACTCTGCGCACGACCACGGACCACGCTCGAGTTGCGGCGCGCGAGGAGCCGTGATACTCTGCGCGCCGGACGCCCAGACCCCGCATCCAGGTGGCTCGACACCGAGTCGAGTTGCCATGGAGGTGGAGCGACGTGAGAACGCGTGGAGAGGTCCCCGTCACGGAGACACGCGTCGCGAAGACGGCCCTCGTGGCCGTCGCTCACCGCCGTGGCGGTCGTCGCCCTAGGGTCGGGATCTCCGTCATCGCACCCCCCTGCGAGTTCGGCGATTCCCCCGCGACGGCCGTCTCGGGCGTCCCGCGTGCATCCAACTCCGGGGTCTGTTTTCGGGTGTGTCGTCACACTCGGATCCCCCGATGGACCCTCGAGTACGGTGCGCCCGGGGACCGGCGAGCGAGCGATGACGTGGGCTGGCATCAGGAACGATGGCCAGCCCACGTCGTCACGCTCGACCCGGCCGCGGTGTCGTGCGCGTGGGGCGACCGTCTCGCGCGAACCCGGGGGCTCACGACGCGGACCTCGCCACTCCCCACCCGGTCTCGTCTCCATCGTGATCGTCTACTCGGCCGCACACACAGGCCCTTGTGCGGCCGAGTAGAGGATCGCGATGGGTGCGGGCTCCCCCCGTGGGCACGCGACCGTCTCGTTCCGTGGTCGCCGCCCGAAGAGAGCATCGCCGGTGTCGAAGGGGCGCCCGCGAATGGCGCGCGCCCGTCAGCGACCGTGTCACATCCTCGGCCGGGCGGCGGTCTCCCCCCCGTGCGAGCACTTCGGCGCCCCTCGATCCGAGTGTCTCCGATCTCTACGAACTCCCCAAGAAAGCGAGCGATCTATGAATAGCAAGTATGCCCTTGACGAGGTGGTGTTTCCGGTGCGGGTCGCGCGCCCCAGCGGCCCCATGGCCTCGACCCCAGCGCCACTCACGAGCGACGCAGCTCCGAGAGCGGAGGTTCGCGACGACGTTGAGCGTCTCGTCCAGATCGCCGGACAGATCGTCTCCACCATCGAGTCCTGGATCCACACCATCGACGTCGGACTCGAGTCCCTCCGGGACTGGGACGAGATCGCGCGCGGCGAAGGTCCGTCGTACGAGCGAGCGTCACACGACGCCGCCCGCCTCGACGCTGCGCGGTGGGGCATCGACCCGCCTCCGCCGGAGTCCGCTCCCGCGACGAACGGGCGCGCGCCGGTGAGCCGCGTCACGTTCGCCGGCTTCGAGTAGGCCGGGGCCGCGCGGATGTGGCGCGTGGACCGGGCCACCGAGCGCGAGGACCGAGCCCTTCGGGTCATGGCGCGCCAGGATCAACGAAGGGTGGAGCGGGCCCATCCCGGCCCGCGGCGCCGATGGATCGGACTGGTCTATCCACCGGCCTGGGCCGTCGACCTCCGGTCGACGGCCCAGGCCGGCGTCCCCACGAGCGCTCCAACGACGAGCAGCACCCCCACGTCCCGTGACGCCGTGGGGCGCCGTCTCTCCTCCGGGAACTCTTCACACAACTAGGTGACAACCTGGCGATAACGACAGACGACCTCGACCGCGAGTGCCGCACCGTCCCTCGACTCGCTGCGCGGGGCGGCCACCCTCCTCGCCACGACCACGAGCCGCCGTCGCCACGTCAGGTCGAGAGTTGCCCGCGGGGCCGCACCTGATCACGTGACGACTGCGGGCACTCTCGGCACAGCGGGTGGCGGACGACTACGCCACGCTCGACGACGAGGTTCCCGCGATGCGGCTCTCCAGGCGGGCCCGCATCACCTCGGGGATGACGCTGTCGGGATCGTGCAGGTCGCCAAGGAGGTCGCGAACCCCGACCAGCGCCGCGTAGAGCGGCGGACACGTCGCACACCGCTCGAGGTGCGCCTCCAGTTGAGTGCGCTGGTTCGCCTCCAACTCCTCGTCCAGGTAGTCCGACACCAGGGCGCGCGCCTCGGCGCAGCTGAGCACCACGTCTCGATTGGCCATTCCTCGCTCCTCCGCGCTCGCGAGACTGCTCACGAGCATCATCCGCCCTCGCCGTAGCCGTTGCTTGGTCGCGGCGACCGACAACTCCAGCTGATCGGCGATCTCGGCGACGGTCCACTGTTGGGCGTCGTGCAGGACGACCACGTTGCGGTAGTGCACGGGCAGGTGCACGAGCGCCTCGACCAGCCCGGCGCGCCCTTCCGCCCGCTCGAGCACCGCCGACGCGTCGACGCTGTAGCGCTCGTCGCCCCACCGACGCTCGACGTCTTCGACCGCGACCTCGTGATGCGCGTGCCGTGACCGGTCGACTGCCCGGTGGTAGAGGATCCGGTGCAGCCAGGTCCGCAGGGACGACTCGGCGCGGAACTGGTCGCGGCGCTCGAGGGCCCGCAGCACCGTGTCGCCCACGAGGTCCTCGGCCTCGACTCCGTCGCCGACCAGCCAGCGCGCGTACCGGTAGAGCCCATCGAGCTCGGCGACGACGGCAACCCCGAACTCGTCGTCGCGCGCGCTGTCGGCGGCCTCGTCCATCTCGTGACGCTATCGGCGTGGTCTCAGTGGGCACTCACGCCGTGACGGTGACGGCGCCGCTGCCCCGTCGTGCTGATGCCGGTCGCGCTGTAGATCGGGCAGTAGCCGCTCGAGGCCGTCACGGCCATGACGGCGGCGGCGATCACCAGCACGATGCCCCACGCGCTCGAGATCCCGGCGACCCCCGCTCCCACGAGGGCGGCGACGGCGATGACGGCTCGCACGATCCTGTCAGTCGTGCCCACGGTCCTTTTCATGGTGTTCCTTTCGCTCGAACACCCCATAGACGCACGACGGGCCCGGAGGGATACAAGCCCGGGCGGCCCGGGGGCGGCCCGCGACGGGCGGGCCGCGTGGGCACCGTCGGGTGCACGAGCGGTCTCGAGCTCAGTGCCAGTCGCGCGAGGGCGACGTCGCGCCCAGCACGAGCGCCTCGACGTGCTCGGCCGAGAGCGCGAGGGTCCCCTGGCCGCGCTCGAGGGTCCCGCGCACCACCAGGGCCACCGCGCGCTCGGCGACCATCCGCCAACGGATCCAGGCCCCGCGCGAGAAGATCACGTTCACGTGGCCGGTCTCGTCCTCGAGGTTCACGAAGACCGCGCCGTTGGCGGTCTCGGGCCGCTGACGGTGGGTCACCACCCCCGCCACGGTCACCCGGGAACCCTCGACCGCGCCCAGCGTCCCCGCCCGAGCCACCCCGCACGCGTCGAGGGCGGGGCGCACGAGCTCCATCGCGGTCGCCTCGGTCGTGAGTCCCATCGCCCACAGGTCGTCGGCCACCCGCTCCAGGTCGCTCGTCGGCGCGAGAGCCGGCGCGACGAGCCCGGTGACGACACCCTCGAGCCGGTCGGGGCGGGCCTGGCTGGCCGCGCCGGCGGCCCAGGTGAGGGCGCGCCGGTCCCCGCCCATCCCGTCGAGCGCCCCGACCGCGGCCAGCGCCTCGAGGGCGGCCGTGGAGAGGCCGGCGCGCCGGGCGAGGTCGGTGACGTCCCGGTACGGCGCGCCGAGCGCGATCCGCTCGGCCGCCTCGGCCCCGAGCGCGCGCACGCTCGCGAGCCCCAAGCGCACGACCGGCGCGGCCGGGTCGCCCTCCAAGGTGGCGAGCGCCGCCGAGCGGTCCACGTGGGGCCGGGCGACCGTGACCCCGTGGCGTCGGGCGTCGGCCACGAGGCTCTGGGGCGACCAGAAGCCCATCGGCTGGGCGTTCAAGAGCGAGGCGAGGAAGGCCGCCGGGTAGTGGAGCTTCAGCCAGGCCGAGCAGTAGACGAGGTGGGCGAACGAGACGGCGTGGGACTCGGGGAAGCCGAAGTTGGCGAAGGCCGCCAGCGCGTCGAAGAGCTGGTCGGCCGGCGCGCCGGTGATGCCGTTGGCGGCCATGCCGGCGTAGAAGCGGCCCTTCAGGCGCATCATGCGCAGCTCCGAGCGCTTGGCGGCCATGGCCTGGCGCAACTCGTCGGCCTCGGTCGGCGAGAAGCCGGCGACGGCGACGGCCATCTCCATCAGCTGCTCTTGGAAGAGGGGCACGCCGAGGGTGCGCGAGAGGATCGGCTCGAGCCGCGGGTGGAGGTAGGTGACCGGCTCCTCGCCGCGGCGCCGGCGCAGGTAGGGGTTGACGGCCCGGCCCTGGATCGGGCCGGGCCGGATGAGGGCGACCTCGATCACCAGGTCGTAGAAGCACCGGGGCCGGACCCGCGGCAGGGTCGCCATCTGGGCCCGCGACTCGACCTGGAAGACCCCGACGGTGTCGGCCTCGCAGAGCAGGTCGTAGACGGCCGGCTCCTGGGCCAGTGCCCCAAGGTCGAGCCCGACGCCGTAGTGGGCCCGCACCAGGTCGACGCAGCGGTGCAGCGCCTCGAGCATGCCCAGGCCCAGTAGGTCGAACTTCACCAGGCCGATCGCCGCGCAGTCGTCCTTGTCCCACTGCAGCACGCTGCGCCCCTCGGTGCGGGCCCACTCGACCGGGCAGACGTCGAGGACCGGCCGGTCGCAGATGACCATGCCGGCCGAGTGAAGCCCGAGGTGGCGGGGCCGGTCGCGCAGCTCTCTCGCCAGCGTCGTCACGAGCTCCTCCACCGAGTCGTCGAGGGGCGTCATCGTGTCGCGGTCCACGTGGTCGCGCACGTGGTTGGCCTCCTCCTCGCTCGCGCCGAACGCGCGCGCCACGTCGCGCAGCGCCGAGCGCGAGCGGTAGGTGATGACGGCGGCCACCTGGGCCGCGTTGTGTCGGCCGTAGCGCTCGTAGACGTACTGGATGACCTCCTCGCGCCGGCCCGACTCGATATCCACGTCGATGTCGGGGGGGCCGTCGCGCGCCGGCGACAGGAACCGCTCGAAGAAGAGGCTGAGGGCGACGGCGTCGGCGTTGGTGATCCCCAGCGCGTAGCAGACGGCCGAGTTCGCGGCCGAGCCCCGGCCCTGGCAGTAGATGTCGCGCGCCCGGCAGAACTCGGTGATGTCCCAGACGGTGAGGAAGTAGCCGGCGAAGCCCAGCTGGGCGATCACGGCCAGCTCGTGGTCGATCTGGCGCCACGCCCCGGGCACCCGCTCGGCGTCGCGGGTCCCGTAGCGCCTCGTCGCCCCCTCGACGACGAGGCGCTCGAGGTAGGCCTGCTCGTCGAGGCCCGGCGGCGTGGCGAAGGTCGGCAGGCGCGGCGCCACCAGGCGCAGGTCGAAGGCCAGCGCGGCCGTGAGCTCGCCGGCCCGGTCGACGACGCCCGGCCAGCGCGCGAAGCGCCGGCGCTGCTCGGCGTCGCTGCGCAGGTGCGCGAGCGGCGAGGCGCTCAGCCACCCCTCCATCTCCTCAAGGCTGCGCCGCGCGCGGATCGCCGAGAGCACGTGGGCCCGGGGCAGGTCGCGGGGTGTGGCGTAGTGCACGTTGTTCGTCGCGACCAGGTCGACGCCCACGCGCACCGCGATCTCGGCGAGCGCGTCGTTGCGCGCGACGTCGAGGGGCTCACCGTGGTCCCAGAGCTCGACGGCCACGCGGTCGCGCCCGAAGCGCTCGACCAGGCGCTCGAGGGCGCGGGTCGCCGCGCGCGGCCCCTCGGCCTCGAGCGCGCGGGTGAGCGGCCCCTTGCGGCACCCGGTAAGGACGAGCCAGTCGTGCGCGGCCGCCGCGACGTCGTCGAGGCAGAGGCGTGGCGCCCCCTTCTCGCCCCGCGCGAGGTGCGCCAGGCCGAGCGTGCGTGAGAGGCGCGCGTAGCCCGCGGGCGTGCGCGCGAGCACCACCACGTGCTCGCCCGAGGGGTCGGGGACCCCCGTGCGGTCGTCGCTCCCGCCCAGGGTCAGCTCGGCGCCGAAGACGGTGGCCAGGCCGAGCGCCCGGGCCGCCTCGGCGAAGCGCACCACGCCGTAGAGACCGTGGTGGTCGGTGAGGGCCAGGCCCGAGAGGCCGAGGCGCACCGCCTCGACGACGAGCTCCTCGGGGTCGCTCGCGCCGTCGAGGAAGCTGAAGCCCGAGTGGGCGTGGAGCTCGCCGTAGAGCGCCATCAGTCGTAGATCCCCACCAGCCACCACCGGCCGGCCTCGGTCGCGACGAGCAGCGCCTCGCCGCCGGCGAGCACGACCTGGAGATGGGCGCGACGCCGTCGGCGCGACCACCACCGCTCCACCAGCGGCCACGGCCCGGCGTGCCAGACCACCTCGCGACGCAGCGGCGTGGCGAAGACGACCGACGCCGGCGGGGCGCTGAGCGTCCCGCGCGCGCCGAGCACGACCGGCCGGTCCCCCTCGTCACGCACCTGCAGGGGCACCGGGCGGGCCAGCGTCGTCGCCGGCGAGGGGGCCACGAGCCGTCCCGGCCAGGGGGCACCGTCGGTGCCGTCGGCCTCGGGCGCCCCCCAGGGCACGAGGGTCGCCCGGTCCTCGGGTCCCCGCCCGCCACGCAGGCGCGCCACGCACACCGCCTCGGCCCCGAGACGGCGACGGACCCGGTGGGCCGCGATCTCGGCCCGGTCATCACCGGCGCTGCGCTGACCGAAGAAGCCCCGCTGCTCGCCCGACACCTCGACGACCCCGCGCAGCGCCGCCAGACGCGCCCCGAGGCGGGGGTCGCGCTGGCCCTCGAGCTCGGCGAGCTCTCCGCGGGCCACGCGGTACGCGTCGAGGACCCGGCGGTCGAAGCGCTCGGCGACGCGCGCCGGGTCGAGGTCGGCGAAGGCCCCCACCGTGCGTAGCCCCAGCCGCTCGCCCGTCGTGGCGAGATCCCGCCGGCCGAGCGCGGCGAGGGGCTGGACACGTCGGAAGGCGTCACCGCGACCGACCGGGACGACCACGCGCTGGCGCGCCGCCAGCTCGGCGCTGAAGAGGCCCTCGGCCACGCCGAGGTCGGGCTCGACGCCGACGACCTCGAGCACGCACCGGCGCACGCGACCCAGCACCGCGTCGTCACCGCCGAAGAAGCGGCTCGGCCCGCGTAGTGGCAGCGCGAACAGGCCCAGGCGCACCGCCTCGGTGAAGGGGCAGAGGGCGTCGAGGGCGTCGAGCAGCTCGAGGGTCGCACGCAGCGTCGACCCGTCGGGTGCCTCGTCGCTGAGCGACTCGACCCAGACGGCGAGGAGGCGCTCCACTAGGGCGCCTCGGCCCGCCCGTCCCGGTTGGGCAGGACGACGACGTGCTCGCGCACGGGACCGGCGGCCCCGCGCCCGCCGACCCGCACGGTCAGTCGACGCGCGTCGAGACGGCTCGTCGTGGCCCATCGCGCGTCGACCACGCTGAAGAGCAGGTCGGCCGGGAGCGGCCACGGGGTGCGCGGCTCGCTGAGGGCGAGCAACACCGCACCGCTCTCGCGTACACGGTCGACGAGGCGCCGGGCCGCCCCGTGGGCGGCTCGGCCCGGCGGGCGCACCACGACGAGGTCGACCCCGTCGAGCAGGTCGGCCGTCGACTCGGCCCACGCCCCGCGCGGACGGGGCACGAAGAGCACGCGGCGCAGGTCGAGGCCGAGCTCGAGCATCGCGACGACCCCAGGGTCATCGACCCCGACGACTCCCGCCCAGTGTCCTTGCGCACTCGACTCGGCGACGAGGGCGAGGGCGAGGCTCAGCCCGCCCCGACCGGCCGGGGCCTCGACGACGACCGTCGAGCCGCGTCGCAGCCCCCCGCCCGGGACCCAGTGGCGCCACGGCTCGCCGAGCGGCAGGAGACGGGTCGAGGCCAGGGCGACCGGGCGCAGCGTCGCCCGCAGCTCCTTGGGAATCGGGGGTCGGGAGAGGTCGGAAGCGAACATATGTTCGTAACAGTAGCGAGGCCGCGTCACGGCCGCCAACCCGGGCGGGGGCGGGCAGACTGGGGCCATGTGCGGCCGCGTCGCCCTCTTCACCCCCCCGGCTCACCTGGCCCGATTCCTCTCGGCCGCCCTCGCGGCCGGGCTCGACCCGGAGGGCACGCCGAGTTGGAACGTCGGCCCCCAGCGCTCCCTCTTCGCCGCCGCCGAAGGGCCCGAGGGCCGGGTCCTCGACCGCTACCGCTGGGGCCTCGTCCCCTCCTGGGCGAAGAGCCCCGACGTCGGCAACCGCCTCTTCAACGCCCGCGGCGAGACCGTCGCCGAGAAGCCCTCCTTCCGCGCGGCCTTCCGGTCACGGACCTGCGCGATCCCCGTCGACGGCTTCTACGAGTGGGACCACCGACCGGGCGGGAACCGCCAGCCGCACTACTTCACCCGCGTCGACGGTGAGCCGCTGGTGCTCGCCGGGCTCTACGAGCACTGGCGCGACCCCACGACCGGCCAGACGCTTCCGACCTGCACCGTCATCACGACCGAGCCGAGCGCCGACCTCGAGCAGATCCACGACCGCATGCCCGTCGTGCTCGACCCCGACGACCTCGAAGCCTGGCTCGACGTCGCGGGTCACGAGGCCGAGGAACGCCAGGGGCTCTTGCGTCCGGCGCCGGCGGGCACGCTCGCCCACCACGCCGTCACCAAGGCCGTGGGTTCGGTGCGCAACGACGGGCCCGGGCTCATCGAGCCCGAGTCAACCACCCTCTTTTGACCCCGGTGAGCGGACGTGGCTCGGGACTCGCTCGAGAGCCCACCACGGCGCGGCGAGCACGGGTCTGACTCGATCCCGTGTCGCGGCCACGCCGCCGACGGCACGGACACGTCGGGTGGCCCCGCTCCGTCGGGGGCGGCTACGCGTCGCTCGGTTCGCCCCCGGGGTAGACGCGGTAGCCGGCGAACGTCCGATGGGCGAACGAGTGGTAGAAGCCCGTGCTCTCCTCGAGCGCGAGCAGGTCGACACGCTGCGCGCCGGAACGAGCGAAGGCCTCTCGGACGAGCCGCGTGCCGATCCCCCGTCCCCGAGCCGCCGCCGCAACGACCACGAGGTTCAAGAACGCCTGGATCTCACCGTCGGTGAGCATCTGGGCGAAGCCGACCACTGCACCGTCCTCGAGGGCCACCACGGTGACCACCCCCGGCGCCGTCAGGACGCGCAGGGCGCGCGCGGGGTCCGCCGGAAAGGTCGGCCACCCTTCGGCCCCGCACAGCCGGAGGACACCCGCCACGTGCTCCTCGGCGAAGTCGACGTAGCTCATCGCTCCGTGAGGCTAGCCACGGTCCGCGCGCCCCGACGCCCTGACGGCGGCCCCACGGCGGCGGGCGCGTCGCGTCAACGCCGTCCGAGTGGGCATCCGGCCGCTCACTAGCCTTGGGTGGTGCTACGGCTGCGCCCCTACCGCCTCGATGACGAGGCCGCCGCGCTGGCCGCGCACGAGGCGCTGCGCGCCGACGACTTCCCCTTCTTGCTGCAGGCCCCGGATCGGTCCTGGGCCGAGTTCGTCCAGGACCAACGCGACCACGTCTACGCCCGCACGCTGCCCGGGGAGTGGCCGCCCGGCACCCAACTCGCCGCGGTCGACGACGGGGTCCTCGTGGGACGGGTCTCGCTGCGCTTCGCGCTCACCAACCCTTTCCTCCTCGAGCACGGCGGACACGTCGGCTACGCCGTCGTGCCCGCCTGGCGTCGCCGGGGCTACGCGACCGAGATGCTCCACCAGGCGGTGATCGTCCTGCGCTCCCACGGCGTCGACCGGGTCCTCGTGACCTGCGACGTCGCCAACGACGCGTCGCGGCGGGTGATCGAGAAGAACGGGGGCCGCTTCGAGCGTCTGAGCGCCGTCGACGCCGACGGCGGGCCCGACCGGCGCTACTGGATCGACTGAGGGTCCCCCGGACGGTCGAAAACCCCGAGTGACCAGTGGGCCGAAGCCCACCCGCCCCTCGGGGTTTCCGAGGCACGCCACCGGCGCCCCGTGTCGGACAGGACACCGCTAGCGGCATGCACTCCACGCCATTGGCCTCTCGCGGGTCGCGGACCGAACTCCGCTACCGCTCGAGGGGCTCTGTCCCCCTTGCGGGGTCCCTCGCCCCCCGCCTCCCTCTCACCTCTCGGCTCGAAGTTGGTGGGCAGGTACTGCGTGGACTACGCGAGTCACTGTGCCAGAGCCCGGGGGCCGCGCCAAGGGCTCGGAGCGAAATCATCGGGTTTTGCCCAGCTCCCGGGTCGTTATCCACCGATTCGACACGCGTGGGTCGAGAAACCAACCACTTAGGCGCACCTTTTCCACACCGCGCGCACTCCACCGCGGCCTCGGGGCAGCCTCGCGCGGAACCGTCCGCGGGGCTTAGGTCCTGCTCAGGCGCTCCACCCACCGACCGTGGGGGTGACACCACCCCCATCGTACCGGCGCCTCGCCCGGACGCGACACCACCACCTGGCTCGCGCCTCGTCGCCGCTCGTCGGTCGCCTCCTCGAGGTCGGGCCACGCGACCAGGGTCGACTCGATGGAGACCCACGCGACGTTGGACGACGCGCCGAGCTCGCGCAGCGCCCCGTAGTAGGCGCGCCGCTCGTCCTCGCCGAAGTAGAACGCCGACCACGTGTTCACCACCACGCGCACGTCGTCCGCGGAGGCCAGGGCGAGGGCGTCCTCGAGCCGCTCGAGCGCGTCGCCCGCGAGCAGCGTCGTCGCGGGCCACGTGCGGTAGCGCGCGACGATCGCGTCGAAGCGCTGGTGGCGGCGGCGCTCCTCGGGCCACAGGCACGCCTTCAGCCACAGCCGGTCCTCGTCGTCACCGAGGTCGAGGGGGTTCGGGTCGATCCCGACGCGCGCGCCCACCGAGGGCAGGGGCGTCACGCGATCGACGGGTCCCTCGTCCTCGCAGACCAGGGTCAGCGGGTCGTCGTCGTCGCGAGCGCGCACCGGGAGCCGGTCGAAGAACAGGTTGATGCCCGCCGAGGTCCCGACGTCGACGACGGCCATCGTCCGGCCCGGCTCCACCAGGTCGCGCACCACCGCCTGGAGAACGGCGCTGCGGCCGGGCTCGTTCGTCTGGGTCGAGCGCCACAGCTGCGCGCGCACCACCTCGGGTTCGTGGCGCACCACCTCGACGACGGCGTCGGCCGCGACGTCGACGTCGGTCGAGACGCCGTGGCGAATCACCTCGTAGATGGGCGCGAGCACGGGGTGGCCGAGCAGCGCGGCGCGGTGCAGCACCGCGAGCACCAGCATGGGGTTGCGCTGCTCGACCCGCACGCTCGCGAGCAGCCGCAGCGCGACGTCGTCCGCCTCGAGGCGCGCGAGGAGCGCCGAGTAGAAGGGCAGCCGATCCAGGTCCTCGGGCGCCAGGGCGAAGTGGTAGCGACGGCGGGCGTCGTCGAGGTCGAGCGCCTCGGTCGGCGGCGCGGGCTCGTCGGCCACGTCAGACCTCGCGCTCGAGGGCGCGCGCCGAGAAGGTCACGACCCGCGTCTCGGGGACGGCCGCGGCCACCGCGCGACGCACCTCGTCGCCGATGTGCTCGCACGCCTCGACCGGGGTGTCGGGCGCGACGTAGCCCTCGACCTCCACGAGCAGGGCTCGGCCCGCCCACCGGCCCTTCGCGTGGACGTGGCTCACGCCCGCGACCCCGGTCGCCGCGGCCGCGGCCGCCTCGAGCGTCTCGGGTGCCACCGCGTCGACCAGGCGCCCGACGACGTCACGGGTCACGCCGTAGGCCACGTGCGCCACGATCCCGGCGATGAGCAAACCCGCCACCCCGTCGGCCCACCGGAGCCCGACGGCGACCGCGCCCAGTCCGAAAAGTGCCCCGGCCGAGGACGCCGCGTCGATCCAGGAGTGACGCGCGTCGGCGACGAGGGCGGCCGAGCGGATGCGTCGGCCGACGCGCAGCTTGTAGCGAGCGACGAGGACGTTGGCCGCAACGGCGACGGTCGCGGCCACGACGCCGACCCCCAGGTGCGAGGCCGTCGTCCCGTCGAGCAGCTTGCGCACGCTCACCACGAGCGCGAGCGCCGCGCTCGCCCAGATCAAGAGGGCGACCCCGAGCCCCGAGAGGTCCTCGGCCCGATCCCAGCCGTAGGGGTGCGACGCCGTGGCCGGTCGGCGCGAGACCCGCAACCCGACGAAGACGATCGCCGAAGTGCCGACGTCGGCGAGGTTGTGGAGGGCGTCGCCCAGCAGTCCCGCCGAGTGGCCGAGGGCCGCCACCGCGAGCTCCAGGGCGCCGGCGGCGAACAGGCCGCCGGCCGACCAGGCCACCGCCCGATGGGCCGCTCGCCGGTCTTCGGACTCCCCGTCGTCGTTGATCCGCGGCGCCGGTCCCCACGGGGCGCACGAGCCGACGTCGTGGACGCTCACGCCTCCCCCCGACGTCGCTCGCGGCGCCGGGGCGCCGGGGCGTGCCCGGAGTGGAAGAGCGCCTGCTCGGCGAGGGTCCGCACGTGCTCGTCGTCGGTCGAGTAGTACGCCCTCGTCCCGTCACGGCGGACGGTCACGACGCGGGCGAGGCGGAGCTTCGCGAGGTGCTGGGAGACGGCCGCCGGGTTCATCCCGACGTGCTCGGCGAGCTCGTTCACCGAGTGCTCACCGTGGAGCAGCGCCCAGACGATCCGCAGCCGCGTCCGATCGGCGAGGAGCCGCATCGTCTCGACCGCGACGTCGACCTCGCGCACGGAGGGCTCCCTGACTATCTGCGTAGCCACGCAGATAACCCTAGCGGCGACGGGCGGGTTCGCGACCCTCAGATGATGCGTCGACCCGTGGGGCCGAGCCGGCCGACCCGCGTCGGCGGGGTGCCCCTCAGGCTGGGGGGCTCGTGGTGGAGGTGATGGGATTCGAACCCACTGCCTCTACATTGCGAACGTAGCGCTCTACCAATTGAGCTACACCCCCAACGAGAGGGCCATTCTACCCGAAGGCGCGCCGGGCCCCGTACGAGACGGACCGCGAGGGGACCTCGGCCCACTCGTCACGCTCGTCTCGCTCGTCCCACTGCTCGTTCCACCGGTCCCACCCGTCGGACGCGGCCGGGAGCGGCCCGTCCTCGTAGGACTCGGGCGCGTAGGCGGCGCGCGACGGGTACTCGCGCCGCGACGGGGTCCGCGTGCCGACCGAGAGGTACCCCTGGCTCACGGCGAACAGTGCCAGCGCCACGTAGGCGACGAGGAGGAGCCAGGCCAGGTAGGCGAGGTCGGCGACGAGCGAGATCGAGGTCACGAAGGCGAGCGCGCTGAAAAACACCGCCGAGCCCACGAGGCCCACCGTGATGCGCCGGCGCTGGACGCGCGTCGAGGTCTGGCGCAGCGGCGGCTCGTCGTAGGCGAGCGACGACTCGGAGGGGAACGTCGAGTAGGCCCGCGCGTAGGGACTCGCGCTCGTCGGGCGGGGCGTGGCGCGCGCGGTCGAGCGTGGCGCGCCGTAGTGGCCGACGGCGACGCGCTCGTCGTGATCGAAGTCGTAGTCCTCGCTCCACTCCTCCCACGAGCCGCGCGACTCGAGTGAGCGGTACGTGTCCTCGGGGTGAACGAGGGTGAGGCGGGGCCGTCGCGGCGCGTACGCGCTCGGCCCGCGCGTCGCGACAGGCGCCGGCGTCTCCTCGTACTCGTCGAGCCGATGGACGGGCGCCACCGCGTAGCCCTGACGACTGAGGATCTCGTGCTCGGCGTGGAAGCTCTCGATCGAGCGCTCGGAGCGCACCTCGCGGAACTTGCGCACGGCGATCGGGGTCAGCAGCGCTAGCCAGAGGAGGGCGAGGAAGATCAGCAGCACGAGCGTCGCCTCATCCTCCGGTCCACCGACATTGCGCCAAATGTACCGGTGGGACCGGGAAAGTTGGTGGATATCAGGCCTCGTGGAGGCCGCACTCGTCCTTCGCGAGGCCGACCCACCGACCCGACCGGCGACCCTCGCCGGGTCGGGGGCGCCGGGTCATCGCGGCGCACCCGATCGACCCGTAGCCCTCGGCCCAGAGCGGGTGCGGGGGCAGGCCGTGGCTCGCGAGGTAGAAGGCGACGTCGTCGTCGGTCCACGTGGCGAGGGGGTTCACCTTGACCAGGGAGAAGCGCCGGTCCCAGCTGACGACCGGGGCGGCGTCGCGCGTGGGGGCGTCCACCCTCTTCAAGGAGGTCACCCAGGCGGTGCGCTCGCCCAGGACCCGAGAGAGTGGCTCGACCTTTCGCAGCTCGCAGCACCGCGCGGTGCCACAAGGCCATCCCTCGGCCTCGGGTGGGGGCGTCGTGCGCGTCACCCGCAGCGACCACTCCCGCTCGAGGCGCTCGAGGAACTCGAGGGTCTCGGGAAAGTGGCCGCCGGTATCGATGAACACCACCTCGAGCGAGGGCCGGATCGAGTGGGCCATGTGCAACAGGGCCACGTCCTCGAACGAGCAGGCGAGGACCGCCCCGGAGCCGAAGCGACGGAACGTCCAGTTCAAGACGGAGAGCGGAGCGGCCGTCTCGAGGCGCGCGTCCTCGCGCCCCAGCTCTGCAAGGAGCGCCTCGTCGGGCGCGGTCTCGGGCATGGGAGTAAATGCCTAACTTTCTCTAGTGTATTTGTAGAATACACTGGCAGACAGCCCATGACCGCACTCGCCCCCCCCTCCACGACCCCCGGACTCGACCACCTCGACGCGCTCGAGTCCCACGCGCTGTTCATCCTGCGCGAGGTCGTCGCGGAGTGCGAGCGTCCCGTCCTGCTCTTCTCGGGGGGCAAGGACTCGGCCGTCTTGTTGCACCTCGCGGCCAAGGCCTTCGCCCCCCAGGGACTCCCCTTCCCGGTGCTGCACGTCGACACCGGTCACAACTTCCCCGAGGTGCTCGCCTTCAGGGACCGGGCCGCCGCGCGCGTGGGGGCGCGCCTGATCGTGGCGAGGGTCCAGGACTCGATTGACCGCGGGCGCGTCCCCGACCCCGGGGACCTGGCCTCGCGTAACCGGCTCCAGTCGGTCACCCTGCTCGACGCGATCGCCGAGCACGGCGTCGACGCCGCCTTCGGCGGGGCCCGGCGCGACGAGGACAAGGCCCGGGCCAAAGAGCGCGTCCTCAGCTTCCGTGACGAGTTCGGCCAGTGGGACCCGCGCCGCCAGCGGCCCGAGCTCTGGCGCCTCTACCAGGGCCGGGTGAACCCCGGGGAGCACGTGCGCGCCTTCCCCCTCTCGGACTGGACCGAGCTCGACGTCTGGCAGTACGTGGCCCGCGAGGGGGTCGACCTGCCGTCCATCTACTTCGCCCACGAGCGGCCCGTGGTCGCCCGCGACGGGATGTGGCTCGCGGTCGGGGAGTTCGTCCGACCCCGTGACGGCGAGCGGGTCGAGGAGCGCACGGTGCGCTTTCGCACCGTGGGCGACGCCACCGGGACCGGCGCGGTGCTCTCGAACGCGCACACCATCGAAGAGGTCGTGGCCGAGGTGGCCGCGGCCACCGTCTCGGAGCGGGGCGCCACGCGCGGCGACGACCGCTTCTCGGAGACCTCGATGGAGGACCGCAAGCGCGAGGGCTACTTCTAGATGCCCGTCGCCACCAAGGACGTCTTGCGCCTCGCCACCGTCGGCTCGGTGGACGACGGCAAGTCCACCCTCATCGGCCGGCTCCTCGTCGACACCCGGCTGGTCGCCGACGACCACCTCGACGCCGTGGCCGCGGCCTCGGAGCGACGCGGCGTCGGCGACCTCGACCTCAGCTTCGTCACCGACGGCCTGCGAGCCGAGCGCGAGCAGGGCATCACCATCGACGTCGCCTACCGCTACGCGACGACGCCCACGCGCAAGCTGGTGATCGCCGACTGCCCGGGCCACGTCCAGTACACGCGCAACATGGCGACGGGCTCCTCGACGGCCGACCTGGCCCTCGTGGCCGTCGACGTGGCGGCCGGGCTCAAGGAACAGACCCGCCGCCACCTCGTCATCGCCGCCCTGCTCGGGGTGCGGGCCCTCATCGTCGCGGTCAACAAGATGGACACGGTCGAGTGGTCGCGCGCGGCGTACGAGCGGGTCGTCGACGACGTCGGGGCCCTCGCCAGGGTGCTGGGCGCCACCTCGGTGGTGGCCGTGCCGGTGTCGGCCCTCCACGGCGACAACGTCGTCGAGCGTTCGACGCGGGCCCCGTGGTACGCGGGACCGACCGTGCTCGAGGCCCTCGAGGCGAGCGACGCGGGTGCCTGGGAGCGCAGCTGCGGCTCGCGACTGCCGATCCAGTGGGTCCTGCGCCAGGGCGGTGGCGGGCGCAGCTACGCCGGGCTCGTCTCGGGCGAGGCGCTGCGCGTCGGCGACGCCGTGACCCTCCTCCCGGCCGGGATCGAGACCTCGATCCGCGCCATCCGCTACGGGGGGCGGGCCCTCGACGAGGCCGCCGTGGGGCTGGCGGCGGACGTCGAGCTCGACCACGAGACCGACGCCGGCCGCGGCGACCTCATCGCGACGTCGCCCCTGCCGCGGGTGACCCGCGAGCTCGAGGCGACGGTGTGCTGGTTCGGCGACGATCCCCTCGACCTCCGGGGTCGCCGGCTCCGGCTGAAGCACACGAGCCGCACCACCCCGGTGCGGGTGCGCGCGCTCGAGGGACGGATCGACGTGGGCTCGCTCGAGGTCACCGACGCCGACGCCCTGGCGACCAACGAGATCGGACTCGTCCGGCTCGCGACCGCGGAGCCGCTCGTCGTCGACGACTACCGCGAGGACCGGGTGACCGGCAGCTTCGTCCTGGTCGACGAGGCGACTCACGCCACGGTTGCCGCCGGCATGGTCGGCCGGCCCCCGTTCGTCACCGTCCGGCGGTAGTAGCCTCCCTCTCTCGTGAGCGATCCCGGCGACGTCCTCGGCCCACCGCCGGCCGTCCCGCCCCCGCCGCCGCTCTCGAGGAACCGCAACTTCCGCCTGGTGTGGATCGGCCAGGTCCTCTCGGGCCTCGGCACCGAGTTCGGCTTCCTCGCCTACCCCTTGCTCATCCTCGCGCTCACCGGCTCGGCGGTGCTCGCGGGCGCCGTCGCCACCACCACCTCGGTCGTCGCGTTCCTCGTGCGCCTCCCGGCCGGGGCGCTCGCCGACCGGTGGGACCGTCGGGCCACCATGATCGTCTGCGACGCCGTGCGCGCCGTGACCCTGGCGGCGCTCGCGGTGCTCGTCGCCACCCACCACGTCACCTGGTGGGTCGTCCTCGTGGCGGCCACGATCGACCGCGTCGGCGACACCCTCTTCACCCCCGCCTCGAACGCGGCCCTGCCGGCCATCGTCCACGACAGCCAGCTGGAGTCGGCGTGGGCCGCCTCCGAGGGGCGCCAGTACGGGGCGAGCCTGGTCGGCCCGGCCCTCGGCGGCGTCCTCTACGGGATCGCCCGGACGCTCCCCTTCGTCGCCGACGCCGTCTCCTACGGCGTCTCGGTGGCGACCTCGAGTGCCCTGCGGGGCCGCTTCACCCCCGCGCGCGACACGCCCCGGGAGAACCTGTGGCGCGAGACGGTCGAGGGCGTCCGCTTCACCCTGGGCAACCCCCTCCTGCGCGCCATCGTGATCCAGGCCCCGCTCATCAACTTCGCGATCAACGGCGCCCTCTTCACGGTGATCTTGGGGCTGCGCCTGCACGGCGCCTCGCCCGGTGTCGTCGGGCTCACCGAGGCCCTCGCCATGAGCGGCGGCCTCGTCGGAGCCGTCCTCTCGTCGCGGATCCAGCCCCACCTCACCCTCACCCGCGCGGTGAACCTGCTCACCGTGGGCGGGACGGTCGTGCTGGCGCTCGCCGCCCTCGTCATGCCGTCGCCCCTCGTGGCGTTGCCCCTCGCCCTCCCGCTGCTCATCGCACCGACCGCCAACGCGGTGCTCTTCGCGGCGATGTTCCGCGCCACCCCCGAGGAGCTGCGCGGTCGCGTGACCAACACCCTGATGCAACTGGCGACCGCCCTGGCGGCGCTGGCGCCGGTGGTCGCGGGGGTCGTGACCGAGCGGCTCTCGGCGAGCTGGGCCCTCGGGGTCTTCGCCGCCGCGATGGCCGGGGCGGCCGTCGTCGCCCAGCGGGTGGGCCCGGCCCTCGAGGTCACGAGCGCCCCCGCGGCGGG
>NCBE01000116.1 GCA_002255565.1 Actinobacteria bacterium 21-73-9
ACAAGGTCGCGGCTACCGTCGTTAAGCCCTGAATGCTTCCCTAAATCGCATTGAATTGCGGGATACAGCAAAAAATATCGCAGGCCTCGGGTTTGCGATATTTTTTTGGCCGTTCAACCGCGTGCGATTCTTCGCGCATTTTATTGTATTTACCCGATGGATTCATACGGCTACAATGCAGGGGTCATGGCCGCAAGGGTCTCTGTTCATTTTCCGGAGTTTCAAGAATGCAAAAATACTTTTTAACGGTACTGTTCGCAGCAATCCTCATGACCGCGGGAATTTCGTCGTCTGCCACGGCGAAAGAGATGAGATGGCCCGAAACAGGCACCCCTTATATCACCTTCGACCTGCCCGCCCATTGGGTCGCCAAGCCCGATTACAAGGACATGAGCATCAACCTCATGCCGGAAAAGATGACCAAGGAGACGTTGCAGGTCGTCACGATCGGCTATGAGACATATAAACCTCTTGAGCTTACCTCCAAAAACTTCCAGGACATCATGAATAGTATTCTGGGCGGCATCAACAGCAGCGACAAGGTGAGCGCCAAGCCTTTCGCCCAGCGTCAAAGAATTGTCATTTCCGGCCTGAACTGGGACCGTTTCAGCACCTCTCTCGCGATGGCCTCCGCCAAGTTGAATACCTCCACGAGGATTTTTGTATGCGCCAGCCCCTCCTACCTCATGGCGCTGTCTTTCTCGACCGCGCTCCCCCAGGGGTTACCGGGGACGCACGCGGCGCGCACCGCGTCATCCACCGACGCCAGCTCCCGGGTCAGGGGGATGATCGGGTCGGCCTCACTGGCCACGGCCAGGCGCGTCGCCGCCACGTGCAGTCCCCCGCGACGGGCCACGACGACCGCCATCACCGCCTCGCGGACGACCTCACCCACGCTCAAGGGGTGTCGGAGGTTCCTCAGGCGCTCGTCCCCGCCCACGATCAGACAGACCGGGAGGGCCCCCACGCGGAACAGCGCGCGCGCCAGCTCACCGGCGACCTCGGTGTCGCGCGACTGGCCGGGGACCCACGAGGCCACCGCACCGTCGAGGGCGACGGCGACGTCGTGGCCGAGATCGCGAACCTCGTCGCGCTCGGGAGCCGAGAGGACCATGCGGGTGAGCACGATCTGATCGCTGACGTCCTCGCCGAACTCGCTCGAGTCACTGAGGACGTGCGCCCCCTCGCCCACGAGGGACGTGACCGCCTCGACCATCCCCTCCGGGCGATACCACGGCACGCCGACGAGGTCCCAGCCCGACGCCTCGACGTCGAAGTCGTGGGCGAGGCGGGGCGCCTCGATCCGGGTGGTCACCAGTGCCCGAGACCCCTCGGTGAGGACGGCCCACACGACGTCTCGCGGGGCGGTCACGTCGACGGGGTCCGACACGCCCCCGGTGACCCAGTTGACCGAACCGGGCCGCGTCAGCACGAGCGCGTCGGCGCCCGCGCGCTCGCGCAGGGCCTGCGCGCGCGGCAGGGCCGCGCACCGCCTCTCATCCACCCTCCGTCGGCGGTTCGGCAGTGCAGAACGCAAGTCGGTATTGATCACGACATACAAGCAGGTACGCGAATGCGCGTCAAGGACATCCCCCCTTGAACACGGCAATACCGTATTGTGTTGTCCAGTGCCGATGTGACCGAGATGGCGCAGGGCCTCGGCGTGGCCAAGAGCACGGCCCTCTCCCTCGCGCGCACGCTGGCGGCCGCCGGCCTCTTGCGGAGTCTGGAGGTCGGCGCGCGCTACGGCCTCGGGCTGAACCTGCTGCGCCTGGGCGACCTGGCCAGCCAGCAGACCTCCATCGGCGAGCTCGGCCTGCCCGTCTTGCACGAACTCTCCCGCGCCACGGGCATGACGGCGCGTCTGGCCGTGAACGAGAACGGCTACCCCATCTTCCTCGAGCGGGTCGACGGCGGCGGACCGGTGCGCTTCCACGCGCCCCTGGGCCAGCGCGAGGAGCCGCACTGCACGGCGGCGGGCAAGGCGATCCTCGCCCAGATGGACGAGCTCGACGTGCGCCGCCTGATCGGCGAGGCGGGCATGCGCGTGCACACGCCTAAGACCCTCAGCACGGTCGAGGACCTGCTCGGCGACCTGAAGCGCATCCGAGAGGTCGGCTTCGCCCTCGACGACGAGGAGGAGTCCGAGGGGGTGTTCTGCGCGGGAGCGGCCTTCTTCGACCACCACGGCCGCTGCGCCGGCGCCCTCAGCGTCACCGACCTGAAGCTCGACGTGCCCCTGCGCGAGGTCCAGGCCCTGGGCCTGACCGTGCGCGAGCACGCCGATCGGCTGAGCACGATCCTGAGTGGCTCGAACCGGACCACCCGCCGATGAGGGCCGTGGTGAGCGACCCCGGTCGGGGCGTCGGCCTGCGCGAGGTGCCCGACCCCACGACCCGAGAGGGTGAAGTCCTGGTGCGACCCCTGCTGGTGGGGGTGTGCGGGACGGACCTCGAACTCGTCGACGCCACGATTGACCCCGCCTTCGTCGTCTACCCGTTGGTCCTCGGGCACGAGTGGGTCGGCGCCCTCGTCCACGACGTACCCGGCCTGGGCGCCGCCGGCGACCACGTGGTGGTCGAGGGCATCGTGCCGTGCGGGCACTGCGCCGCCTGTCGCGCGGGCGACACCAACCGCTGCGAGACCTACGACGAGATCGGCTTCACGCGCCCAGGGGCGCTCGCCGACCTCGTGGGCGTCCCCGGCGCCCTCGCCCACCGGCTCGACGACGCGGTGCCCCTCGAGGACGCGGTGCTCGTCGAGCCCATGGCCGTGGTCTGGCGGGCCCTCACGCGACTACCGATCGCATCGGGTGCGCGTGTGGCGATCATCGGTGACGGCACCATCGCCCTGCTCGCGGCGCACCTCGTTCGCGCCTTCGCCCCCCGATCGGTGACCGTCATCGGGCGTCGAGCGGAGCAGGCCGACCTGGCGCGCACGATGGGGGCGGACGCGTTCGTCCTGACCCCGCCGGAGGGGAACTTCGACCTCGTCATCGAGGCCGCGGGCGTCGCGGAGGCGACCGCCACCGCCGTCGCGCTGGCCGAGCGCGGTGCGACGATCACCCTCCTCGGACTGCCGCCCCACGGCAGCACCGTCGCGCTCGGACCGGACGACCTCGTGAACAAGGACCTGATCCTCCAGGGCAGCTTCTCCTACACACGTCGCGCCTGGGCCGAGGTCGTGACCCGGCTCAACGACGGGACCCTTCGTCCCTCTCCGCTCATCACGCACCGCTTCACGATGGACGGATTCGACGACGCGCTCGCGACCCTGAGGGGGCGGCGAGACGAGACGGCCCCCCGCGGCAAGGTGGTGATCGACGTGCGCGCCCCCATGACGCGCGCGTGAGATTGGGCGGCGACGTGGGTCCTCCGGGTCAGGTGGCCAGACCCTCCGCGAGACCACGACCCACCTAGACTCGTCCAGGGTGAGTACGCGCCACGAACGCTGCGTCGGCCACGCGAGGACGCCCCCCGTCCGACTCCGACTCGCACTGGTCGGGTTCGTGCTGTGCGGCGCCCTCTACGTGGCGAACGTCCCGCGAGGGGCGACGGCCGCGACGACCCCGGCGACGGCCGCGACGCACCCGCTCTACCAGTTCGCCGACACCGGGGCGGAGCCCCTGCCCTGGAACGCGAACTCCCTGGAGAGCCAGCTCCAGTCGACGACGATGCTGGGCGGTCCCCACGCCGCCACCGGGTTGTCGAACGGGGTGGTCGCGTACCGCACCAACGCCGACGACCTGGCCCTGCTCACGATGGCCGCGAACGACACCTCGGTGTGGTCCGACCTCTCGACCCAGGGGGCCATCCCCGCCCCGGGGGGCGACCCCGTCCCCTTCATCGACCCCAACGGCCACGCCGACGTGCTCTACGTGGACGGCTCGGGCGACCTCGAGCTGGTCGCGCCGAACGACCCGGTGACCCCCGACTGGAACCGACTCCACCGAGGGCTGCCCTGGCGGCCCTACGTCGCGCTCGACCTCTCGGCCCTCACGGGCCAGGCCGCCCAGGGGCTCGCCAGCGCCGTGGTGGAGGGCACGAGCGCCGTCGTCACCTATCGCACCCCCGCGAACGACTTGGAGGTCCTCACCCTCAGCTGGTCGCCGGGCGAGAACGTCCCGGTCTTCGCCGAGGTCGCCGCGACCATCACCTCGCCCTCGGCGGCGGCCGTCGGGCCCGCGGCGCGCGCGCCCCGGTCGTCGACGACCACGACCAGCGCCGCGCCCACCACCACGACCACCCGGCCCCGCCCCCTGCGCGCGACGCCCTTCGCCAGCGACCCGGTGGCCCTGCCCGGGCCCACACCCACGATTGCGGCGACCCTCGCCAACGGCGACCTCGCCGTGTTCACCTCGAGCGACTGGCTGCTCAGCGGCTTCACCCAGCAGAACCTGACGACACTCACGGCGAGCGCGCCGCTCGTGGGATCCCTGTCGGTCGGCACCACGAGTGCCACGATCGACCTGGCGGGGCTCACCGCCGCCGGACAGGTCGAGCTCTTCTCCACGACGTACCTCACCGCCACACCGGGTGCGCTCGCGACGCCCAGCTTCGACGCCTGGAGCGTCCTTAACGTCACCGCCGCCGCCCCGGGTGCGCCGCCGCTGACCGGGCACCTGGCCGTCGCGGCCACCCCGAGCCAGGTCGCGGTCGCCGGCCAGGCGGCGCACTGGGGCGACCTCTTCGTCCTCACCGCCGCTACGGGGTCGACGGCCTGGAGCGCGACCGACGTCTCGGTCACCGCCGGCGCGTCGGCCCGCACCGTGGGCACGACCGTCACCGACCTGACCCTCGGGGGCCAGCTCACCCTCTACGCCGCGGGCTACAGCGCGCCGCCGCCCCAGGGCGTGGGCGTCTACGCGATCCCCTCGGCGAAGTGGTCGACCGCCGTCGCCAACGGCTGGCCGATCCTCGCCGAGACCGGGGGCCTCGGCACCCGCAGCGCCCCGTGGGTCGGCTTCGTCGGCTCGCCACCGGTGAACGAGTCGCCCGACTTCCTCATGGGCCAGGCCATCTACAACGCCCACAAGCGGGTCACCTGGCTGTCCTTTTGGACCGTGAGCGGGCCGCTCGCCAACGAGACCCAGACCACCCAGACCTACTACACCCACGGCTACGACGCCGGCCAGTGGGTCGCGACCCAGATCGACAGCTACCGCTCCCTCGGGGTGGGGCTCAAGCCCGACTGGGTCATCCTCGACCCCGAGGGCTACCCCGACAACCATTCCCACCTCGACGCGCCCGCCGGCGCCTCCAAGGCCCAAAAGGCGACCTACGCCACCTACTGGGCGGCGATGCTCTCGGGCTGGCAGGCCGGGCTCAACGCCGTCGACCCGTCGCTCAACGCCGCGGTCTACGCGTCCCAGAGCGAGTACGCGAACTACGGGCTGGCCAACCTCTCGATGCCCGTCTTCGAGGCCCTCGCCTTCGCGGGCAACGGCCCCGACCCCATCCCCGGGGCCAGCGGGTCGAACATCCGCGGCTACATCACCTTCGACGCCTCCTGCACCCCGCTCGCGACCCTCCAGAACGAGGCCCAGACCCTGGAGAGCCCGCCGTGGTCGGGGCGGTTCAACACCCTGCAGTTCAACCCCGGGGTCTACTGCCCGCCACCGCCCTAGGGTTGGCCCGTGAGCGAGAACGACGCCGGGGCCCCGGCCCCCGACCCGCCCGCGGGAGCCGCCGAGGACCCGGGGGGCTCGACGGTGGCCGACCTGCGCCATCGCCTGCGTCAGCTCGCCCAGCCCCTCGTCGACACCCTCGACGCCCGCCTGGCCGCCCAGGTCGACCGGCGGGTCACCGAGCGCGTCGACGCCCTGCTGCGGGACCGGCTCGCGGTCATCGAACGGGCCATCGCCGACCTCGACCGGGCCATCGCCGACCTCGAGGCGCGACTGGGCGAATGAGCGTCACGATCGTCCCCGCCGACGCGCGACGGCTCGGGGAGTTGCGCGACCTCTACCTCTCGCTCCACCACGCCGAGCTCGCGATCTCGCCCCTCCCGCTCACCGAGCCCGACGAGCGCGCCTGGGCGGCCCGACTCGTCACCTACCGCGCCCATTTCGCGGCGGGACGGGCCCGCCTGCTCGTCGCCGAGGAGGAGGGCCGACCCGTGGGCTACGCCTTCGGACTCGTCGACGAGGGTCACGACGACACGTTCCCGCTCGGGGCGCGCGTCGGCGAGCTCTACACCCTGGTGGTCGCGCCCGACCAGCGGGGCCGCGGTGTCGGGACGGCGCTGCTCGGCGCACTGGAGGGGACGCTCGCCGCCGAGGGCGCGACCGGCCTGCGCGTCGAGGTCATGACCGGCAACGAGGACGCGCTGCGCTTCTACCGGCGTCACGGCCTGGTCGAGGGCGAGGTCGTCCTCTACCGCGTCGCGCCCCCGGGCGACTAGCGCGCGCCCGGCTCGGGCGGTCTCGGACGGCGACGCTCGCGATCGCGCCGGATCGCCCAGCGCACGATGAGCCCGCTCAAGACGGCGAGCGCGAGCACGAAGAATCCGAAGACGGCGACGAACACCTCCGAAGGCTAGGCCGTGTGACAGGGCACGGTCACACTCGACGCGTGAGCACCGCCGCCCTGAGCCCCGTCCTCGAGGCACTACGCGGGATCCCCGAGGAGCGCCCGGCCGTCGACCTGGGCGCCGCCGCGTCGCTGCGCGCGCGCCTCGAGGTCGCCGCCCAGGGCGCCGCCCGAGCGACCCCGGCGCTACGGGTCGCGGCCGGGAGCCTGCGCGCGCGCCCGCTCTCGCCGGCGCCGGT
>NCBE01000173.1 GCA_002255565.1 Actinobacteria bacterium 21-73-9
CCGCGCGCCGCGCCAGGTGCCGGGTCGCCGGGTCGGCCCCGGCGACCGCCCCGTAGCGCGCGAGCGCCGCGCGCGCGGCCGCGAGGAGCTGCTCGGGCCGGCGCGAGGGCGCCGTCGTCCAGAGCAGCCCGTCGATCACCAGGACGATGGCGGCCGCGAGGGCGGTGTCGACGATGCGCGTCACGAAGAGGCCCTCGGCGGAGGCGGCCAGCCCCAAGAAGACGAAGACGATGGGGGTGAAGGCGACGACGGCCGCGACGTTCCCGCGCCGCTGCGCGGGGGGCACGATCGCCGCCATGACGCAGCTCAGCACGATGAGGTCAATCTGGGAGTGGCCCACGCTCGTCACGAGCGCGGCCACCCCGACGCCGAGGACGGTGCCGAGCGTGCGCGCGAGCGCGCGCGGCACGAGCGGCCCGAGGTCGGGGCGCAGGATGAACACGACCGACATCGGCAGCCAGAAGGCGTGCGGCCCGTGCAGCGCCACGCCGAGCAGCTCGGCGCCCACGACCGCGACCGCGAGGATCGCGCCGAAGCGCAGCCGCGGGCGAGCTCCTCGGCGCTCGGGGGCGAGAGGGCCCGGCGCACCGCGGAGGGCAACGCCTCGTCGGCGCCGAGGCGCTCGAGGGGCGAGAGCGCGTGCGGCGTCGCGCCCGCGCGCAGGTGCCTCGCGACCTCCTCGAGCGCTTCGGCGAGGGGCGCGTCGGCCGTGCGGCCCCGGCCCTCGAGGTACGAGACGGCCTCGCCGGCCCGCAGCGCCACGACGAGGCCGGCGAAGAGGGCGTCGCCCGCGGGTGAGCCGTTCGGTCGGCTCACGACGTCCTGGGCCAGGTCGAGGCTGGCGACGGCCCCCCCGCGCAGCGCGTAGAACTCGGGCGAGCCCACGGCGCGCGCGAGGCCCGCGAGGTCGTCGAAGGCGGCCGCGAGCACCGCGCGCTGGTTGGCCCGTCGCCGGCGCAGGTTCATCACCCGCGCGACGCCCCAGACCCACAGGGCGCCGGCCGCCATGAGTCCGGCCGTGACGAGGACCCGTCCGACGGGGTTGAGCCCCACCCCGAGGGTCGCGCCCACGATCAGGTAGGCGCCCGCCGTCGCCCCGAAGGTGGCCTCGACGATCCCGGCGACGAGCGCCACGGCGGCGTAGCACAGCACCACCGCGAGCGTCGCGCCCCAGCGCGTGGCGACCGCGCCGCCGGCCGCCACCCCGAGCGCCGCGGTCACGGCGACCGCGAGCATCCGCGGGCCCCGTCGGGCCCACTGGTCGAGGCCGTCCTGGCTGACCGCCCACAGCGCCCCGATGTCGAACAGGATCGCGTCGAGGTGACGTCCCGTGACGAAGCCCACCACGAGCGGCACCGAGAGGCACAGCGCGGCGCGCGCGCTCAGCGCCACCTCGACCGAGGCGAGGCGCCGGGCGAGGGGGCGCGCCGGGGGTCCGGGCCGTCCCGCGCGCTCGCGCACCGGCTCATCCTACGGGCGCCGACGTGGCGCTCGGTGGGAACACCCCGTTAGTAGGGTTGTGCGCAGTGGCACAGGCGCGACACGCAACTCGGTCCGCCCGGGCAAAGTCCTCCCGATCCCGGGCGCGACGCGACGAGAGACCGGCCTCGCCGTGGGCTCGCCACCGCCGCGACCTGTGGGTCGTGGCCCTCGTGGTGGGCGGACTCTTCGTGGTGCTGGCCGAGGCCGACGCCCTCGGCCCCTTCGGGCGGGCCATCGCGCGGGCCCTCGCCGACGCCCTCGGGGTGGGGCGCTTCGCGCTGGCCGTCTTCTTGCTCGGGCTCGGAGCGGCCCTGGTGTGGCGCGCCGGCGAGCTCGACCGGGCCCGCCTGGGCTGGGGCCTCGCCCTCGGACTGGTGACGGTGAGCGGGCTGGCGGACCTCGCGGCCGGCCGTCCCGGGATCCACGCCACCGCCTCGGCCCTCGCCGACGGCGGCGGGTGGCTCGGGGTGCTCGTCGGTGGCGGCCTCTCCCGAGGGGTCGGGATCGCCGGCGCGGTGGTGGTGCTCGTGGCCCTCGCGGTGGTGGCGGTCATCGTCGCGACGGGGGTGGGCCTCGGGACGCTCGCGCGCGGCGCCGTCACCACGCTGCGACTCGCCGGGTCGGCGACTACGCCGACGACGAGCCGTCGCCCGGCGACGCGCTCGACGGCGAGGACCGGGCGTCGTTCGAGGCGCAGGCGCCGGCGACGCGTCCGGACCCCGCGCGCGCGTCGACCCCGGCCCCGCCGGTCCACGCGGGGGAGTGGGAGCGGCCGGCGCTCTCGCTGCTCGCGCGCACCCGGGACCAGCGCCACGACCGCAGCGCGGCCGAGGCCGCCGGGCACGAGCTCGTCGAGGCGCTCGGCGCCCACGGCGTGGAGACCTCGCTCGTGGGCTTCACGGTCGGACCCACGGTCACCCGCTTCGAGCTCGAGCTCGGCCCGGGGGTCAAGGTCTCGCGGGTCACGTCGCTCAACCGCGACATCGCCTACGCCATGGCCTCGCCCGACGTGCGGATCCTGGCGCCGATCCCGGGCCGCTCGGCGATCGGCGTCGAGGTGCCCAATCGCCAGCGCACGCTCGTCGCCCTGGGCGACCTGCTCGCCTCGGAGGAGGCGCTGGCGGCGACCCATCCCCTGGACGTCCCGGTGGGACGCGACATCTCCGGCCGCACGGTCGTGGTGAACCTGGGCGAGATGCCCCACGTGCTGATCTCGGGGGCGACCGGGGCGGGCAAGAGCTCGGCGATCAACTCGCTCATCACCTCGCTCGTCGTGCGCGCGACGCCCGATCAGCTCCGCCTGCTGCTCATCGACCCCAAGCGGGTCGAGATGGGCCAGTACAACGACCTGCCCCACCTGCTCGCCCCGGTGGTGGTCGACCCGAAGAAGGCCGCCGGCGCGCTGCAGTGGGCGGTGCGCGAGATGGAGCGCCGCTACGACCTGCTCGCCGAGGTGGGCGCGCGCGACATCACCGGCTACCAGCAGATGCTCGCGCGCGGCGAGCTGGGCGGCGGGCCGCGCGTGGCCGACGAGGTGGCCGACGCGATCGAGAGCGCCACCGGCGTCGAGGTCGACCGCACGGTCGCGCCCGAGCCCGAGAGCCTCCCCTACGTCGTGGTGGTCGTCGACGAG
>NCBE01000117.1 GCA_002255565.1 Actinobacteria bacterium 21-73-9
GGTTCGACGGACACGATCGCCCTCACCTCGAACTGCCTCTTCACGGGAACCTCGACGCCCTCGGTGACCGCGAGTGCGGGCGTCGCGACCTTCACCAACCTCGAGTTCCAGGGCACGGTGAGCACGAACTGCACCCT
Source organism: Actinobacteria bacterium 21-73-9 (assembly GCA_002255565.1). Classification (GTDB taxonomy): domain Bacteria; phylum Actinomycetota; class Acidimicrobiia; order Acidimicrobiales; family RAAP-2; genus RAAP-2. The sequence continues at coordinate 138 of NCBE01000117.1, forward strand.
CACCGCCAACTCGACCCCGAGCCTGCCGCCTATCCAGAGTAACGCGATCGCCGTCAGCTCGACGGCGCCGGCGAAGCTGGGCTTCTCGGTCCAGCCCCCGACGACGGCGGCCGTGGGCATCGCCCTGAGCGCCTTCAAGGTGTCGACCGAGCAGGGCAACGGGACCGTCCTCACGACGGGTCCCAACACCGCCGACACCATCTCGCTGACTTCGACGTGCAAGCTCACGGGGACGACGACGGCCGTGGAGATCGCGGGCACCGCGACCTTCACCAACGTCGTCATCCAGTCGACCGGCTCGTGCACCCTGGTGGCGAGTGACCTCACGTCGAGTCTCATCGCGAGCGCGACGAGCACCGCGGTCGTCGTCTCCGCCGGAGCCCCGACCCACGTCGCCTTCACGACGGCGCCGCCCACGTCCTACGGGTCGTTGACGGCCCCGTTGACCGCGTTCAAGGTCTCGGTGGAGGACGTCTACGGGAACGTGACGGCGACCTCACTCGGCTCGACCGACAGCATCCAGATCACCTCGACCAACTGCACCCTGACGGGCACCACGACGGTCGCGGCGGTCTCGGGCGTGGCCACCTTCGGCGCGGTGACGATCTCGACACCGGGCGCCTGCGTCCTCACGGCGACCGACCTGTCGCGGCCTCTCACGACCGCTCAGGCCACCGTTCAGGTGGGTCAGCCCCAGCCGACCCTCGTCGTCTCGTCGACCAAGGGCTTCTTCAAGACCCCGCTCAAGCTGACCACGACCGGTGGCGCCGGGACGGGTGCGGTGACCTTCACGGTCGTGACCGGCACCGCGAAGGGCTGCGCGATCGTGAACGGCGCCTTGAAGACCACGTCTCAGGGGACCTGCATCGTGACCGCCTCTAAGGCCGCGAGCGGCACCTACGCCCAGACGACCTCGGCCGCGACGACCGTCACCATCGGGGCGCAGCTGCTCAGGGCGTATCGCGTGATCGGCCCGGTGTACATGGGCCACCGCATGGTGATCCGGGTCTCGGGCGTCGGCTTCTGGGGACACCCGCGGGTCATCAGCAACACGGCCGGCTTCAGCGCGCGGGTCGCGCACAACAACGGACGTCTGCTCACGCTGATCATCACCTCGAGCCCGCGCAACCGCGTCGGCATCCACGTGCTGGTGATCATCGAGCCCAACGGCCAGCGGGCTGTGGTGCGCTTCATGCTCCGTCCGTAGTCCTTCCCGTCGTCGCATCGGGCCGCCACCTCCGGGTGGCGGCCCGGTTGCGTTCCGGGGCCCAGTCGTCGCGCCCCGCACCGACGGGGTTCTCGCGCCCGCCCGCGAGGATGACCCCCGGCTGAGGTGGAAGGTCTAGGTCCTCGAGGGTGGCGGTGAGTGGATCGGGACCAATGGCCGTGGTGGGCCTGCCCCGGCGGTGCGACAGTCGGGGCACGATGAGTCTGCGCGAGAGTGGCCAGTCGCCTCCGGACGTGCTCTGCGTGGGCGACGTGGCGACCGACGTCTACATCGCGCTGCGCGCCGACCACGTCACCCTCCTCGGCGAGGGGCCCGCCCGGCGCCTCGTCCTGCCCTTCGGGGCGAAGGTCCCCTTCGAGCGCTCCGAGACCGTCGAGGCCGGGGGCGACGCGGCCAACGTCGCCGTCGCGCTCTCGCGGCTGGGCCTGCGCGTGGGCCTGGCGAGCTATCTCGGCGGCGACCGACTGGGCCGGGACATCCTCGTCTACCTCGGCACCGAGCACGTCGACGTGAGCCTCGTCCAGCTCGACCCGAGCCGGCCCACGAACGAGCACTTCGTCTTGTGGCTCGAGGGTGAGCGCACGATCCTCGTCCACCACGAGGACTACCACTACCACTGGCCGCCCGCGGGCATGAACCACGTTCCCACCTGGCTCTACCTCACCTCGATCAGCGAGCACGGTGAGGCGTACCAGGACGCGATCGCCGAGTGGCTCGTTGCCCACCCCGCGGTGTCCCTGGCCCTCGAGCCGGGCACGTTCCAGATCGAGCAGGGGGCGGCCCGTCTCGCGCCTCTCTACCGACGCGCGGAGCTCGTCGTGTGCAACCGGGACGAGGCGCTCAGGGTCACCGGTCTCGACGCGGCCGCCGGTGCGGTGGAGCTCCTCGACGCCCTCCTCGCCCTCGGGCCGCGGCGGGCCGTGGTGACCGACGCTCGGGCCGGCGCCACGGGCGCGGACGCACGGGGCCACTACCGCGTCCCGATGTTCCCCGACGACGGCCCCGTCGTCGATCGGACCGGGGCCGGGGACGCCTTCGCCTCGACGCTGGTCGCGTCCCTCGTCGAGGGCCGTCCGTTCACCGAGGCGCTGCGACGCGCACCGGTCAACGCCATGAGCGTGGTCCGTCGGCTCGGGTCCCAGGCCGGCCTGCTCGACGCCCGCGCCCTCGAGGCCCACCTCGACGCCGCCCCGCCCGACTACGCGGTGCACGCCCTCGAGGGTCCCCCCTCGCCGGGGGGCGCCCGCGTGGCCTAGCGCGCCGCGGCCCCGGCGGGGGCGGGGACCTCGGGGTCTCGCGCGCGGTGGCGACCGAGCCGCGCCTCGAGCTCGAGCACGGCCCGGGTGGTCGCGATGAGCGTGTCGGGGTTGAGGCTGATCGACTCGATGCCGATCTCGACGAGGAACGCGGCCATATCGGGGTAGTCCGACGGCGCCTGGCCGCAGAGCCCCGAGTGGATCCCGTTGCGCCGACACCCCACGACGGCCAGGCGGATGAGCTCTTTAACCCCCTCGTCGCGCTCGTCGTAGTCGAAGGCGACGATCTCGTTGTCGCGGTCGACGCCGAGGGTCAGCTGGGTCAGGTCGTTCGAGCCGATCGAGAAGCCGTCGAAGCGCGCGGCGAAGCGGTCGATCAGGATGACGTTGTTGGGGATCTCGCACATGGCGTAGACCTGGAGCCCGTTCTCGCCCCGGCGCAGGCCGAGCTCGGCCATGCGTGCGAGCACCTGGTCGGCCTCGGCGACCCGGCGCACGAAGGGCAGCATCACGATGACGTTGGTCAGGCCCATCTCGTCGCGCACCCGTCTCATCGCCCGGCACTCGAGCGCGAACCCCTCGGCGTAGGCGGGATGGGCGTAGCGCGAGGCCCCCCGGAAGCCGAGCATCGGGTTGGCCTCGGTGGGCTCGAAGTCGGCCCCGCCGAGCAGGCTCGCGTACTCGTTCGACTTGAAGTCCGACGTGCGCACCACGACCGGCTTGGGCCAGAACGCCGCCGCGATCGTCCCGATCCCCTCGGCGAGGCGCTCGACGAAGAAGTCCTCGCCGCTGGAATAGCCGGCGCCGAGCCGCTCGACCTCGGCGCGCGCCGCGGGGTCGCTCACCCGATCGGGGTGCGCCAGGGCGAGGGGGTGGGCCCGGATGGACTCCGAGACGATGAACTCCATGCGCGCCAGCCCCACGCCGTCGTTGGGGAGGAACGACGTCTTAAAGGCGATGTCCGGGTTCCCGAGGTTGACCATGATCGCGGTGGCCGGGCGGGGCAGGTCGCCCACGTCGAGGTGCGCGACGTGGAACCCGACGGCACCCTCGTAGACGCGGCCGGTCTCGCCCTCGGCGCACGAGACGGTGACCGTGGCCCCGGCGGCCACCGCCGTGGTCGCCGTGCCGGTGCCCACGACCGCGGGGATGCCGAGCTCGCGCGCGACGATCGCCGCGTGGCAGGTGCGTCCGCCGCGGTCGGTGACGATCGCGGCCGCCGTCTTCATGACGGGCTCCCAGTCGGGGGTGGTGGTGTCGGCGACGAGCACCTCGCCCGGGCGGAACGCCGCGAGGTCCGAGGGTCCCGCGACCAGCCGCGCCACGCCCGAGGCGACGCGCTCGCCCACCGAGCGGCCGACGCACAGCACCGGGGTGCCCGGGGGGTCGAGGACGTAGCTCTCGAGCGTGGTCGCGGCGCGCCGGGAGGCCACGGTCTCGGGTCGCGCCTGGAGCAGGTAGAGCAGGCCGTCCTCACCGTCCTTCGCCCACTCCACGTCCACGGGCAGCGCGTAGTGGTCCTCGACGGCGAGCGTGGAGCCGGCGAGCTCGAGGACCTCGGCGTCGGTGAGGCAGTACCGGCGCCGGTCGGGCTCGGGGGTGGGGACGGTGCGGGTCGTCCGAGGTGCCCCGTCGGGCGCGAGGATCATCGTCGTGGCCTTGTCGCCGAGCGAACGTCGCAGCACCGCCCGGCGGCCGAGGCGGTACGTGGGCGTGTGGACGTAGAACTCGTCGGGGTCGACGGCCCCCTGGACGACGCTCTCGCCGAGGCCGTAGGAGCCGGTGAGAAAGACGACGTCCCGGAAGCCCGACTCGGTGTCGAGGGAGAACGCGACGCCCGCCGCGGCGAGGTCCGAGCGCACCATCTTCATCACGCCGATCGAGAGCAGGACCGTGAAGTGGTCGAAGCCGTTGTCGAGCCGGTAGTGGATGGCGCGGTCGGTGAAGAGGCTCGCGTAGCAGCGCCGACACGCGTCGAGCAGTGCGTCGTCGCCCCGGACGTTCAAGAAGGTCTCGTGCTGGCCGGCGAAGCTGGCGCTCGGCAGGTCCTCGGCCGTCGCCGAGCTGCGCACCGCGAGCGAGACGCCCTCGCCGTACTGGCGCTGGAGGCCGCGGTACCCCTCGAGGATGGCGGCGCGCAGGTCCTCGGGCAGCCCCGCGTCGTAGACGACCTCTCGCGCCCGTCGACCGGCGCGGGTCAGGGCCTCGACGTCGTCGCCGGCGAGGGTGTCGAGCACAGCGTGCAGCGCGGGCCAGGCCCCGGCCTCGTCGAGGGCGTGGCGGTACGCCTCGGCGGTGACGGCGAAGCCGTTGGGTACCCGCACCCCGAGGGCACCGAGGTGGCGGTACATCTCGCCCAGCGAGGCGTTCTTCCCGCCGACGAGGGGCACGTCGTCAAGGCCGATCTCGTCGAACGCCCGGACGTAGGTTGTCTCGGTCATCGTGCCACCTCGCTCTGGGTCACGGGCAGCCCCCGCGCTCGCGGGGCGACTCCGCCCTCGGCCAGCCTCGCCCCTGAGCGGCGCGCCGGCTAGGGCCGAAGGTCAAACCCGCTCTCGGTCCTCCGGCGTCGGCGGCCCGTCGAGCCAGCCGGCCCCGGCGCGGCACGCCTGGCCGACACGTTCAGCTTCCGCTGGTCCAACGCCGGCCACCCCCCGCCGGTCCTCGTCGGCCCCGGCGGCGCGGTCCGAGCGGAGAGGTAGCGCACGACGGCGCCCTTGTGGGCGCGTGAGTCGGTCACGTCGAGGTAGTAGCTCTGGGAGCGGGTCGCCGAGACCGACTCGGCGGCCCGCGCGCGCACCGCGGCCTCGGCGCGGGCCATCGTGTCGGGGTCGTCCGAGACGCCCACGACCTTGATGACGCCCCCGCGCAGGTCCGCGAAGGAGTCGAGGACGAGGGGCGCGTAGCCCACGGCGTGGACCTCGCGCTCGACGTGGGGGCCGTCGGGGTCGAGGACGAACCAGTCCCGGGCGCCCTGGTAGACCCAGACCGAGAGTCCGCCGGCGAGCAGGTCGTCGACGATCGGACCGACGTGGCGGTCCTCGATCGCGGCCTCGAACTCGACGGCGAGTTCGGGGGTGACGATCATCCCGCCGTTGAAGGCGCCGAGGGGCAGGCGCACGCGCAGGGGCTCGACGAGCGCGGCCAGCCCGCGCGGGGGCCGACTGCTCGTGATCGCGAAGGCGATCCCGGCCGCCTCGAGGTCGGCGACCGCCCGGACGGCGCTCTCGGTGAGTCGCTTGTCGGAGGTGAGGAGCGTCCCGTCGACGTCGGAGAGGACGAGCCGGATCGTCACTGGGGAAGGGTCCAGCGGTGCGGGGAGATGATCCGCTCGATCGAGTACGGTCCCCAGGTGCCCTGGGGGTAGAACTCGATCGGGGGCGGGCTCTCGAGCACCGGTGCCGAGACCTCCCAGAGCCGCTCGATCCCGTCGCTGCGGGTGAAGAGGGCCTGGTTGCCGAGCATGACCTCCATGAGGAGCCGCTCGTAGGCCTCGAGGTTGTTCGAGATCTGGAAGCTCTCGCGGTAGTGGAAGTGCATCCGGGCCGTGCCGAGCACCATCGTGGGGCCGGGCTGCTTGGCCAGGAACTCGGCGTGGATCGACCCGGGATCCTTGAAGTCGATGATGAGCTTGTTCGAGTCCCGGTTGGGGTTGGCCTTGAGCTCGGGGAAGATCTCCATCACGGGCTCGCGCAGTCCCAGGGTGATGATCTGGCGGCTCTGGGCCATGCGCTTGCCGGTGCGCAGGTAGAAGGGCACCCCCATCCAGCGGGCGTTGTCGACCCAGGCCCGCAGGGCGATGAAGGTCTCGGTCGTCGAGTCCTTGGCGACGCCGTCCTCGTCCCGGTACCCCTCGTACTGGCCGCGCACGACCTCGCGGGGGTCGAGTGGGCGCATCGTCTCGAAGACCTTGGAGACCTCGTCGCGCAGGGGCTTCGCGGTGAGCGAGGTGGGCTGCTCCATGGCGATCTGGCCGAGCACCTGGAACAGGTGGGTGACGACCATGTCCTTGAAGGCCCCGGTCTCTTCGTAGAAGGCGCCCCGGCCCTCGATCGAGAGAACCTCGGGGACGTCGATCTGCACGTAGCGCACGTGGTTGCGCCGCCACAGGGGCTCGAAGAGCTCGTTGGCGAAGCGCAGGGCCAGGATGTTGTCGATCGACTCCTTGCCGAGGAAGTGGTCGATGCGAAAGACCTGGCTCTCGTCGAAGTGGCGCGAGATCTCCTGGTTCAGCTCGCGCGCCGAGGCGAGGTCGGTCCCGAAGGGCTTCTCGCAGATGATCCGGCCCCGCTCGTTGAGGCCCTTCTGGCCGAGCAGCTCGATCACCTGGCGCATGGCGTCGGGCGGGATCGCCAGGTGGTACAGGCGCCGGGGCTCGCCACCGATGGCGGCCTCGGCGCGCTCCATCACCGCCGAGAGGCCGTCGGGCCCGTCGTCGGGGTCGACGGCGGCGAGCAGGTTCTCGGCGAAGGCGTGCCAGCCGTCCTCGTCGGGCTTCTCGGTGGCGAACTGGCAGGTCGCGTCGTAGGCGTAGGCGCGAAGCTCGTCGTCGCTCATCTTCGACGAGCGCCGGGCGCACCCGACGATCCGGTAGTTCGTGGGGAGCAGCCCCGCCGCGGCCAGGTGGTACAGGCCGGGGATGATCTTGCGGCGGGCGAGGTCGCCCGTGATCCCGAAGATGACGATGACGTGGTCCTCGGGGCGGGGACGGTCGCTGGGCATGGGCTCTCCTTACTCCCCGCGGGCGGCCGCGTCGCAGAAGACGACCTGCGACTCGGCGACGACGCGTCCGGCGGGGATCGAACGGTCGCCCTCCAGGAGGCGCGCGAGCGCCTCTCGCTTGTCCGGA
>NCBE01000010.1 GCA_002255565.1 Actinobacteria bacterium 21-73-9
CCCCGAGTACTACTACTTCAAGTAGATCCCGGGAAGTTCGAGTGACCCGAGACCCGGGCCCCGAAAGGGGCCCGGGTCTCGGATTTTGGGGCCCATCCGAGAAGAGCGATTTCCGCTGCGCTGCTAAAGTTTGGCCATGTTCGCCTACATCGTGCGCCGCCTGGTGCAGTCGGTGGTCGTCCTGTTCATCGTGCTGGTCTTCACCTTCACGCTGCCCTACTTCGAGCCCCACGGCATCCTCGCCCCGGCCTACGTCGTGCTCGGCACGAAGGCCTCGCCGGCGAACGTGCACACCTGGGGCGTCCAGCACGGGATGTACCACCCCTACCTGGTGCGACTGTGGAACTACATCGTCCAGGTCGTCTGGCACCGCAACCTCGGCTTCTCCTACAAGCAGAACCTCTCGGTGTGGGGCATCATCTCGCTCTACGTCCCGCGCACCGTCTGGCTCGCCCTCACCGCACTCGTGCTGACCTTTGTCATCGCGGTGCCCCTCGGGATCTTCCAGGCCAACAAGCGAAACACCGTCTTCGACTACGCGGCGACGGGTTCGGCCTTCGTTCTCTACGCGATCCCGTCGTTCCTGCTCTGCCTGCTCGTCCTGCAGGTCTTCAGTTTCGGCATCGTCCACCTGCCGGCCTCGCCGCCGAGCGGTGTGGCGCCGTGGGCCATCTTCACCGATCCCGTCGGGTTCATCCTGCCGGTGGGCACGCTGACCCTCCTGAGAGTCGCGCTCATCAGCCGATTCATGCGGGGCACGGTCCTCGAGGTCCTCGTCCAGGACTACATCCGCACCGCACGCGCCAAGGGCTGCTCGAACCGCCGGGTCCTCTTCGCCCACGCCTTCCGCAATGCCCTCGGCCCGATCGTGACCATCCTCGGACTCTCGATCCCCGCCCTGTTCGGCGGGGCCCTCATCATCGAGAGCGTCTTCAACTACGCCGGTCTCGGTATCGAGACGGTGAACGCCGCGACCTACCTCGACTCCCCCACGGTGCTCGGGATCACGCTGCTGGTGTCGATCTTCACCCTCTTGGGCAACTTCATCGCCGACATCCTGCTGGGCGTGGTCAACCCCCGCATTCGACTCCAAGGAGAGCAGTGACGACCGAGAAGAGCACCGAGGAGCTCGAGACCAAGGATCTCGAGGCGCGGGAGGTCCCCCACGACCTCGTGTCCGGGGGCCTGGCCGACAAGGTCTCCCTGACCCCCGAGGGCGTCACGGACGAGGTGGGCGTCGTCATCCCGATGTGGCGCCAACGCGTGCGCATCTTCATGCACAACAAGCTCGCGATCGCCTCGGTCGTCTACCTGGTCCTCGTGACCCTCTTCTGCTTCTTCTGGCCCCACCTGCACCCGACCAACCAGACCAACCAGAATCTCGCCCTCACCCAGCCCTTCAACGCCCCGCCGTCCTCTACCCACCCGCTCGGCACGGACTCCAACGGCTTCGACGTCCTCGGGCGCATCGCCTTCGGCGGTGAGTACTCGCTCACCGTCGGGTTCCTCGCCGGGGTGGTCACGATCATCGTCGGCACGATCTACGGCATGGTCTCGGGCTTCGTCGGCGGCGTCGTCGACACGGTTCTCATGCGCGTGCTCGACGCGGCGCTCTCCATCCCCCTCCTCTTCCTGCTCATCACCCTCGTCACACTGTTCTCGCGGTCGGCGACCTTCCTCATCTTGCTCATCGGGCTCACCGGGTGGTTCGGCAACGCCCGTATCGTGCGAGGCGACGCCCTCTTGATCCGACGCCTCGAGTACTCTCAGGCCGCCACCGCCATGGGTGCGAGCAAGTGGCACATCATCCGCCGCCACGTCTTCCCCAACTCGATCAGCAACATCGTGACCGTCGGCACCTTCTCGGTGGCCGACGCGATCCTCTTCCTCTCGACCCTCGGCTTCCTCGGACTCGGCATCCAGCCCCCCAACACGGACTGGGGGACGATGCTCCAGAACGGGTCCGACCAGATCGCCAACGGCTACTGGTGGGAGATCTACCCGCTGGCGGCGATCTTCATCCTCGTCGTGGTGGCGATCAACTACATCGGCGACGCCCTGCGCGACGCCTTCGAGGTCCGCCTGATCGAGCGCTGAGCCCCTCGCCGGCGGGCGAGGACACGGCCCCCCGTGTCGGTGGAGAGCCGATCGCGTCCCGCCAGCCCTCGCGGGGCCGAGACTACGACGCGGGCGTCGGGCCGGCCGCGGAGGCCGAGCTCAGGGTGACCGGGGTGCGCAGCGGGAAGTGGCAGGCCGCCTGCTGGTCGGGACCGAAGGCCCGGAGCGCCGGCTCCTCGGCCGCGCAGACGTCCTGGGCGCGCGGGCACCGGGTCCGGAAGCGGCAGCCCGACGGGGGGTTCACCGCGGAGGGCAGCTCGCCGCGCACCTGGATGCCCCGGCGACTGCGGGCGGCCTCGGGCTCGGGCACGGGCACCGCGTCGAGGAGCCCCTGGGTGTAGGGGTGGGCCGGGGTGCGAAAGACCGACTCGGCGTCGCCGATCTCGACGATCTTGCCGAGGTACATCACGCCGATCGTGTCGGCCATGTAGTACACGACCGCGAGGTCGTGGCTGACAAAGACGTAGGTGAGGCTGTGCTCCCTCTGGAGGTCCTTCATCAGGTTCAGGATCTGGGCCTGGATCGAGACGTCGAGGGCCGAGACGGGCTCGTCGGCCACGATCAGGCGAGGGTTGAGCGCGAGGGCACGCGCCAGGCCGATGCGCTGGCGCTGGCCCCCCGAGAACTCGTGGGGGTAGCGGTCCGCCGCCATGCGCTCCAGGCCCACCACGCGCAGGAGGTCCTCGACGCGGGCCCGCTGCTCGGCCCGGGTGCCCTGTCGTTGGATGCGCAGGGGCTCGGCCAGGATGTCCCCCACCGTCATGCGGGGATTGAGCGACGAGTAGGGGTCCTGGAACATCATCTGGCGGTCGCGCCGCTGGGCCCGGGTGGGCTTGTGGCGCCGCGAGGAGATGAGGCCGCCGTCGAAGTAGATCTCACCCGCCGTGGGGTGCTCCAGGCCGACCACCATGCGCCCGATGGTCGTCTTGCCACAACCCGACTCGCCGACCAGGCCGAAGGTCTCGCCGGCGCGGATCGAGAAGGTGACGTCCGAGACGGCGTGGATGGCCCCGACCTTGTGGCGGACGAGTCCCGCCTTGATCGGGAACTCCTTCACCAGCCCCTCGATGCGCAAGATCTCGGGGCGCTCCGTGCTCCGAATCGTCGTCTCGGCCGCGTGGACCTCGACCGGCACGGGACCGTTCACGGGGTGAAAGCAGGCGAACTCGTGGTCGCCCTCGACCGAAAGCGGAGGATCCTGGGCGCGGCACTGGTCCGTGGCGTAGGCGCAGCGCGGCGCGAAGCGACAGGCGATGATCTCCTTGGAGAGGTCCGGCGGGAGGCCGGCGATCGAGTCGAGCCGGTGCTTGGAGGCGAGCTCCAGGTTGGGCATCGAGGCCAGCAGCGCCTGGGCGTAGGGGTGGCGCATGCGGTGGAAGAGCTCGTTGGTCTCGGCCTGCTCGGCCTTCTTGCCGCCGTACATGACGACCACCCGGTCGGCCCGGCCGGCGATGACGCCCATGTCGTGGGTGATGAGCAGCACGCCCATGTTGAGCTCGGAGCGCAGGTTGTCGATCAGGTCGAGGATCTGGGCCTGGATGGTGACGTCGAGCGCCGTCGTCGGCTCGTCGGCGATCAGGAGCTTCGGCCGACACACGAGGCCCATCGCGATGATCACGCGCTGGCGCAGCCCGCCCGAGAGCTCGAACGGGTACTGGTCCAGGCGCTCGGCCGGCCGGGGCATCTCGACCATCTCGAGGACCTCGAGGGCGCGCTTGCGCGCCTCTTCGACCGAGGCTCCCTCGTGAATCTGGAGACCCTCGCCGATCTGCTTGCCGATCTTGGTGGTCGGGTTGAGCGAGCTCATGGGGTCCTGGGGGATGAGCGCCACCGACTTGCCCCGGTGGTGGCGCATCTCCTTGTCGTCGAGCGAGGCGAGGTCGACGTCGTCGAGCAGGATGCGCCCCCCGGCGATGTGGCCGTTGGGGGGCAGGAGGCGCATGATCGACAGGCCCGTCGTCGTCTTGCCGCAGCCGGACTCGCCCACGAGGCCGACGCACTCACCGGGCTCGATGCGGAAGGTGAAGTCGTCGACGGCGGTGGCGAGGGTGGCGCGGGAGGCGAACTGGACCTTGAGGTTCTCGACCGAGAGCAGTGGGGCCATAACCGCTCAATCCTACCGTTTTCGACCCGACGCCCCTAGTCAGACGGCCCCGGCCGGGGCCCGCCCGACCGGTCCCGGCAGGCGCCAGGAGACCCGGTGGTGGGGCGTCGGGCCCAGGCGCCGGAGGGCCGCCAGGTGGTCGGGCGTCCCGTAGCCCTTGTTGTGCGCCCACCCGTAGTCGGGCCAGTCGGCGGCCAGGGCGACCATGAGGTCGTCGCGCGCCACCTTGGCGAGCACCGAGGCCGCCGCGATCGAGGCGCAGTGGAGGTCGCCCTTGACGACCGGGGTCACGGGGACCCCCTCGGCCCGCGACGTGGGTGGGAGGGGCGTTGCGAGCGGGACGTCCCGGGGCGTCCGCAGGAGGTTCCACGGCCCGTCGACGAGGGCGTGGGTCGGGCACGTCGCGAGCCCGTCGACGGCCCGCCCGGCCGCCACGGCGAGAGCGGTCGTCACGCCCCACGCGTCGACCTCCTCGGCGCTGGCCGAGCCCAGGCTCCAGGCGGCGGCCCACTCGAGCAGCGGCTCCACCAGGGCGCGACGGCGCTCGGGGGTGAGCCGCTTGGAGTCGGTCAGCCCCCGCGGGGGGTCCGCCCCGCGCTCGAGCAGCACCGCGCCCACGCAGAGCGGACCCGCGAGGGCGCCGCGTCCGACCTCGTCCACCCCGACCACGGCCCGACCCACGGCGAGAAGTTCCCGCTCGCGCGCCATCAGGTCCACGGGAGCCGCCACGGCGCCCACGGTACAAGGGGCGTCGACCCGTAGCATGCATCGTCGTGAGCGACGTGGGACTCATCGTGCCCCTGCGGTCGTTCGCGCGCGCCAAGTCGCGCCTGCGCGCCGTGCCGGGGCTCGACGTCGACCGGCTCGTCGAAGAGCTCGCGCGCGCGGTCGTGCTGGCGGCGCGCCCCCGGGACACCGTGGTGGCGACCGACGACGTCGGCGTCGCCCGGTGGGCGCGTGGCCTCGGAGCGGCGGTGGTGCTCGCGCCCCCGGGGCTCAACGCCGCCGTCGAGGCGGCGTACCGAGAGCTCGGGGACGCGACCGACGTGGCGGTCGTCGCTCACGGTGACCTCGCGGATCCCGCGGGGCTCGGCGACTTCTGCCCCGACGTGGGCGTCACCGTCGTCGCCGACCATCGGGGGACGGGCACCACCGTGCTCGCCGTCCCGACCGGCGTGGGCTTCCGGTTCTCGTTCGGCCCGAGTTCGCGCACGCTCCACGAGCTCGAGGCCGCCCGTCTGGAGCTCCCGTGGCGGACCGTCACCGACAGCCCGTGGCGCTTCGACGTCGACGAGCCAAACGACCTCGAGCGCCTCGTCCCCTAAACGGCACTGGAGGGGGCCCCGGGGCCCCCTCCAGTGCCACTCTCTCGGCGAGAGTCTGTGACTACTTGGCCGCAGCCTTCTTGGCCGGGCGCTTGGCCGCAGCCCTCTTGGCCGGGCGCTTGGCCGCAGCCTTCTTGGCCGGGCGCTTGGCCGCAGCCTTCTTGGCCGGGCGCTTGGCCGCAGCCTTCTTGGCCGGGGCCTTCTTAGCCACAGCCTTCTTCTTCGCGGCAGGTGCCACTTTCCCTCCTTGGGACTCAACGTTGAATCAACTTGGGACCACCGGTCACCATTGTGATGACACGTCGGGTACCGCCTTGATTGGCGTGAACTCGCACATGTGCGGTCCGGCCTCTCGGCCGTACCGCGACTGCCCGCAGTGCACGGCCCCGTGGCGCAGGAGCGACGCGCGTCGTCGAAGACAACTCGCGCCTTTCGGCCCCCTCCGCCAAAGGACAATCAAAAGTTCACTCGGTGCGCGAGGGCGTGTCAAGCATTTCGCACCACTTTCCGACCGATGGGTGCGTGGTCGATTCCGACGGCGTCTACCTCGGGCGCGGTACGCGAGGCGTCGCGACGAGTGGTGCACAGCGATCGACGCTCGTGCTCGGTCCCACACGCAGCGGCAAGACGAGCTCGATCATCATCCCGAATCTCCTGATGACTAGCGACGCGTGCGTGGTCACGTCGACGAAGGACGACGTGGTGACGACGATGGCCCGCACGCGTCGTGACGTCGCGACACTCCTCTTCGATCCCTCGGGGACCGTCGCCACGCCCGAGGGCGTCACGCGTGTCGGCTACACGCCGCTGCGCCAGGCCCAGCGCTGGGACGGTGCGGTCCTCGTCGCGCGCACACTGCTCGACGTCTCGAGGCGCAACGTCGAGCGCGCCGAGGACCACTGGAGCGAGCGGGCCGGAGCGCTCCTCGCTCCTCTCCTGCACGCCGCCGCGCTGCATGGCGAGCCGCTCGGACAGCTCGCCACCCGTGTCGACGAGCGTCGGGTCGACGACCTCGGCGACGTCCTCGTCGCCCACCACGGTGACCACCACGCCTCGGTCGCCACGCTGCGCGGCGTGCTCGCGACCGAGGAGCGCGAGCGCTCCAGCATCTGGTCCACGGCCGCCGGTCTGTTCGCCGGTCTTCGCACCGACGCCGCCCGAGCCGCGTCGCTCGAGCCGCTCGTCGACCTCGACGCGTTCCTCGCCGGGGGCCACCACCTCCACGTGGTCTCGCCCAGTCGCCACCAGGCCGTGGCCACGCCCCTAGTGGTGGGCCTCATCGACGAGATCGTCCACGCCACCTACGAGCGCCACCGCGACGGCGGCCGGCTCCTGCTCGCCCTCGACGAGCTGGCGAACGTCGCGCCCCTCCCGCGACTCACCTCGATCGTCTCGGAGGGCGGCGGGCAGGGAGTCGTGACCCTGGCCTGCCTCCAGGACCTCAGCCAGGCCCGCGCCCGGTGGGGCGCGGGCGCCGACGGCCTCCTCTCCCTCTTCCCCTCGACCCTGGTCTTCCCGGGCATCGCCGACCGCTCGACCCTCGAGGCCGTCGAGCGGCTCGGGGGACGGGAGTTCGTGGCGAGCCCCACGGTCCACCGCGACCACCGGGGCCGGGCCCGCAGCCTCAGCAGTGGGTGGGTCGAGCGCACGCGGGTCACCGCGAGCGACGTCGCGCGCGGGCGCCCGGGCCACGCCCTCGCGCTCTCGGCGACGAACGACCTGCGCTGGGTCGCCCTGACTCCCTACTACGCCGACCCCCTCCTCACGCGTCACCACGAGCGCTCGCGAGCCCTCTCGAGGGACCTCGAGCGCTGAGACCACGCGCCGAGCGCCGTCGGCTCGAGGGGCCGCGCGCCACGCTCGAGCACCCGCTCGAGCATCCGGGCCCGCGGCACGCCGACGGTCGCCTCGTGGACGCCCCGGCCGTGACGCAGCTCGGGGTAGAGGGCGTCGACCGAGCTGAGCACGTCGCTCGCGCACTGCCCGAACACCGCGGCGTCGGCCCACGCCGCCGCGACGTGGCGGCGGGCCACTTCGAGGCGCCCCTCGAAGGCGCCCGCGAAGCGATGCTCATCGAGGGTGCCGCGATGTCGCGTCGGTGCCGGTCGAACCCCGACCGGGATGACCCGGCGACGATCAGCCCGCCAGAGGTCGACGATGTCGCGCCGCTCCCAGTGGACCTTCTCCCCGCGCTGGGCGTGACGCCCGGGCCACAGCGCGCGGTACCCCTCGTCGAGCCCGGTAACGTGTTCGACGCCCGCGAAGGAGCGCCACACCTCGACGCCCGCGCGCCGCGCCACCTCGTAGCGCAGGGTCGCGCGGTAGAGAGCGTCGGCCGCGCTCGCGTGGGCGACGAGGGCCCGCGCGTCGAGCACGACGTCGGCGCCCTCGGGCCGGGCGCCCACGAGAACGTGGTCGTGCAGGTGGGGCTCGGCATGACGGTTGACCCCGTGGGTGAAGGAGATCACCGACGACCACCGGGCGGCGCGCGTGCGCGTCTCGCCCCCGCCACGCTCGCGCACCACGACCGCGCGGTCCTCGAGGTAGGCGATCGCGGCGCCCACCGCGGCTCGGTGCGCGGCGACCACGCCGTTCCCCCTCCCCTCGTCGAGGGCGACCAGCACCGACACGGCCCGGGGCGCGGCGACCACGAGGTCGTAGCCGACGGTCCTGGCCCGCGCCGTGCTCGCGAGCACGCCCGCCACGCACGTGGGGTCCGTCGGATCGCCCCCTCCCCGGATCCACCAGCCGGGTCCGCCCTCGCGCACTCCGTCGAGCTCACGCGCCGGGTCCCGGGTGAAGTAGGTGACGTCGGGGCTGCGCCGCGCCAGGACTCGGATCATGGGGCCCTCCGGGGCCCAACGGTCGGCTACAGGGTCGCGGCGATTCGCCGGGCGAGGTCCCGGCCCGCGTCGGCCAGCTCGGGCGAGGCGGCGGCCGCGCCGGGGCCGGCCTGCACCATGAGCCGGTCCAGGGTCGCGGGGTCGCCCACCCGGAAGGTCACCGCGTGGCGCCCGTCCTCCAGGGCCAGCCACCGGGCTCCGGGGAGAGGCTCGAACAGCCAACGCTGCCCGGCCTCGACGACCACGACCACCTGGTGGCCCTCCTCGCCGACCTGGGTCAGCCAGTTCGCCACGGGGTCGTCCGGGCGCGAGGCCGTGACCGGCGAGGTGGCGAGGATCGCGTTGATGCGGTCGACCCGAAAGGTCCGCCAGCCCTCACGGGTCGTGCAGTACGCCCGGACGTACGCGTGGCCGTTGAGGACCCGGATCTCGCGGGGCTCGATCGCCCGCACCGACGCCTCCCCGGACGAGGCGCTCAGATACTCGACCTTGATCTGGGCGTGGGCCTCCACGGCCCGTTCGACGTCCCCGAGCAGCCTCTCGGTCGCCGACTCGACCTGGACCGGCGCGGCGACGGTGGCCTCGATCTTGGCGATGGCCGAGTGGACCGACGGCTCGTCGTAGATCCGCACCGCCTCGCGCAGCGCGATGTTGAGCTCGTAGAGGTCGCGCCACATGAGCGGGGAGGGCTCGGGCACCCCGTGGGGGAGGTCGGAGAAGTCGGCACGGTAGAGGGAGTCGTCGTTCTCCTCGTCGTCCCAGTCGTCGCACTCCTTGATGACGTGCGCGGGGAAGGTGTCGGTGCCGTCGGTGGTGTCGACGAGTGGCTCCATGGTGACGAGGCGGTCCATGATGAGCCGCACGTGGATCGGGGCGAGCCCGAAGCGCTCCGCCAGCTCCGAGACGTGCAGGCCGTCCTCGCTCGCGTAGACCGCGTGAAGCAGCTGGAGGGTCTGGCCGAGGACGTCGTGGCTCGCGCCGGCGTCGAAGCGCCCGGGGTCGATCGCGGGGACGGGCGCGCGGTTGACCCCGTCGAGCCACCGCGCGAGCTCGGTGCGGAGGGACTTGGGCGAGCGCAGACGGACCCGGTCGGCCCCCTCGAGGACGAAGCGCAGGGCACTGCGCGGTCCGTCGAAGTCGAGGACCACCTCGACCATCCCGTCGTCGTGGCGGTCCAGTTCGGCCGGCGGGTACTGGCGGGCCAGCAGCTCGGCGTAGGCCTCGTTGGTGGCCACGACCACCCGCAGCGGCTTGGGGGCGCGCGCGAACTCGGGTCGCCAGGCGCGCGCGAGGGCCAGCGTCTCCTCGTCGACACTGAAGGCGTCGCCGAGCACGACCGGCATCGAGGTGATGCGGTTGAGTCGGTAGCCCTTGATCTCGGTCGAGTCCTGGACCCGGGCGACGAGGTAGCCCACACCGCGGATCACGTCGAGCACGAGTGGCTCGACCCGCCGGGTCTTGTTGGACGAGGAGAGATAGTCGAAGGCGAGGGCCCGGTGAAGGTGGAGCGCGCGCAGGATCGGCGTGAGGTGGGGCGACGCCTCGCGGCCGCCGTCGGGCGTCGGGCCGTCGCTGAAGAGCGAGAAGACCCCGCGGCGCCCGACCCCGCACAGGGCGAGGGCGAGGCGCACGACCCGTTCCTCGTCGGGGGTGAAGGCGATCGCCGGGGCGTAGGCGCTCGACGGGTCGATCCGGTAGCCGACCGACCCGTCGGGCATGGTCACCGTCTCGATCTCGAACCCGAGTTCACGGATCCGGGCCTTGTCACGCTCGAACTTCTGGCGTACCGCGACGTCACTGCCCTCGTAGGCCCGCACCTTGCGCGGTCCCTTCGCCGAAGACGGGAACTCGTCGACGGTCAGCTCCCGGACGATCTGCTCCTGGGTGAGCGGACCCTTCTGCCAGGCCCGCTGGAGCAACAGGACGAGCGCGACCAGCCTCTCGCGACTCTGTTCCACGCCCGCGCGGATGGCGGTCTCCTTGGCGGCCACGGATGGAGGGTACTCGCCCGGGGTCGTCGGCGGGCTAGGCGCCGTTGGCCCCGTCGCCGAGCTCGTCGCGGCGCCACGTGCCCGAACGGCCCCCGGACTTCTCCCACAGCGCGACCTGCTCGATGGTCATGGTCCGATCCGTCGACTTGCACATGTCGTAGATGGTCAGTGCGGCCACCGTGGCGGCCGTCAGGGCCTCCATCTCCACCCCCGTGCGGTCGATGGTGTCGACCGCCGCCTCGACGTCGATGTGGGAGTCGGCGATGGTGAAGTTCACGTGGACGTTCCCGACGAGGACCGGGTGGGCCATGGGCAGAAGCGTGGCCGCGTGCTTGGCCGCCTGGATCCCCGCGACGCGTGCGGTGGCCAGGACGTCCCCCTTGTTGAGGGTGTTGGCGGCCACGGCCTCGGTCGTGGAGGGCAGCATGGTCACCCGGCACCGGGCCAGGGCGCGCCGCGCGCTGACCTCGCTCGGACCGATCTCGCGCCCGAAGGCCCCGCCCCCGCCGGGCCGGCGCAGCTGACGGAAGTCGTCCACCGCGCCATGCTACCCACGGCCGATTCCCCGCCCGTGACCGGTACACTGCTCGGGTCGTCGTGACCAGAGGTCCCATGCCCACCTACGAGTACGAGTGCCAGAGCTGCCACGAGCGCCACGAGGCCGTCCAGCGCTTCAGTGACGCCCCCCTGACCGAGTGCCCGCGCTGCGGGGGCCCGCTGCGCCGGGTCTTCTCCTCGGTCGGGATCGTCTTTAAGGGCGGCGGGTTCTACAAGACCGACAGCCGCCCGTCCGGGTCGTCGTCGAGCACACCGGCGCCGAGCCCGGCCGCCAAGCCCGCACCCGCCACGGCACCGGCCGCCGCCCCCGCGGCGGGCGCGTCGTCCGCCGACTGACCCCTCCACCCCGCCCTACCCACCGGTAGGCTGGACGTCGATGATCCTGCCCTCCATCGAGAGCCCGGCTGACCTGCGGGCGCTCTCCTATGAGCAGCTCGATCAGCTGAGTCGCGAGATCCGCGACTTCATCATCGCCTCGGTCACCCGGACCGGTGGCCACCTCGGGTCGAACCTCGGGGTCGTGGAGCTCACCCTCGCCCTGCACCGCGTCTTCGAGTCGCCCCAGGACGTGCTCCTCTGGGACACCGGCCACCAGGCCTACGTCCACAAGCTCCTGACCGGGCGACGCTACGGGTTCAAGTCGCTGCGACAGCGCGGGGGGCTCTCGGGCTACCCGAACCGCTCCGAGAGCCAGCACGACTGGATCGAGTCGTCGCACGCCTCGACCGCGCTCTCGTACGCCCACGGCCTGTCGGTGGCCCTCGAGCGACGCCGCGAGCTGGCCGGGCGCGGCGGCAAGCGCCACGTCGTGGCCGTCGTCGGCGACGGCTCGCTCACCGGGGGAATGGCCTACGAGGCCCTCAACAACCTGGGCCACTCCAACCAGCGGGTCGTCATCGTCCTCAACGACAACGGCCGCAGCTACGCCCCGACCGTCTCGAAGCTCTCGGAGTCGCTGACGGCACTGCGCCTCAACCGCACCTACCTCAGCGTGCGCAGCGGCGTGCGCCGGCTCGTGCCGCGTCTGCCCCGCGTGGGCAAGGCCGCCTACCGCGGCATCGACAGCGTCACGACGGCCGTGCGCGAGATGGTGACGCCCCACACGTTCTTCGAGACCCTCGGCGTGCGCTACGTCGGGCCGATCGACGGCCACAACGTCGAGGCCCTCGAGCACGCCCTCACGAGCGCGTCCCAGTGGGACGGGCCCATCGTCGTCCACGTCCTCACCCAAAAGGGCCGGGGCTACGGCCCGGCCGTGAGCGACGACCTGCGGATGCACGACTACAAGCTCTCCCCCCGCGCCGACGACGACCTCGTGGCCCAGCAGTCGTTCAGCCAGGCCTTCTCCGAGGCGCTCCTCGCCGCGGCGGCCGAGGACGACCGGGTGGTCGCGCTCACCGCCGCCATGGCCGGTCCGACGGGACTGCTGGACTTCGAGACGAAGTACCCCGAGCGCTTCTTCGACGTCGGGATCGCCGAGCAGCACATGGTCACCGCCGCGGCCGGCATGGCCATGGGCGGGCTCAGGCCCGTCGTCGCGGTCTACTCGACGTTCTTCTCCCGGGCCTTCGACCAGGCCCACCTCGACGTGGGCCTCCTGGACCTGCCGGTGGTCTTTGTCTTCGACCGCTCGGGGATCACCGGGGACGACGGTCCCAGCCACCACGGACTGCTCGACATCGCCCTGTGCCTGTCGATCCCCAACATGACGGTCTTCGCGCCGTCCTCGGCGGCCGAGGTCGAGGTGATGCTGCGCACCGCGCTGTCGCTCTCGGCCCCGGCGGCGATCCGCTACCCCAAGACCATGCCCCGCCCCTTCGACGGGGCCGTCGGCGAGGGCCTCTCGGCGCGCCGGGTCCGCTCGGGCGACGGGTCGCTCTGCGTCCTGGCGCTGGGCAAGATGGCCCCGGCCGCCTACACCGCGCTCGAGCTGATGGGCGAGGACGCCGAGCGCGTCACCCTCTACGACGTGCGGGTCCTCCCCCCGGATCCGGCGATGATCGACGACGCCGTCTCCCACGCGCGCATCATCACCGTCGAGGACGGCACCCGCCACGGCGGGGCCGGCACCTTGATCGTCTCGGCGGTGCGCAGCCGGGCCCAGGAGCTCGCCCGCCCCTTCCCCACCACGCGGATCCTCGGCGTGCCCCGGGTCTTTCTCACCCACGATCGGCCCGACCGCCTGCTGGCCGAGATCGGGCTCGACTCCGAGGGCCTCGCCGGCGCCTTCACCCGGCTGCTGCGCGACGAGCCCGAGTTCGCCCCCGCGGCGCCCGAGGCGCCCCGCGCCCGCTTCGTCTAGGGCGTCGCGTCGGCGCCCGCCGGTAGGGTGGCGCCGTGAGCTACGAGATCGACAAGACCGACGAGGAGTGGCGACGCACCCTCGACCCCGATCGCTACGCGGTCCTGCGCCAGGCGGCGACCGAGGCCCCCTTCTCCGGATCGCTCCTGCACGTCGACCGCGACGGGGTCTTCACCTGCGCCGGGTGCGGCCAGGTGCTCTTTCGCACCGAGCAGAAGTTCGACTCGGGCTGCGGCTGGCCGAGCTTCGACGCCTGCGAGCCGGGCACGGTCGTCGAGCGCCCCGACCACTCGCTCTTTCGTGAGCGCACCGAGATCCTCTGCGCGCGCTGCGGTGGCCACCTGGGCCACGTCTTCCCCGACGGCCCGACCCCGACGGGCCTGCGCTACTGCGTGAACTCCCTCTCGCTCGACTTCGAGGACGGCGCGCGAGAGTAGCCCGGGCCCGCGCCCGTCGGGCGCGGCGCGCCGCCTAGACGTCGAGGAAGCGGCGGATGGCGATCGACGAGCCGACCGAGCCGATCACGACGCCCACGACGAGAACCACCGTGTTGGTCCCGAGGAGCGCGGAGGTGTTGAGGGCGAACTCGTTGTGCAGCGGGTACCAGGTGTGCAGCGCGGTGACCGCCAGGATCGCCACGGCCGAGCCCAGCAGCCCCTCGATGAACCCTTCGGTGATGAAGGGCACGCGAATGAACCAGTTGGTCGCGCCCACGAGCTTCATCACCGAGACCTCGCGCCGACGCGAGAAGATGGCCATCCGAATCGTGTTGAGGATGAGCACCGTGGCCGAGAGCAGCAGCACCGCGGCCAGCGCCAGAAAGACGATCTGGAGGATGCGGATGGCGTGGTTCATCTGGCGGATCTGCTGCTCGGGCGCGGTGACCTGGTAGACGCCCGGCTGATTGGTGAAGGTGGACTGGACCGTGAAGGCGTCCGTGGGGACCGTGGGGATGCAGCGGAACGACGAGGGCGTCGCCGAGGGCGTGAGGACCGACCACTCGTCGGCCGGCAGGAGGGTCTTGGCCTGCTGGTAGTCCTGGGCCTGGGTGAAGTACTGGCAGTCCTTGACGATCGGCATGCTGGCGAGCTGGGTCTTCACCGAGTCGATCTCGCTCGACGAGGCGTTCGGCTGCATCCAGACCGTCACCCGGGTCCCCTGCTGCCACTGCGCCGACGCCTGGGCCGCCGACTGCTTGAGCAGCAGGGCCGAGCCCACTAGGGAGAGTGAGACGGCCACGGTCAAGACGGCCGCCACCGTCATCATCCGGTTGCGCCAGAGGTTGGTGAAGGTCTCTTTGAAGGCGTAGCGCAGGTAGACGCGCATCAGATCGCGACCCCCTCGTCGATGCCGTAGACGCCGCGGACCTGGTCGCGCACGATCTCGCCCCGGTCGAGCTCCACGACGCGCCGGCGCATCCGGTCGACCAGGGCCTTGTCGTGGGTCGCCATGACGACCGTCGTGCCCGTGCGGTTGATCCGCTCGAGCAGGGCCATGATCGACTCGGAGTTCGCCGGGTCCAGGTTGCCGGTGGGCTCGTCGGCGAGCAGGATGAGCGGACGGTTCACGAAGGCCCGGGCCACCGCGACTCGCTGCTGCTCGCCGCCGGAGAGCTCGTGGGGCAGGTTCTTCGACTTGTCGGTGAGCCCCACCAGCTCGAGGATCTGGGGCACCTGGGACTCGACGGTCGAGCGGGGGCGACCGATCACCTCCAGGGCGAAGGCGACGTTCTCGAAGACGGACTTGTTGGGCAGCAGACGGAAGTCCTGGAAGACGCAGCCGATGTTGCGCCGCAGGTAGGGGACGCGCCACTTGGGCAGCTCGCCGATGTCCCGTCCCGCCTCGAGGATCCGCCCGGCGTCGGGGGTCTCCTCGCGCAGCAAGAGGCGCAGGAACGTCGTCTTGCCCGAGCCGGAGGCACCGACGAGGAAGATGAACTCCCCCTTCTCGATGTCCAGGGTCACGTTGCGCAGCGCGGGCGTGCCGTTCTTGTAGGTCTTTGACACGTTCTCAAAACGAATCACGTCTGGGGCTCCGACTCTCGACGCGACGGTGGGGCGTCCACGCTCATTCTACTGGGAGGTCTCCGCGCACTGGGACCACACATCCGTCCTCACCAGGGGAATCACCGATTCTTATCCGGCCGCGCGCTGGCGGCGCAGCTCAGCCTCCATGAAGCCGTCGAGGTCTCCCTGCAGCACGGCCTCGACGTTGCCGGTCTCGTGGTCGGTGCGGTGGTCCTTCACGAGCTGGTAGGGCGCCAGGACGTAGCTGCGGATCTGGCTGCCCCACGCGTTGTCGGCGCGCTGGCCCGAAAGGGCGTCGAGCTGGGCCTGACGCTCGGCGCGGGATCGCTCGGCGAGCTTGGCCTCGAGGATCTGCATGGCCCGCGCGCGGTTCTGGTGCTGGGAGCGCTCGTTCTGGCAGCTGACGACGATCCCGGTGGGCAGGTGGGTGATCCGGATCGCCGAGTCGGTCTTGTTGACGTGCTGGCCGCCCGCGCCCGAGGAGCGGTAGGTGTCCACGCGCAGGTCCTTCTCGTCGACCTCGACCTCGGAGGCGTCGTCGTCGAGCAGCGGCGTCACGTCGAGGCTGGCGAAGCTCGTCTGGCGCCGGGCCTGGGCGTCGAAGGGGCTCATGCGCACGAGCCGGTGCACGCCCCGCTCGGCCGAGAGCCAGCCGTAGGCGAAGCGGCCCTTGACGATGAAGGTCGCCGACAGCAGCCCCGCCTCTTGGCCCTCGGTGGCCTCGTCGACCTCGACCGCGTAGCCGTGGCGCTCGGCCCAGCGCGAGTACATCCGCACCAGCATCTCGGTCCAGTCCTGGGCGTCGGTGCCCCCGGCCCCGGCGTGGAGGTCGACGATGGCGTCGTTCTCGTCGTAGGGTCCGCTCAGGAGGCTCCGGGTCTCGAGCGCCGAGACGTCCGCCTCGAGCGACCCGACGCTGGACGAGAGCTCGTCGCCCAGGGACTCGTCGGCCTCCCCGCCCTCGAGGGACTCCTCGATCAGGCCCGAGAGGACCTCGGCGTCATCGAGGCGGCGCCCGAGGTCGTCGAACACCTCGAGGTCGTTGGTGAGCCGACCCAGCTCGGTCGTGACCTGGCGGGCGTGGTCCTGGTCGTCCCAGAGTCGGGGGTCGGCCGCCAGCGAACTCAGCTCGTCGCGCCGGGCCCGGGAGGCGTCGACCTTGAGGTAGTCACGCGCCGCCGCCCAGCGCCGGCGCAGGTCGGCCAGGACGGCGTCGGCCTGTCGGAGCTCCTCCGCCCTAGCGTCGGCCATGGCACTGCTTGAACTTGCGACCCGACCCGCACCAGCACGGGTCGTTGCGCCCGATCCGGGGGCGCTCGTCGCTCGCGTCGACCGAGCGGTGGTCCGGCAGCTCGGTCGCGCCGGGGGCGACCGCGCTCGCGTTGGTCAGGGCCCCCACGAGCCCCTCGTCCACCGCCTCGTCGACGGCGGGCTCGGCCACCACCTCGACGTGGGAGATGAAGCGCACGTAGTCCGAGTCGATGCTCTTGAGCAGCTGCTCGAACATCACGTAGCCCTCCTTCTGCCACGCCGTGAGCGGGTCCTGCTGGGCGACCTGGCGCAGGTGGATGCCGTCGCGCAGATAGTCCATGTCCGAAAGGTGGTCGCGCCACCGCTGGTCGATGATCTGAAGCATGACGTCGCGCTCGATCTCGCGGGCCATCTCCAGGCCCCCCTCGAAGGTCTCGCACTTCTTCTCGTAGAGCTCGAGCGCGTCGCCGGCGACGAGGTCTGAGACCGCCTCGGGGTCGCTGTACTGGGCGAGGAGGGCGTCGTCGATGCGGGTCGGGTAGTAGGTCTGCAGGTCGTGCAAGAGGGCGTGGCGGTCCCACTCCTCGACGAAGCGGCCCCCGATGTGGGAGTCGACGACCTCGCGCAGCGTGTCTTCGATCATGGTGAGCGTCTGGTCGTGGATGTCCTCGCCGTCGATGATCTGCTGGCGCCGCTCGTAGATCACCTTGCGCTGCTCGTTCATCACCTCGTCGTACTTGAGGACGTCCTTGCGCATCTCGGCGTTGCGGGCCTCGACGGTCGTCTGGGCCCGCTCGATCGCGCGGGTGACCATCTTCGCCTCGATCGCCTCGTCCTCGGGCATCGTGCGATCCATCACCCACGAGACGGCCCCGGTCGCGAAGATCCGCATCAGCTCGTCCTCGAGCGAGAGGCAGAACCGGGTCTCGCCCGGGTCGCCCTGGCGCCCGGAGCGACCGCGCAGCTGGTTGTCGATGCGGCGCGACTCGTGGCGCTCGGTCCCGAGCACGTACAGCCCGCCGTGCTCGCGGACCTCGTCGCCCTCGGCGTCGCAGACGGGGCTCCACTTGGCGAAGGCCTCGCGGAACGCGGCGTCGTACTCGGGCGAGCCGGGCCGGTGGCCCTGGCCCACCGCGTCGCGGGCGGCCAGGCCCTCGGCGTTGCCCCCGAGGATGATGTCGACGCCGCGGCCGGCCATGTTGGTCGCGACGGTCACCGCGTGCTTGCGCCCGGCCTGGGCGACGATCTCGGCCTCGCGGAAGTGCTGCTTGGCGTTGAGGACCTCGTGGGGGATCCCGGCCTTGGAGAGCTCCCGGCTGAGCAGCTCGCTCTTCTCGACCGAGGCGGTGCCGAGCAGGACGGGCTGACCCGCGTCGTAGCGCTCGCGCACGTCCTCGACGATCGCCTTGAACTGGCCCTCCTCGGTCTTGTAGATGAGGTCCGGGTGGTCGGCCCGGCGCAACGGCCGGTTCGTCGGGATGGGCACGACCGCGAGCTGGTAGGTGTTGGCGAACTCGGCGGCCTCGGTCTCGGCGGTGCCGGTCATGCCGGCGAGCTTCTCGTAGAGGCGGAAGTAGTTCTGGAGCGTCACCGTCGCCCAGGTGTGGTTCTCGTCCTGGATGCGGACGCGCTCTTTGGCCTCGACCGCCTGGTGGAGGCCGTCGCTCCAGCGACGACCTTCGAGAGTGCGCCCGGTGAACTCGTCGACGATCTTCACCTCGCCGGCGTCAACCAGGTAGTCCTTGTCGCGGTGGAAGAGCTCCTTGGCGCGCAGCGCCTGGCCGAGCTGGTGGACGTAGTTGGTGGCGACCGCGTCGTAGAGGTTCGACACCCCGAGCGCCTTCTCCACCTTCTCGATACCCGATTCGGTGGGCACGACCGTCTTCTTCTCCTCGTCGACCTCGTAATCGGCGTCGCGCACGAGCGAGCGCACGATCGAGGCGAACTGGTAGTAGAGCTTCGAGGAGTCGCTCGAGGGGCCCGAGATGATCAGCGGGGTGCGGGCCTCGTCGATGAGGATCGAGTCGACCTCGTCGACGATGGCGTAGTGGTGGCCCCGCTGGACCATGTGCTCGCGGCGCCGGGCCATGTTGTCGCGCAGGTAGTCGAAGCCGAACTCGGTGTTCGTCCCGTAGGTGACGTCGCTCTGGTAGGCGGCGCGCTTGTCGTCGAAGTCGGGGATGTCGGGCCCGACGCGACCAACCGTGAGCCCGAGGAACCGGTGGAGCTGGCCCATCCAGTTGGCGTCGCGGGTGGCCAGGTAGTCGTTCACCGTCACCACGTGGACGCCCTGGCCGGCGAGGGCGTTCAGGTAGACGGGCAGCGTGGACACGAGGGTCTTGCCCTCGCCGGTCTTCATCTCGGCGATCCACCCGAAGTGCAGGGCCATTCCGCCCATCAGCTGGACGTCGTAGTGGCGCTGGCCGAGCACCCTAGTCGCCGCCTCGCGCACCACGGCGAACGCCTCGATCAACAGGTCGTCCAGGGTCTCGCCGTCGGCCAGGCGGGCCCGGAACTCGTCGGTCTTGGCCCGCAGCTCGGCGTCGCTGAGGGCGGCCGTCGCCTCGGAGAGCGCGTTGATCGGCTCGACGAGCCCCGCGAGCTCGCGGACCCGCTTGCCCTCACCGGCGCGCAGAATCTTGGTCAGGACACTCATGACCGTCTCACCCTACCGGTCGAGGGCCCCGATCCGAGGGGCTGCGCGTGCTGACCTGGTCTTTGACCCCACACCTGCCTGCGGCGGTGTCCGTGCGCGGTCCAGGCAGCTCGCGCTCTCCCGGGCCGTTCCCGCACTCTTCACCGGCTCCCGTCCGGGGCACGGTGCCCCGGACGAGGCAGGACTTACCTCTAAACCGCGCCATGCTCAGCGTCGACAAGACGCCTTACGTGGGTCGTTTCGCCCGCGGCTGGCCTCGACTTTCAACCACAGACCACGCGCAGCCCACCCCATCCTAGGCCCCGGGCGCGGACCGGCCCCGGGCCAGCACGACGACGAGGCGCAGCCCGAGCACGAGCGCGGCGAGGGGCACCAGGGCCCGGCGCAGGCCGGTCGCCGTCTGGGCCTCGAAGCGCAGGGCGCTGCGGTGGTGGGCGACGAGCATCGCCCGGGGCGCCCGGGCCCGCGCGGCGCCCTCGACGTGGGTGACGACGGCGTCGGGGGTCGTGGCGACGCCCCACCCGGCCCGGCGCAGGGACCAACACAGCGCCATGTCCTCGGCGAACATGAAGTAGCGCTCGTCGAACCCCCCGACCTCCTCGAAGGCCGCCCGGCGCACGAGGAAGAAAGCCCCCGACACCCAGTCCGCCGAGCCGTCGCGGTGGGGTGAGCGGTAGCGCCGGGTCGCGGGATTGGCCGGCCACCACGGACCGAGCAGGGCGTGGGCCACCGCGAGCCACGGGTTGGGGAAGACCCGCGCGGAGGGGTAGACCGAGCCGTCGGGCCGCTCGATCTGGGGTCCCACGATGCCGACCGTGGGGTGGGTCTCGAGGAAGTCGACGAGGGCCGAGACGGCGCCGTCGTGGACGACGACGTCGGGGTTCGACACGAGCAGGTACGGCGTCGCGGCGACCAAGGCCGCGCCCCGGTTCACCCCCCGGCCGTAGCCCAGGTTGCCCTCCACCTCCAGCACGCGCACGCCGGGGTGCCCGAGGTCCCGGGGGGCCGAGCCGGGCTCGCCGTTCTCGACCACCACGATCGACTCGACGTCGTTGGCGACCAGGGAGTCGACGCACCCCGCGAGCAGGTCGCCCGTGTGGTAGTCGACCACGACCGCCGCGACCTCGCGCGCGACCGAGGTCACGGCGAGACCCGGTCGACGAGCAGGCGCGCCACCGCCTCGCGCCACGGCGGCAGCGTCCGCCAGCGCGCGGCGAAGCGAGTGGTGTCGAGATCGCTGCGCGCCGGGCGCGGCGCCCGCGGCGGCGGGTCGAGCTCGCTCGTGGCGATCGGGGTGGCGAAACCCTCGCCCGCCCCAAGGAGCGACCCGACGTGCGCCGCGACGTCGTACCAGGTGGCGTCGCCGGTGTTGGCCACGTGCCAGAGCCCGCCCGGGCGCTCGCGCGCCATCGTGACGAGGACCCGGGCGAGGTCGCTCGCCGAGGTGACGGTGCCCCGCTGATCGTCGACGAAGCGCACCGGCTCTCCGCGGCGGGCCCGATCGGCCATCACGTGCACGACGCTGCGCCCGCGCACGCCCATCACCCACGAGGTCCGCACGACGGTGTCACGCGGCGCGCACCGACGCTCCCCGGCCCACTTCGAGGCGCCGTAGACCGAGAGGGGGTTGGGCGCGTCCCCCTCGAGGTAGGCCGCGCCCTTGGTGCCGTCGAAGACGTAGTCGGTCGAGACCGTCACGAGGTGGGCGCCCGTCTCGGCGCAGGCGGACGACAGCAGGGCCGGGCCCGTCTCGTTCACCGCGTAGCAGGCCTCCGCGTCGTCCTCGGCCCGGTCGACCGCGGTGTAGGCCGCGAGGTTCACGACCACGTCGGGCCGGGCCATCGAGAGGGCCCGCGCCACCGACGCGGGGTCGGACACGTCGAGCTCCGCGCGGGTCAGCCCCACCACCTCGAACTCCCCCGGCCCGACCGGGGTGGCGTCGGGCTCGAAGGCGGGGTCCCCCCCGGGCGGGAGGGTGCCGCGCAGGTGGTCGAGCAGGTCCCGGCCGACCTGGCCGTGGGCGCCGGTGACGAGCACGCGGGTCGTCACCGCTCAACCCTCCGCCGGGCGCACGTGCACGACGTCGCCCGCCGCCCTCGACCCGGACGCGTCGGCCGAGGGTGACGAGCGCGCGCCGGTACTCCTCGGCCAGGCGGGCCCGGCCGTCGGCGTCGTCGAGGAGCGGCCGGCGTCGCTCGAGCTCCTCGAGCACGATGTCGAGCAGTGCCTCGGGCTCGAGGGTCACCCCGGCCGCGCGGCGCACGCTGGTGGCCGGCCGCCCGGGGGGGCCGTCGTAGGTGAGGTTGACCCCGAGCCCGACGACGACGGCCCCGTCGGCGCTCGACTCGGCGAGCACCCCGGCGAGCTTGTCGTCGTCGACCGTGAGGTCGTTGGGCCACTTCAGCCCGACCCGGAGCCCGCAGAGGCGCACCAGCGCCGCGCGCGCCGCGAGCGCGACCGCCGCCACGGCCCACTGGCGCTGGCCGGCCTCGAGCGTCGGGCGCAGGAGGACCGAGCACAACAGCGAGGAGCGCTCCGGCGCCTCCCACGCGCGGTCGTGCCGACCCCGTCCGGCGCTCTGGAAGTCGGCGACGACCACCCGGCCCTCGGGTGCGCCGGCCTCGGCCTGGGCGCGCAGGTGGGTGTTCGTCGAGCCCACCGACCCGAGCCGCTCGATTCGCCAGACCGTCACCGCCACGCTGAGAACATTAGGGTTTCGGGGTCCGGTGCTAGAAAAGATGGGTCCTCTGGGAGGTCCGCGTGCTGAAGAAAGTCCTCATCGCCAACCGCGGTGAGATCGCCGTGCGGGTCATGCGCACCTGCCGGGAGCTGGGAGTCCAGACCGTCGCGGTCTACTCCGAGCTCGACCGCAACGCCCTGCACGTGCGCCTGGCCGACGAGGCCTACGCCCTGGGTGGCCAGAGCGCGGCCGAGAGCTACCTCAACACCGAGGCGATCCTCGGCGTCCTCGAGCGCTCGGGGGCCGACGCGGTGCACCCCGGCTACGGGTTCTTCAGCGAGAACGCCGACTTCGC
>NCBE01000118.1 GCA_002255565.1 Actinobacteria bacterium 21-73-9
ATCTTATGAGTCTGCCGGCGCCGTGCTGCGTTTGTTGACCGCTGAAAATCGTGAATTGCTCGCTGTGATCGATAAAACGCATCCCGAGTCTGTTGCTGCCCTTGCCAGACAATTGCATCGTGCTGAACCCAATGTCAGTCGCACCCTGAATAAACTCGAAGCCTGTGGTCTGGTGCGGTTACGTGAAGGGAAAGGAAAGGCAAAAATCCCCGAGGTGCTCGCTCGCCCACTTGTAGGTCTCCGGGTCGAGGCGCTCGCCGGCGAGGAAGAGGTAGCGGAACCTGGTGAGGTCGTAGTCGGCGATCAGCTTCCCCTCGGGGTCCTCGCGCTTGACGGCGCGAAAACCAGTTGGGGCCGTGAAGAGGGTCTTGACCCCGTGCTGGGCGATGACCCGCCAGTAGGCCCCGGCGTCGGGGGTGCCCACCGGCTTGCCCTCGTAGAGGACGGTCGTGCAGCCCGCGAGGAGGGGGGCGTAGACGATGTAGGAGTGGCCGACCACCCAGCCGACGTCCGAGGCCGCCCAGAAGACCTCACCCGGATGCGTGTCGTAGACGTTGGCCATGCTCCAGCGCAGCGCCACGGCGTGGCCGCCGTTGTCCCGCACCACCCCCTTGGGCCGGCCGGTCGTTCCCGAGGTGTAGAGGATGTAGAGGGGGTCGGTCGCCGCCACCGGCACGCAGTCGGCCGGCACGGCGCGCGAGAGCGCGTCGGCCCAGTCGACGTCGCGCGGAGCGTGCAGGCTCGCCGCCGCCTGGGGGCGCTGGACGATGAGGCAGTGCGCGGGCTTGTGGCTCGACTCGTCGATCGCCGCGTCGAGGAGCGGCTTGTACTCGATGACGCGCTTCACCTCGATGCCGCACGACGCGGAGACCACGACCTTGGGCTGGGCGTCTTCGATGCGTAGGGCGAGCTCGTGGGCGGCGAAGCCTCCGAAGACGACCGAGTGCACCGCGCCGATGCGCGCGCTGGCCAGCATGGCGACGACCGCCTCGGGGACCATCGGCATGTAGATGACGACCCGGTCACCACGGGTGACGCCCAGGTCGCGCAGCGCGCCCGCGCAGCGCGCCACCTGGTCACGCAGCTCGCTGAAGGTGAGGGACGCGATCGTGCCGGTCACGGGGCTGTCGTAGATGAGGGCCGCCTGGTCCCCACGGCCCTCGTCGACGTGGCGGTCGACCGCGTTGAAGCAGGTGTTGAGCTGACCGTCGGGGAACCACCGGAAGAAGGGCGCCGACGAGCGATCGAGGACGACCGTCGGCTCGCGGTCCCAGCGGATGGCCTTCGCGGCCTCTCCCCAGAACCCCTCGGGGTCCTCGATGCTCCTGCGCCACGCCTCTTGGTACACGCCCATAAGCCGACCCTCCTCACCCCCGAGGGGCGGTCGGGACACGGTGGCCCCAGCCACTCCCTACACCTTTCCTGAGAGTACACCTCAGGATTTGACCCACCCTCGGGGCGCCGGGGGTGCGGGGGCGGCGCCCTCGACAGCGAGCACCGTCGGGATCAGCGCGGCGGCGTGGCGGACGACTTCAGGGTCGTGGTCCAGGTGAGCGGTCGACACGAACCCCCGTACAGAGCGACCAGTGCGTCGGGCGTCGCGGCGTCGGGCGGGCCGGCGGCGGCCGAGAAGACCCGACGGGCCCGCTCACGGTGTCGGGAGACCTCGCCGACGATTGGCCCGAGGGGCGGGTTACGCGATGGCGATGCGAGGACGGCCTTGCTCGTCCGGCTCGCGGTACACCTCACTAAGCAGGCCAGGACCAAAGGGGACCTCGGCGGGACGCCGACGGGCCGGGGTGGCCGGGCGGCTCACGCGCCGTGTTGCCCGTGGAGTGCCCCGCGAGCGGCGCGGACGCTGGGTCCACCTTAAACCGGAGAGGCCAGTGCGGTGACCCGGGCCCATCGGCCCTTGATTCCCGCCGACCGGGCGACTCGGCTGGAGGCCGATGCAAGCGTTCGCGGAGCCGCCCGAGTTTGTTCTCACGCGCCTGGGAGGGTCGCACCGTGGACTCAGTGACGCGGAGGCCAGCCGCCGGCTCGCGGAGAGCGGGCCTAACGCGCTGCCGGAGACGCCGCCGCCGAGCGTGGTCCGAACGTTTGTACACCAGCTCACCAGCCCCTTCATCTACATCCTGCTCGTCGCGGCCGGTCTGTCGATGGCCTTGCGGGAGTGGTCCAACGCGGCCTTCATCGGCGTGATCGTGGCGGTCAACGCCGTGATCGGCACCGCACAGGAGTCTCGGGCCGAGCGCAGCGCCCACGCGCTGCGCCAGATCGCCACGACCAGGGCCGCGTCGTGCGAGACGGTGACGTGGCCGAGATCCCCGCAACGACGATTGCCCCAGGTGACCTCGTCCTCCTCGCCTCGGGAGAAAGGGTCCCTGCGGACCTGCGCCTGCTCCAGTGTCATGACCTGCACGTCGACGAGTCGCTCCTCACGGGCGAGTCGCTCCCGGTTAGAAGGGACGCGGAGGTCACCCTCGCGCCCGACACCGGACTCGGTGAGCGCACGAACATGGCCTACGCGGGAACGCTGGTAAGTCGGGGCCGCGCCCAAGGCGTCGCGGTCGCGACCGGTATCACCACCGAGTTCGGAGCCCTGGCGAGCGAGATCAGCGCGCCCAAGGAGAACGATCCGCCGCTGCTCATCCGGATGCGGCGCTTCACCCACCGGGTCGCGACGGTGATGGTGGGCATCGCGATGGTATTCGCACTCATCGAAGTCGTCCGCGGCAAGCCCCTGGCCGACGTGGCCCTCGTGACGATTGCCTTGGTGGTCTCAGCGATCCCCGAGGGCCTGCCCATCGCGTTGACGGTCGCCCTGGCGGTCGGGATGCGCCGCATGGCGGATCGCCACGTCATCATCCGCCAGATGGCAGCGGTCGAGGCCCTTGGGTCGTGCACGACCATCGCGACCGACAAGACCGGCACCCTGACGGTCAACGAGCTCACGGCCACCGACGTCGTGCTGCCCGGAGGATCGCGTTGGAGCGTCCGCGGGGCGGGCGTCGTCCCGATTGGCGAGGTCGCCCCCCTCGACGCGTCCGACCTCGATCGCCGCGCGCAGGTCGTCGCCCTTGCGACCGCTGGGGTGCTCTGCAACGAGGGGGTCTTGGCGCACGAGGACCTCGCCTGGACTCACCACGGTGACGCCGTCGACGTGAGTCTCCTCGTGTTCGCCCACAAGTTGGCCGTCACCCAGCCCGGGGTGATCGCCGGAGCCGAGCTGGTCGCCCAGATCCCCTTCGAATCGGACCAGCGATACGCCGCGAGCCTGTACCGGTTCCCCACCCCAAGGGGCGAGCGGACCGAACTGTACGTGAAGGGCGCGGTCGAGACGGTGCTGCGCATGTGCAGCCTCCAGGCCGGAGACTCCGGTGAGGAGCCCCTGGATGCGGCGCGAGCGCACGCCGACGCGCTCCATCTCGCGTCCGAGGGCCGACGAGTCATCGCCCTCGCGGAGCGTCCGACGACTGCCGTCGCCCTGCACCACCAACTCGAAGAGGGCTCCCTGCACGACCTCGTCCTCCTCGGGCTGGTGGGCCTGTTCGACCCGCCGCGTCCCGGCGCCGCCCGAGCCGTCGCGGAGTGCCACGGCGCCGGTCTGCGCGTGGTGATGGTGACCGGGGACCACCCCGCCACAGCACTGGCCGTCGCCCGCCAACTGGGGATCGCACGGGACGAGCGCCAGGTGGTGACGGGTCACGACTTGCGTCGCGCAGAGCTCCGTGGACCCCGTCCGTCGCGGGACGCACTCGATGACCTGGTGGCGCGAGCGACGGTATTCGCCCGGGTCGAACCTGCTCAGAAGCTCGACGTCCTCAACTCGCTCATCCGGCGTGGCGAGCTGGTCACGGTGACCGGAGACGGCGCCAACGATGCCCCCGCGCTCCGTCAGGCGCACGTCGGGATCGCCATGGGTCGAAGTGGAACGGACGTGGCGCGAGAGTCCTCGGACCTCATCGTCACCGACGACGATCTTGCCTCGATCGTCGCGGGAATCGAGGAGGGTCGCGTCGCGTACGCCAACATTCGCAAGGTGATCGGTCTTCTCGTGTCGACCGGGGCGGCCGAGCTCGTCTTGTTCCTGCTCGCTCTGTCGACCGGTATGGACGCCCCGCTCACGGCCGTCCAACTCCTGTGGCTGAACCTGGTGACCAACGGCATCCAGGGCGTCGCCCTCGCCTTCGAGCCCCCGGAGGGAGACGAGATGCACCGCCCACCGCGCCCACCGAGTGAGGGGGTCTTCAACCGATTGATGCTGAGGCGCATCACGGTGACGGCGTTGCTCATCGGTGTCGCTACTTTCGTCACGTACCGAGTACTCCTCGACGTCGGATGGAGCCTCGACGCCTCGCGCAACGCAGTCGTGCTGCTCTTGGTGCTGTTCGAGAACGTCATGGTCCTCAACAGCCGATCCGAGGCCCGGTCGTTCTTGCGCACCGGAATCCGAGGCAATCGCCTGCTCACGCTCGGCACCCTCGCCGCGCTAGCCGTCCACGTCGCCGCCATGCACTGGGCGCCCACCCGGGATCTCCTCCAGATCGCGCCCGTTCCCGCCTACACCTGGATCTGGACGGTCGCCATCGCGCTCACACTGTTGCTCGTGGTGGAGTTGGACAAGTCGTTCTGGCGCAGAAACCGGTTGAAGCTGCCGGCCGTCGATGCCCACCTTCGGTCAGCCACTGGCTCACCCGACCACCAACCGTGACCCCCTCGTCTACTTCACGATTGATAGCCGGACGCGGCGAATCCCCCGCTCAAATCCGAAGAGCCACAAATGCCCCATATCCGCGTTTGTGGGATGGACCGTGGGATGCCGTATTGAGATACAGGAAGGCCGGTCCTCTCGAACCGGCCCTGACCTGCACTTTTCTTAGTGGCGGGGGGTTCCCGCCACCTCGAACCTAGAGGCCTCGACGGCGCCATACTCCCTGGTAGACCGACCTGCATAGGGCACCGCATGGGCTCGTTGACTGATCAGTGGGGGCCGGCCGAGGTCAGTCAGCTCCCGACCTCCATCCAGCCTTCGCGTAATCAGGCCGTCGCGCTCGGCGCGTCGCAGCGTCTCCGTCAAGACCTTGTAGGAGACGCCGTCGATCGCGTCATGGAGATCTTGGTAGCGACGGCCGCCCTCGCCAAGTTGCTCGAGAATGGGCAGACACCAGCGGGCACCTACCAGCGCCAAGAAGCGCGCAGCGAAGATCGCGCCAACTTGCTGGCAACGCGGAGGATTATGGACGGCCAACTGGTCTCGCCACCATCTGCCCGCGGCTTCTACGATCCATGCGGTCCACAAACGCGCCACTGACACCCAGGGCGATCACAAAGGCGCCAGCAGCGAGGATCATGTCAATCCGGAACCCACCGATGAACGGGGTTCGTCCTGCGACGAAGCTCCCCAGCAAGGCGACGCCGACCATGCCACCGAGCTGTCGGGCGGCGTTCAGGGAGCCGGAGGCGACGCCGCCACGTCCTTCTCCTGCAGTCTCGATGACTGCGGCGGTTGCCGGCATCATGGTGAAGGCGATCCCGAACCCAGCAAGGGTCACCGACGGCAGGAGCAACCAGTACGGGGTGCGTAGTCCCGCCAACGCGAGGCTCAGCAATCCCGCGCTGCCTACCCCGAGGCCGACGAGCATCGGACGCCGCGGCCCCCTTTGAGCCACGACACGGCCGGAAAGGACAGAGCCGAGCATCGTGGCAGCCATCTGCGGCGCCAACACGAAGCCAGCAGCAAGCGCCGAGAGACCCCGCTCCTGCTGCAAATAGAGGCTCATCACGAACAATTCGCCGAAGAAACCGAGATTGCAGAGAAAGCCGACGACCGTCGCTGCCGAAAACGTCGAGGAGGAGAACAATGCCAGCGGAAGCATCGGCCGCCGCGCACGTCGCTCCACGACGACGAACAATGCCGTCCCCGCAAGGAAGGTGGCGAGGCAGGCCAGGACCGTCGTCGAGCTCCAGCCTGTGGCGCCTGCATCGATCAGGCCGATGGCAAGGGCCGCAGCGGACACGCCCACCGTCACCTGGCCAACAAGGTCAAGCCCGTGGGTGTGCCGTTTGGCGAGGGGTAGGTGGCGACGCCCGAGGACAATCCCGACCACGCCAAGCGGCACGTTGATGAAAAAGACCGATCGCCAGCCCAAGGCGTCCACGGCGATCCCACCCAACGCCGGTCCAGCTGCGGCGGCCACGCCGGCCATTGCCCCCCACATCCCGACCGCACGTGCGCGCTCCGCCTGGTGCGGGTAGGCGACTTGGAGCAGTGCGAGGGAGGAGGGAACGGCGATCGCTGCTCCAAGCCCCTGGACGAGACGGGCGACGATGAGCACGAGGGTCGACGGCGCCAGGCCGCATGCGAGCGAGCTCGCCGAGAAGAGCGCCAGCCCGCACAGGAATACTTGCTTCGCTCCTCGCCGGTCGCCGAGAGCACCGGCCGACAGCAGGCACACGGCAAAGACGACGCTGTAGCCGTCGACCACCCACTCGAGAGCCGACGTGGAAGCACCAAGGTCACGCGAGATCGCAGGCAGCGCAATATTGACGACCGTGGTGTCCAAGATGACCATCCCGTAGCCGATGCAGGTGGCAACCAGGACCCAACCAGAAGGCCCTCGCGCCGATCTAGCGAGCGCGCCCGGACGGTTCGCCCCGTCTCCTGTGCCAACGAGACTGGTCACGGCGTACAGAGCACCTCGCCGTGGGAGACGAAGAAGCAGGCGTCGCGCTCCGCCATCCACGCCCGCCACCCTGCGGCCAATCGCTCCAAGTCGGAAGCGCTCGCAAGGTGTTCGCCGATGGCTTGTTCGGCGAAGCGTGACCGAGTCAGGCGCTCTGCCCACAGCCCTCCCCACCATTGGCGCTCCGCTGGGGCGGCGAAGCACCACATGCTTGCCGACACCTCAACGCGGGAGAAGCCCGCGGCATGCGCCCACGCGCCGAGATGACGCCCAGCGTCGGGTTCACCCCCGGCACTGCGAGCGACCGCGCGGTAGAGCGCCTGCCACTCGGTCATCGCCTCCGACGCCGGATACCAGAACATCGCGCCGTAGTCGCCATCGCGGCACGCGACGAGCCCACCAGGTCGGCAGGCCCGCCGCATCTCGCTGAGCGCGGCGACCGGGTCGGCAAGGTGCTGGAGGAACTGGTGGGCGTGGACGACGTCGAAGCGCCCACTCGCCGCCGCGAGGTCGTACACGTCGCCCACCTCGAAGGCGAGATTCGCGGTGTCGCTCGCTCCGGGGGTCGATCGAGCCTGCTCCACAATGGAGGCTTCGGCGTCGACCCCGACGACCGTGCCGTCCGGCACTCGCTCTGCCAGGCCGACAGTGATCGTTCCCGGACCGCAGCCGACGTCGAGCACCTCGGCGTCAGGTTGGAGCCGTGGCAACAGGTACGCGGCCGAGTTCTCGGCGGTGCGCTGGCGATGCGAGCGCAAGACGGCCTCGTGGTGTCCGTGCAGGTAGCGGTGGCTCGTCGGAGGGCTCGGCACGATTCCCATGTTCGGGCGTCGACGCTGAATAAGCAAAGAAGATTTATAGCTGCCTGGTATAAGTTTCCTCATGGCTGATACCGAGCTGCTCCGAACGTTCCTTGCCATCTACCGGGCCGGCTCGCTGACCGACGCCGCCTACCACCGCGGCATCAGCCAGCCCGCAGCGAGCCAACATCTGGCCGCGTTGGAGCGAGCAATCGGCACTCGACTGTTCGTCCGCGGACCGGGCGGCGTCACCCCGACCCAGCGAGCGCGCCAGCTCTACGCCGAGGTGACCGAGCCACTCGATGCGCTCGAGGCCGTCATCGGGAGCCTTCGGGGAGGCGATCCTCCATCCCTCGGACCCCCAGTGCGCTTTGGCTCCAGCCCCGAGTACTTCAGCGCCGAGGTGCTGCCACGCCTGGCGAACTGCGGCGTCGCCGTCACCGCAGTCTTCGGGAACGACGTCGACCTGCTCGCCCTGTTGGACCACGGCGAGATCGATCTCGCCGTCACCAGCACTACCCCTTCACGGCGCTCGCTGCGCTCTGCCCCCATCGGGACGAAGCGCTTCACCCTCGTTGCCGCCCCCCAGGCCGCGCCGATGCCGCGGTTGCAGACCCTCCGTCAGCTTGCTGACTGGCTTCCCAGCCAACCGTGGGCGTCATACAGCCTGGAGCTCCCCATCACGCGCCGTTTCTGGCAGACGGTGCTCGAACGACCGTTCTCCGCACGCTCTCAGCTGGTCGCGCCCGACCTCAGGGCCGTCCTCAGAGCTGTCGAGCTAGGGATCGGGGTGAGCCTGCTGCCGACCTTCGTCTGCAACGAGCCGCTCGCTGAAGGCCGGGTCATCGAGCCATTCGCCGTCGCGGACCTTGTCGAAGAAGAACCCTGGTTCGCGTGCACCCGCGTCGGTGAAGCACGTCGCCCGGCCGTCACGACGCTGCTGGCTGCGCTTGGGGACCGCCCCGCGTCCTCTCCCCCGAGCTCCGACGAGCCGAAGACGCCGCGACGTCCGGCCGCAGGGCCGGCACGTCCGCACCGCGCACCTTGAGGAGCGTCGCCACCACCCGGGCGGGGCGCTGAGTAGGACAACTGCATACGCGTGCCCCGTGCATGCCCATGCAACGCTTCGGCCGACCCGCGCCTCGGTCGCGAAACCGCAGCGTAAGGGGCGCTTGCGCTCGCGCCACCCTGCGTAGGCTGCATATGCAGGGACTGAGTAGGTCCCCACAAACTGTCCCCAGAAACACAGAAGCCGCCGACCAAACATGCTGGTCAGCGGCCTGTGCATACGCAACGAGGCGCGAAAAGCGCCGGTACTTGGTGAGACACTTACGAAATTCGAGAAGCCATGCACAAGCGGGCTTTCGGCAAGCACGGAATCACAACGCCAACTGAGAACCCCCGGCTCGCCAACTGACCCGCCCGCCTCGATCGCCCGCTGGCTAAGGCCACGGCACTAGGTGGACCACGGATACTGCTCGGGCCGGCACCAACCGAGGGCGGGGGCCGCCATTCGATCGGCCCCCGTGGTGGGCTGTTGACCTAAGCGCCCGGGCCGTGGTGCGCCCGACAATCTCGGATCGCATAACTTCTAACTAGTGCAGTGATTCAGTTTTAGTTGGTGATTGCGTCGAGCACCACGCGACCTCGACTCACCTTCTCGAGGATGCTCTCGGCCGAGGCGACCCACACGAAGGGCTTGGGATCGTCGTTGTGCGCGTTGAGGTAGTCCTCGATCGCCGTGATGAGATCGGGCACCGAGGGAAAGACACCGCGGCGGATCGCCTTGTCGGTGATCTCGCGGAACCAGCGCTCGACGAGGTTGAGCCACGAGCTCGAGGTCGGCGTGAAGTGCAGGTGGAAGCGAGAGTGCTTCTCGAGCCAGCCCTTCACCTCGGGGTGCTTGTGGGTGGCGTAGTTGTCGAGGATCATGTGCACCTGGAGGGCCTTGGGAACTTCGCGGTCGATCTTGCGCAGGAACTTCAAGAACTCCTCGTGGCGGTGCCGGGGCCGGCACTCCCCGATCACCGTGCCGGTGAGCACGTTGAGGGCGGCGAAGAGCGTGGTGGTGCCGTGGCGCTTGTAGTCGTGGGTCATGGTGCCCGCGCGGCCCTTCTTCATCGGAAGTGAGGGTTGGGTGCGATCCAGCGCCTGGATCTGGCTCTTCTCATCCATGCACAGCACGACGGCCTGCTCGGGCGGGTTCAAGTACAGCCCCACCACGTCGATGAGCTTCTCTTCGAAGTGCGGGTCGTTCGAGAGCTTGAAGGTCTTTATCAGGTGCGGCTTGAGACCGCGCGCCGACCAGACCCGCTGGACCGTCGCGGGGCTGACGCCCACTTCCTTGGCCATGGAGCGACAGCTCCAGTGGGTCTCGCCCGCCGGAGTCGTCTCTTGAGTCAAGCGCACGATCTCGTCGATCGTCTCTTGGGCGATCTCGGGCTTGCGGCCCCGACCGGAGCGCACCCGGCCGATCTTGGAGACACCCTCTTCGACGAAGCGCGCTCGCCAGGTCACCACACTCGCTGGCGACACCGAGAGCTGCGCGGCGATCGCGGTGTTGGCTAAACCTTCCGCGGCCAAGAGCAACGCCCGGGCGCGCGTGACCTCTCGATGCGGGGCGCTCTGGGACCTCGCGAGCTTCTCCAGGATCGCTCGCTGACCCGGGTCGATCTCCAGTGGCGGCGTCGCGGGGCGCATGCCCCACGATACCACAATCACCACCTAATTACGAGACACTACACTAGCCCTGCTCCCAGGGGGGCCAATCCCGATTGACATACTGTAACAGTCTGTTACAGTGATGAGTGAGTTCCGGAGGTCTCTGATGGCTGCACCCACCATCCCTACCCGTGTTGACGCTGAGATCGTCGAGGCCGCCCAGGTCGTAGGGCACGCCCTCCAGCGCAACACCGGCCAGCAGGTGACGCACTGGGCTCGCGTGGGCCGCGCAGTGGAGGAGTCCGCAGCCGCCTCGCCCGGGGAGATCCGTCGGGTGCTGGCTGGTGAGGCCTCGTACGACACCTTGGGCCCCACTGCGCAAGCCGTGGTACGCACGCTGTGGCATGAGGCGATCGAGACCCGGCGCGCCTCCCTCAACTACGAGGAGATCTTCGCCCAGGCCGGTACCGCCTACGCCGAGCTCGACGAAGACGGCCAGGTCGTCACCCGCGAATCCACGCCGGCTTAGGGCCCGGAGCTCCCGGTGGCCGATCCGTTCCTGCACGTGGTGGCAGGACCCAATGGCTCGGGGAAGAGCTCCTTCTACCGCGACGTGCTGCTCCCTTCGATGAATCTGCCCTTCGTCAACCCCGACGAGATCGCTCGAGCCCGTTGGCCAAACGATCCCGCTCGCGGGGCCCAGGAGGCATCTCGGCTGGCGGCGGCCGCCCGGGACGGCCTGATAGCCCGCCGAGAATCATTCGTGACCGAGACCGTGTTCTCCCACTCCTCGAAGGTGGATCTCATCCGCACCGCGCGGGCAGCGGGGTACCTCGTCACGCTTCACGTCGTTCTCGTGCCGCTCGAGCTGACGGAGAGGCGTGTCACCTTGCGGGTGGCCCAGGGGGGCCACTCGGTCCCGCCGGAGAAGATCCGGGAGCGCTACGCACGGCTGTGGGCCCTTGTCGTCCAGGGAATCGGACTCGCCAACGAGGCGTACGTCTACGACAACTCGACCGCCGCGCGCCCGTTCGACAGGGTCGCCTCCTACCAAGACGGCCAGCTACTGGGCGAGGCACGCTGGCCGAGCTGGACTCCAATCGAACTGCGATAGCCCGCCGTCTGACTCCCAGCGGGTTGCCGTAAGCCGAAAGTCCCGGTCGGATCGATCCGACCGGGACTTCGGTGAACTCTGGTGGCTCACTTACGTGAACACCTCCCGGTGGGGGATTCACAGAAGTCGGGGGCCAAAGGGCGTTTGGGCTCTGGGGCTGTGTTGGTGGGCGCCGCTAACTGGAAGTCGGCGCCTTGCTAACTGGCGGGCCCCGCGACCAGGTGCATCACGGCCGGCAGAGATAGCCGCGTGAGTCAGGTTGACTCCCCCCCCGGGGGGGGCACGAGAACTTGGCCTGAGTCATCGCGTCGAGTTGGCGCGCCTTCAGGGCGCGGCACTACAGCCTCACAAACACGACTGGTCCCGCAACGACCGGGACTCCCTGTGACCACCCCGGCACGGTCGACTCGGGAGGATCGGTCAGGACGCTGTTGACGAGACCGCGGGCAACGTCCTCATACTCGTGCGACGAGAGCGAGGCCGAGAGCTTTATCGGGTGGGACAGCAGGGCGCCCGAGGTGAGACTGGCGATCCGATGGTCGAGGGCGTAGTGCGACGTGTGCCGTCGCGCGACGTCGGACGCGACACCGTACACAGAGCACCAAGCATTCGGTCCCTGCGGGGTCAGCCGCGCACCCCCAGCCGTGAGGGTGCCACCGCTTTCGTAGAAGACGAACTCAACAACGTCGAGCTCAGCGGAACGCCGTTCAGCCGCGACCAGCGTCAGAAACCCATCTAGCGAACCGAATCGCTCCTTCCACCGACCAGCGGCCTCTATGAGTACAGGGGCGTGGCGAACGGCTAGGGCAGCGGCTACCTGCTCGACGGTAGTGGCGGTGCGCAGGGCCTCGTGGACGGCGCCAGTCAGGTCGAGATCACCAGCGGCGCCAAGCCCCACCCACCCCGCAGCTCTGTGGCCGTCAGCGACCACCTTGACGTAGTTGTTCGTGACCGTGACGGCGCCTGAGTCGTCGAGGCGGACGAGTATCGAGTCCGCGGCCAGCGACAGTCCGCT
Source organism: Actinobacteria bacterium 21-73-9 (assembly GCA_002255565.1). Taxonomy (GTDB): domain Bacteria; phylum Actinomycetota; class Acidimicrobiia; order Acidimicrobiales; family RAAP-2; genus RAAP-2. The sequence continues at coordinate 12,277 of NCBE01000118.1, forward strand.
GTGCCCAACGATGACCACGAGAGTGCTCACGGGAGCCCATCTTCGCACGGGGACTTGAGGCGACCATTCCACGTCGCAGTGTCGGCCCTCGACAGGGCTGAGGTGGCTCGGGAATCGACTGTGACCGCGCGGCAAACGCGGCCGTGGCTACCGGAGGGTTGGCCACCCCGACGATGGTTCCCAGGGACGCAGTCCACTGGGTTGCGCTATAGTATAGCCACTACCGATGGATACCTCGATCGACCGCCCCAACCCCTACACCCCAGGTGCCGGTGACCGCCCGCGCGCTCTGGTCGGTCGCGATCCACAGCTCGCGCTGGCCGACACGGTGCGGCGCCAGCTCGAGGCGGGCTACGCGGCCAACTGCCTGGTCTTCGTGGGACTGCGGGGCGTCGGCAAGACCGTGCTGCTGAAGGAGATCCGCGACCGCTTCCTGGCTCAGGGGTGGCTGGCCGTCTACCTCCAGATCCGACCCACCGTCAGCGTCCAGCGGGCCTTCGCCGACGTGGCGACCGGCTCGGCCGAGCAGCTGACGGCCGGGTCGCGCCTGCGGCGGACGCTGAAGAAGCTCGCCGAGCAGGGCGGGAGCCTCCAGATCATGGGGCAGGGCGTCAGCCTGGGGGCCGGGGCGGCGCCCGACAGCTACACCGACCTGCGCGACGTGCTTCGGACCCTCTGCGCGGCGGCGAAGCAGGACGGCAAGGGCGTGGCGCTCATCATCGACGAGCTGCAGTCGCTGAAGTCCAAGCTCCTCAGCGAGCTGATGCACCTGGTGTTCGAGCTGCGCGACGACCTGCCGCTGGCGTTCATCGGCGGGGGCCTGACCTACCTGCCGTCGAGGATCTCCAAGGCCACGACGTCGACCGAGCGCCTGCGCTACGAGCCCACGGACTTCCTCGCGCCGCCCGACGCCCGTGAGGCGGTCGAGGCCCCCGCGCGCGAGCAGGGCGTGCACTGGGACCGGCCGGCCCTGGATCGCGTCGTCTCGATCGCCTCGGGCTACCCCTACTTCCTCCAGCTCTACGCCTATGAGGCGTGGGAGGCGGCCCGCCGGAGGGGGCCGTTCGTGAGGATCACCGCGAAGGACGTGGCGGCGGGAGTCCCGGAGGTGGAGCGCCAGCTCAACACCGGTCTCTACGGGGCGCGCTACGACAAGCTCGGGACGCTGCAGCGCGAATACGTCGTCACCATGGCGCGTCTGATGGCGAGCGACGCGAGGCGGCCCCGCCAGAGGGTGAGATCGGCCGACGTGGCCCAGGCGCTCGGCAAGTCGCTCCAGGACTGCTCACCGGTGCGCGAGGGCCTCATCCACTCGGGGCTGATCCACTCGCCGTCTCACGGGGATCTCGAGTTCTCCGTTCCCGGCTTCCGCGAGTATGTCGCGCGGCGCGACGGCGACGGGTGATTCCTTGAGAATCCCAGGCACGGATTCTGGCCAGGGACCTCGCGAAAGGATCCGCAAGGACCGGCTGTCCGCGTACGGGCTGACGTGTCGCTCTCGGTACGCCCGACGCGGCTACACCGTCGAGCAGTTCAACTCCCACGTGAAGAACACCGCCCGAGAGTGTCTGGTGCGTGGACGGATCCGGGTCCGGGGGATCATCAAGACCGGGCTCCTCGTCGCCTTCGCCGTAGCGAGCACGAACCGTCGACTGGCTCTCTCCTTCGCCCGGCGCATGGCCCAGCCGCCGCGTCCGAAGCGGACGCGGCGCCCGCGGCCCCGGGCCGACCGCTTCAGCGAGTATCGGCTCGTCGCCGAGCGCGCCCAGCGCTCCGAGACGGTCCTCACCGACCCCTAGGAGCAGTCCCTCCGCTCGTCCCCTCGAGGTCCCGGTGACCCTGCACGTCCCGAGGTGAGGGAGCCTCAGTCAGTTTCCAGGCGATGAGGCGCTCGAAATCGCTAGGAACCCCCGCGATCGCGATGAAGCACCCGCAACGGGCCTCAGGCGTCGTTCGGCGCCAATTTCGTGAGTCCGAAACCTCAATTTCGGAAATGCGGCTCTTCCGGAATCAGCGGGGTAGCCCTCATCTGGCCGGTCACGTCACCACGATCGAGTGCAGTAGTCGGAAGTTGGGCTTGCCCACGTAGAGCAGCGGAGACCCGGGCCTCGTGCCAGGCGAGGATGGGGTCGAACCAGTTCTTCAGGGTCCGCGCGAAGCGGCGGACCTCGTAGGGGGCGCTGCGCGCACCGGCTCGCTCGACGACGTCGAGCAGGAGCCTCTCGGCCTCGTCGATGGTCGTCAGCTCGTAGAAGCGGGCCATCGCCTCTTTGACGGCGTAGGCGAAGGCCACCTCGCCGTCGGGGTCACCGAGGGCCAGCAGGTCACCCAGGCGAGCCTGGAGAGCCGCGTCACCGCGGGTCGCCCCCATGACGAGGAGCTTGCGGGCCCGATAGAGCGGGTCGTCACGGCGACCGCGGTGACCGGTCGCTTGTTGTTGGACCCGCCGACGCACCTGGTCCAGGGCCAAGGTGGCGTGGCGCATGACGTGGAAGCGGTCGACGACCCTCGTCGCGGCGGGGGTGACGACCGTGAAGACGGCGTTGTAGGTCGCCGACATGTCGAGACAGCCGTAGCGGAGGTTGTCCTTGACGTGGTGGGGCTGGGCGCTGAGCCAGGCGGCGACCTCGGTGAACTCCCTGGTGGGCACCACGTCGATCAGCTGGTGGTTGGCCACGTCGCAGATCGTGGTCGACCAGCTCTTGTGCCTATAGGGCCCCGCACGGGTGAAGAGCGTCTCGTCGAGCCCGATCGCGTTGGTCGCCTTCAGGCGCTTGGTGTCGGCTCTCATCAGGGCCTCGCCGTAACGGACGGTGGCGGCGTTGACGAGGTCCCAGGAGCAGTCGAGCTCGTGGGCCACGTGGCTGATCGCCCGCCCGGTGCCCATCTGCTCGACCACCCACTTGGCGGCCCGGGTCGTCAGGCGGCAGCCCTGCGCGGCGATCCGGTGGTCAGCCAGGGTGAAGGTGGCGACCGGACAGGCGGCGTTCACGCAGCTGAGGCGGTGCTTCTTCCAGCGGATCGTCATCGGCACCCCGCCAAAGGGCAGGTCCACGTAGGTGACGACGGGACGGTCCTTCACCCGGGCCCGCTCCCCACAACGCTGACACCGCCCGTCCGCTACCACCTGCTCGATCGTGATCTCGCCGGCCGGGCCGCGTCGACAATAGGACAGGACCCGCACGTCTTTCAGACCTACCAGGTGCGCGACGATCGCACTAGGGTCGGTGAACACAGGGGCGTGGAGGATCTTCTTTTTCACACAAACAAGGCTGAAGCGCCCCTGTGCTTAAGACGTGGATGCTCGCCGGGCGTGGCTCAGCGGGCGTCAGACCCCGCTGGTTCCTGAAGAACCG
>NCBE01000011.1 GCA_002255565.1 Actinobacteria bacterium 21-73-9
CCGAGGCAGACCGGGCAGGTCTGGGTGTTGGGCTCGGCCCCGAAGGCGTTCGCGCAGCCGCAGAAGAGCTTGGTGGCCGTGAGAAGTTCGGTGTGGACCTCGAGGCCCACGACCATCTCCCAGCCCTCGGGCAGGCTCATCGCCCCCCCTCCGCCTCGAGGACCCGGGCCGCGGCGAGCAGGCGCGCCTCGCTGCGGGCCGGGCCGAGCAGCTGGACCCCGATCGGCAGGCCGCCCTCGCCCGCGCCGAAGGGCACGCTCACGGCGGCCTCGCCCGCGAGGTTGGTCGGGATCGTGAAGACGTCCGAGAGGTACATCGCGAGCGGGTCCTTCGTCTTCGCCCCGAGCGCGAAGGCGACCGAGGGCGCCGTCGCCCCCAGCAGGGTGTCGACGCGCGCGTAGGCGCGCGCGAAGGCCTCGATCATGCGGGTGCGCACCTTGAGCGCCTGGCCGTAGTAGGCGTCGTAGTAGCCGGCCGAGAGGGCGTAGGTGCCCAGCATGATCCGCCGCTTCACCTCGTCACCGAAGCCGACGGTGCGCGTGGCGACGTTCATCGCCTCGACGTCGGGCCCGTCGACGCGCAGCCCGTAGCGCACCCCGTCGTAGCGCGCGAGGTTGCTCGAGGCCTCGGCCGGGGCGATGAGGTAGTAGGCCGACAGCCCGAGCTTGATCTCGGGGATCGAGACCTCCTCGACCGTGGCGCCGGCTCGCGCGAGGGCCTCGGCCGCTCGACGCACCGCCTCGACGACCTCGGGGTCGGCGCCCTCGACGAGCTCGCGGCAGAGCCCCACCCGCCGCCCGGCCACCCCGTCGTCGAGGTGGCCCACGAGCGCGGGCGCCGGCTCGGGCAGCGAGGTCGTGTCGAGCGGGTCGTGGCCGGCGATCACCTCGAGGACGAGGGCGGCCTCGGCGACGGTGGCGCAAAAGGGGCCGATCTGGTCGAGCGAGCTCGCGAAGGCGATGAGCCCGTAGCGCGAGACGAGCCCGTAGGTCGGCTTCACCCCGACCAGCCCGCAGAGCGCGGCCGGCTGGCGGATCGAGCCCCCCGTGTCCGAGCCGAGCGCCACCGGCACCATCCCGGCCGCCACGGCCGCCGCCGAGCCGCCCGAGGAGCCCCCGGGCACCCGGGTGGGGTCGAGGGGGTTGCGCGTCGGGCCGTAGGCCGAGGTCTCGGTCGACGAGCCCATCGCGAACTCGTCCATGTTGGCCTTGCCGAGGGCGACGGCCCCGGCGGCGGCGAGCCGCTCGACCACCGTCGCGTCGTAGGGCGGACGCCAGCCCGCGAGGATGCGCGAGCCGGCCGTCGTGGGCTGGCCGCGCACGCAGAGGTTGTCCTTGAGGGCCACCGGCACCCCGGCGAGGGGCAGCGTCTCGCCGGCCGCGACGCGCTCGTCGACGCGCCGGGCCGCGGCGAGCGCCCCCTCGGCGTCGAGGTGGATGAAGACGTTGAACTCGGCGTTGCGCGCGGCGACCCGCTCGAGGCTCTCGGCGACGACCTCGAGCGCGCTGGTCGCCCCCGCGCGCACCGACGCGGCGACCTCGAGGGCGTTCACGGCGCCTCGCCGATGATCCGCGGCACGCTGAAGCGGTCCTCGGCGACGTCGGGGGCTTGGGCCAGGACCTCGGTGCGCTCGAGGCTGACGCGGACCTCGTCCTCGCGCACCACGTTCACGAGCCCGTGGGGGTGGGCCGTCGGCGCCACGCCCGCGAGGTCGAGCGCCTCGAGGTCGGCCGCGTGCTCGAGCACCTGGGCCAGCTGGTCGGTGAAGCGCTCGAGCTCGGCGTCGTCGAGGGCGATGCGCGCGAGCCGGGCCACCTTGGCCACCTCCTCGCGCGAGAGCCGCGCCATCAGGCGAGCACCCGGGCGAGGAAGGCCGTCACCGCCGCCTCGACGAGGTCGCGGTCGTTGTCGAGGGTCGCCACGTGGTAGGAGTCCTCGAGCCAGACCCGCTCGAGGGGGCCGGTGACCCGCGCGGCGAGCAGGTCCCCGTTCTCGGGCGCCACGACGTGATCCTCGCGGCTCGAGAGCAGCAGCACCGGGCAGGCGACGCGCGCGAGGTCGGACTCGACCTCGGCGAGGGCGCTGAAGAGGCTGTGGGCGCTCGCGAGCGGGGTGACGTCGTAGCTCAACTCGCGCGTCCCCTCGCGCTTGATGTCCGAGCCGATCGCCTCCACGGTCGAAAGGCCGGCCCCGAGGAGCTGGCCGATCCCCTCGAGAGTCTCGGGCTGGGTCTTCACGAGCGGGTTGATCAGGGCGGCCCCGGCGACCGGGCGGGTCTCGGCCAGGCGCACGGCCAGGGTGCCCCCCATGGAGAGGCCGACCACCGCGACGCGCCCGCCCCGGGCGACCAGGCGTGCGTAGGCGGCCTCGGCCTCGCCGAGCCAGTCCTCGAAGCGGGTCGCGACCATGTCCTCCACGCTCGTGCCGTGGCCGGGCAGGCGGGGTAGCTCGACGCTGTAGCCGGCCGCGGCGGCCGCCTCGGCGAGGGGCCGCATCGAGGTCGGATTGCCGGTGAAGCCGTGCAGCACGAGCACGCCCTCGGACGAGCCCGCGTGGGAGAACGGCTCGCAACCAGGGAGGACCTCGGCCGACATCTCGACCACACTACCGGCTAGGCCTCGCTCCACTCGAAGGGGCGCCGCTCGACGCTGCGCACCGCGAGCGCCGCGCCGAGCCCGACGAGGGCGACGGCGCCCCCCACGAGGAAGGGAGTGTGGAACGTCGAGAGCCACGCCGCGGCGCCCCCGTGGGTGCCGAGGTGGCGGGCGCGCGCGAGGCCCTGCTGGAGGGTCGCGAGCACCTCGATCCCGGCGACCTCGCCGACCTGCATGGCGAGCAGCTGGGCGGCCGACATCACCCCGAACTCGTGGACCTCGACCTCGCTCGCCATGACCGAGCTCGAGGCAGGCATCGCGACGCCCATGGCGAGCCCGGAGAGCGCGAGGGCGAGGCCGATCACCCAGGGGCTCGCCGTCGCCCCGAGCGTGGCGAACAGCGCCATCGAGGCCACGAGCGACACCGCGCCGGCGACCGCGCTCGTGCGCTCGCCGATCCGGTAGGCGACGTAGCCGGCGACGGGCGAGCTCAAAGCGAAGACCAGGGGCCGGGCGATGGCGAGGCCCCCGGCCCCGGCCACGCTGTAGCGGTAGGCCTCTTCCATCATGAGCGGGAAGAGGAAGAAGCCGCCGAAGTAGGCGAAGTTCATGGCCGCGCGCAGCACCAGGGGCCCGAGGAAGTTGCGCCGGGTGAAGTAGTGGGCCGGGATGAGCGGGTGGGCGGCCGTGCGCAGGCGCACCACGTACACCACGATCCCGGCCGCGCCCACGACAAAGGCGCCCAGGGTGAGCGGGTCGCGCCAGCCGACGCTGGGGCCGATCGACAGGCCCAGCATCACCAGGGTCACGGCGAGCGAGAGGGCGATCGAGCCCACCCAGTCGAGGGACCGCAGCTCGGCGCGAGCCGCCACCTTGCGCGCCGCCTCCGCGTCGGTGCCGAGCACCGCGGCCGGCAGCAGCAGCGAGACCACCACGAGCGCGACGGCGATGAGCGCGAGCTGGAACCAAAAGAGCGTCCGCCAGCCGAAGGCCTGGATGATCGGCGAGCCGAGCGACACCCCGATCACCGGCCCCCCCGCCCCGACCAGGCTCCACCAGCCGAGCGCCTTGACCCGCTCCTCGCGCGAGAAGGCGGCGTTCACGAGCGCTCCCGAGGCGGTGCCGGTGGCGGCGCCCTGGACCCCGTCGAGGGTGCGCGCGGTGATGAGCGTCGCGACGTCGTGGCTGAGCGCGGTGAGGGCGGCCGCCACGAGCGCGCCCGCCAGGCCGACGAGGTAGAGCCGTCGGTGGCCGACGACGTCGCCCACCTTGCCGAGGAGGGGGGCCGCGAGGCCGTAGGCGAGCAGGGGACCGACCATCGTCCAGGTGAGCGTCCCGACCGAGGTGCGCAGCTGGTGGGCCACCGTGGGCAGGGCGACGATGAAGACGGTGAAGGTGAAGTTGAGGGCGAAGAGCCCGGCGAGCAGGGCCCACAGGACCCACCAGGCGTGACGGGTGGAGGCCCCCGCGCGCGCCTGGACCCGCGGAAGAGCCGCACCGTGCCGCCCTGGACGAAGTAGACGTGGCCGGTGATCGGGCACTCGCGCGTCGAGAGCGCCGCGACCAGCGGGGAGACGTTGGCCGGGTCCCAGACGTCGAAGGCGGCCGGATCGGTGGGCTTCACCACGTGGTCCGACAGGCCCGGGGTCGACTCGGTCATCCGGGTGCGCGCGGCCGGGGCGATCGCGTTGACCCGCACACCGTAGCGGCCGAGCTCCTCGGCGGCGATCACGGTCAAAGCGGCGATCCCGGCCTTCGCCGCGCCGTAGTTCGACTGGCCGACGTTGCCCAAGAGGCCCGAGGTGGACGAAGTGTTCACCACCGCGGCCGCGACCTCGTGGCCGGCCTTGGCCCGCTCGCGCCAGTAGGCCGCGGCGAAGCGCAGCGGCACGAAGTGGCCCTTCAGGTGGACCCGCACGACCGCGTCCCAGTCGTCCTCCGAGAGGTTCACCAGCACCCGGTCGCGCAGGATGCCGGCGTTGTTCACGAGCACGTGCAGGTCGCCGAAGGCCTCGAGCGCGGCGGCGACCAGTGACTCGCCGCCGGCCCAGGTGGCGACGTCGTCGTGGTTGGCGATCGCCTCGGCGCCCATCGCGCGGATCTCGGCCGCGACCTCCTCGGCGGCGCTCACCGCGCCGCCCGAGCCGTCGAGGCCCGCGCCGAGGTCGTTCACGACCACCCGGGCGCCCTCGGCGGCGAAGAGCAGGGCGTGCTCGCGCCCGATGCCCCGGCCGGCTCCGGTGATGACTGCGACGCGTCCGTCGAGGGCTCCCATGCGTGCTCCTTGGCTCAGAGCCGAGTGTACCGAGGCCGGCTAACGGCGCCAGAACGAGGGCGGCCGGGCGTGGGCGTGGTAGTGGTCGGGGATGTTGCGCATGTGGTCGTCGATGCGCCACGCGCCGCCCTCGAACGCCGCCTCGGCCACCCGCGCGAGCGCCTCGTGCAGCGCCCCGCGCACCTCGTCGGGCGGGTCGGGGTCGTGCTCACGCCAGACGACCATCGGCACGAGGCAGATCTCGCAGTCGGCGATCCAGCACCGCTCGTCCTCGTAGTAACGCCGCGTCACCACCGCCGCCTCGCAGAGCTCGCAGCGGCTCACCGGACGACGAGCGAGACGGTCGACTTGTAGGGCACCAGGGTGCCGGCGGCGGGCGTCTCGCTGATGACCCGGGTCCACGTGGTGGTGCCGGAGAGGTGGCCCGAGGTCGAGAAGTAGAGCCCCGCCTTCTTGAAGGCGGCGTAGGTCTGGGCGTAGTCGTCGCCCACGACGTTGGGCACGGCCCGTCGTCCCGGGGCGGCCGTCGTGGTCGTCGTCGGGGCGACCGTCGCCGTGGTGGTCGTGGCCGGGTTCGGTCCCTTGGAGAGGGCGAGGACGACCGTGGCCCCGGCCGGCACCGCGAGGGGATTGCGCGTGCCCTTGTAGATGACGGCGACGACGGCGCCCGCGGCCACGCTCGACGAGTAGAGCGCCGCGCTCGCCGGGCAGCTCGCGCGCAGGTGGAGGCTCGCGAGCTCGTTGGTCGCCCCGGCGCAGCCCCGTCCGACGACGTTGCGCGGAATCGAGACGAGGGCCGTACCCTCCGACAGCACCACCGAGATCGTCGAGCCCGACTTCATCGTGGTGCCGGGGGCGGGCGACTGGGAGACGACGTGGCCGCTCGCGACCGAGGCCGAGTGGGTCCGCCCGGTCACGTCGACGCTGAAGTGCAGGGGGGCCGTCTGGGAGGCCGCGGCGGCGAGCGACTCGCCCACGAGGTCCGGCACGCTGTAGGAGCGGGCGAAGAGTCCGGCCTTCCACGCCGCACCGGCGCCGATCGCCACGACGACGAGCACGGCCGCGACCGCGATGAGGCCCCAGCGGGTCGGGCGATTCGGCGGGCGTGGCGGCTCGAGGCCCGGCCCGAAGTGGGGGGTGCGCCCGCTCACGACCCGCCCGGCGCTGAGCCCCGGGGCGAGGTCCTGGCGAGGGCGCAGCGTCGGGCCGTTCGTGACCGGGGTCGAGGCGACCTCGCTGGCGGAGGGGGCGTTGAAGCCGATGGAGCGCCGCGGGGCGCTCGGCTCGACCTGGGCGAGCAGGGGGAGGCGCGCCGCGGCCCGCGGGACGGCGGCGGGCGCCGCGTCGCCGGCGACCGCCCCGAGGCGCTGGGCGAACTGACCGGCGTCGAGGCGCAGCAGCGGGTCGGGCACGGTGGCCTGGGCCAGGATCATGTCGAGGGTGCCGAGCTCGACGCGCACCGGGAGGGGCTGGGTGAGGCGGGCCTGGGCCACGGTGTCGGCCGCCACGCCCGGGAAGGCCGGTTCGCCGGTCACCGCCTCGAAGAGCACGAGGGCGAGGGCGTAGACGTCGCTCTTGTCGTCGGGCGTCTCGCCGCAGACCTGCTCGGGCGAGAGGTAGCGGGCCGTCTCGGTGCCGAGCCGCTCGCGGTAGGGGTCGGCCAGGCGCGCCAGGGTGGCGTCGCCGACCCGGACGCGGTCGTCGCCGTCGAAGATCAGCGAGCCCGGCGACAGGTCGCCGAGCACGAAGCCGTGCTCGGCCAGGGACGCGAGGGCCCCGGCGACGTCGCGGCCCAGACGGGCGCCGTCTTCGACCGAGAGGCGCACCCCGCGGGCCAACCGGTCCTCGAGCGAGCCGCCCGCGAGGTACTCGCCCACCACGAAGATGGCGCCGTGTTCCTGGCCCCCGTCGTAGACCCGGGGCAGGTGGGGGTGGCTCAGGGTCGAGGCGCGCACGATGCGGTCGCGGAACTCCCGGCGTACCGCCTCGTGGGCGGCGAGGCCGGGCGCGAGGGCCTTCACCACGACGGTGCGGTGCAAGGAGAGGTCCTCGGCGCGGTAGGCCTCGGCGACCTCGCCGACCCCGAGGAGCTCGGCCACGCGGTAGCGGCCGGCGACCACGTGTCCGTTGGGGAACTGCGCCATCGGCCCCACCCTACTGAGGGCTAGGTGAGCGTCGCGGTCCAGGCGCCCGTCTCGAGCAGCGTCTCGAACTGGCTGGCGTCGATCCGGGGCACCCCGAGTTCCTCGGCGCGACGCACCTTGCTCGCCCCGGGCGCGTCGCCGACCACCACGCAGTAGGTCTTCTTCGACACCGAGCTGGGCGAGGTGCCCCCGCGGGCCTGAATCGCCGCCTCGGCCGCCTCGCGGCCGTAGCCCTCGAGAGTGCCGGTCACGACGACGGCCCGCCCGGCGAGGGTCGCGGCCACGCGGGTCTCGGCCGAGCCCTCCGAGAGGGTGAGCCCGGCCGCCTTCAGCCGGGCCAGCCGCTCGAGGGTCTCGGGCTCGCGGAAGTAGAGGTGGACCGACCCCGCGATCACCGGGCCGACGCCCTCGACCGACTCGAGGGCCTCGAGCGGGGCCGCGGCGAGCGTGTCGACGTCGCCAAAGCGCCGGGCGAGGAGGCGCGCCGCGACGGGGCCGACGTGACGGATGCCCAGACCGACCAGGACCCTCGAGAGCGGCGCCTCGCGCGAGGCCCGCGCCGCGTCGACGAGCTGGCGGGCCGACAGCTCGCCGAAGCCCTCCAGCGTGGCGATCGCCGAGGGGTCGAGGCCGAACAGGTCGGCCACGTCGGCGACGAGCCCCGCCTCGATGAGCTGGCCGACGCGCTGCTCGCCGAAGCCCTCGATGTCGAGGGCGCCGCGCGAGCAGAAGTGGACGATCTGCTGGAGCAGCTGCGCCGGGCAGTTGCGGTTGACGCAGTAGGTGTCGCTCTCGCCCTCGCGGCGCACGAGCGGCGCCCCGCACTCGGGGCAGTGCGTCGGGAAGCGCCAGGACCGTGCCCGGCGCCGGCCCGGCTCGGGAACCGGGCCGACGACCTCGGGGATCACGTCGCCGGCCTTGCGCACGATCACGAGGTCGCCCGGACGCACGTCCTTGAGGGCGACCTGGTCCTCGTTGTGCAGAGTCGCCAGCGCCACCGTCGAGCCGGCGATGGCGACCGGCTCGAGCACCGCGTAGGGGGTCGCCCGGCCGGTGCGCCCGATGGAGACCTCGATCGCCACCAGGCGCGTCGAGCGCTCCTCGGGGGGGAGCTTTCGCGCGATGGCCCAGCGCGGGGCGCGGCTCGTCGAGCCGAGCCGCGCCCGCTCGGCGAGGTCGTCGAGCTTGATCACGATCCCGTCGATCTGGTAGCGCAGGTCGTGGCGGTGGCCCTCGAACCAGTCCGAGCGCTCCACCATGGCCGCGACGCCCTCCACCTCGCGGGTCTCGGGGGCCACGAGGAAGCCCCACTCGGCCATCCGGGCGAGGGTGTCCATGTGGGCGGAAAAGCGCGCCTCGATCTCGCCGGCCAGCTGGTAGGCGAGGAAGGAGAGGGGCCGGCTCGCCGTCACCGCCGGGTCCTTCTGGCGCAGGCTGCCGGCCGCGGCGTTGCGGGGGTTCGCGAACTCGTGCTCGCCGAGGGCGCGCTGGCGGGCGTTCATCGCGAGGAAGTCGTCGGGGGCGAGGAAGACCTCGCCGCGCACCTCGACCCGGCCGGGGGCGTCGGGGATCGAGGCCGGCACGTTGGGAATCGTGCGCACGTTCGCCGTGACGTCCTCACCCACCCGGCCGTCGCCCCGGGTGGCCGCCCGGGCCAGACGACCGTCGAGGTAGACGATGGAGAGCGCCAGCCCGTCGATCTTGGGCTCGACCGCGAAGCGCACCGTGCCCGGGTCCGCCTCGAGGGCCCGCGCGGTGCGCGCGCCCCACGCCTCGAGGTCCTCGACCGAAAAGACGTTGTCCAGGCTGAGCATCGGCTCGGCGTGGGTCACGGGGGCGAAGGGGGTGGTGGCGACCGGGGCGCCGACGGTCTCGGTGACCGAGGTGGGGCTCGCCAACTCGGGGTGAGCGGCCTCGAGCGTGCGCAGCTCCGCGACGAGGGCGTCGTAGTCGGCGTCGGGGATGAGGGGGGCGTCTTTGACGTAGTAGGCGCGGTTGTGGCGGGCGATCTCGGCCCGCAGGTGGGCGACCCGCTCGGCGTCGGTCACGACGCGGCCGCGACGCCCGCGCCCTCGACGAGCTCGGGGCGGTCCTCGCTGTACCAGACGACGCTCTGGCCGGCCGCGACGGGACGCACCGGCTCGTCAAAGACGACGCTCCAGCCGTCGCCTCGGCGCAGCGTCGCCGCGACGGCCCGGCCGTGGGCGCTGCACTGGGCGCGGACCCGCCGGCCGTCACGCGCGGGCTCGCCCGAGACGACGAGCGAGGCCGCCTCGAGGGCGACCTCGCGCACGAGCACCGCCTCGAGCGGCGCCACCTCGACCCGACGGGCCACGAGGTCGACCCGCGCCACGTAGCGGCGCTCGCCGTCGCGCCCGGGCGCGATCCCCCGGCGCTGGCCCACGCTCACGACCTCGGCGGCGGGCACCTCGCCGACGACCTCGCCGCTGCGCGCGTCGACGACCTCGGCCGGGGTGAGCGCGAGGCGCTCGGCGAGGAAGGCCGTCCGCCCGCGCGCCGCGGGGATGAAGCAGACGTCCTGGCTGTCGGGCTTGTCCCAGGTGCGCAGCCCCCATCGGGCCGCCTCGGCGCGCACGGCGTCTTTGGTGAGCTCGCCGATCGGCAGGGCCAGTCGCTCCAGGTCGTCGCCCGAGAGGTAGGCGAGCACGTAGCTCTGGTCCTTTCGCTCGTCGGCCCCACGCGCGAGCCGCGCCCGGCCCCCCACGCGGGCCACGCGCGCGTGGTGGCCGGTCGCAAGGGCGTCGAAGCCCAGCCGGCGGGCCCGGTCGAGGAGGAGGTCGAACTTCACCCGCCGGTTGCACTCGATGCAGGGGTTGGGCGAGCGGCCCCGGCGGTGGTCCTCCACGAAGGGGGCGACGACCCGCTCGGCGAACTCCTCGGCATAGTTGAAGACGTGGTGGTCGATCCCGAGCACCTGGGCGACCCGTCGGGCGTCCTCGGCGTCGGCGACCGAGCAGCAGCCCGAGTCGGACTCACCGGCCCAGAGCTTGAGCGTCGCGCCGACGACCTCGTGGCCCGACTCCACGAGCCGGGCCGCCGCGACCGAGGAGTCGACCCCGCCGCTCATGGCCACCAAGACGCGCACCGGGCCAGTCTGCCAGGGCCCTCAGACGCTCCGCAGGCGCTCGATCGCCGCGGTCACCAGCCCGATCACCGCGTCGACCTCGTCGCTCGTCGTCTCGGCCCCCATTGACAGTCGCAGTGACCCGCGCGCGCGGGCGCCGTCGACGCCCATCGCCGCGAGCACGTGGCTCGGCCCGCTCGCGCCGCTCGAGCAGCTGGCCGCCGCCGACGCGCAGACCCCGGAGCGATCGAGCACGAAGAGCAGCTCGTCGCTCGCCACCCCCTCGACCGTGAGATGGAGCGTGCCGGGCAGGCGGACGGCGTCGCCGGCCGTGACGCGCACCCCCTCGAGGGCCCCAAGCGCGGCCCCGAGCCGCTCGCGGTAGCCCCCGACGCGCTCGGCGACGACCGCGCGCTCGCGCGCGACGCCCTCGAGGGCCGCGGCCAGCCCGACGGCGGAGGCGACGTCGACCGTGCCCCCGCGCCGGCCGCGCTCCTGGCCGCCCCCGGGCACGAGGGCGTCGAGCCCGACCGCGCCGCGCACGACGAGGGCCCCGGCGTTGACCGGTCCGCCGATCTTGTGGGCGCACACCGACACCAAGTCGAACCCGGCCGTGGCCCGCGCGAGGTCCAGCCACGGCGCGGCGGCCACCGCGTCGGTGTGGGTCGCGCACCCCGGCACCCGGGCCGCGGCGTCGCGCACCGCCTCGAGCGGCTCGAGGACGCCGGTCTCGTTGTTGGCGGTCATCACCGAGACCAGGGCCGTCTCCTCGTCGAGCAGCCGGGCGAGGCCCTCGGACGTGACCCGCCCGTCACGGTCGACCGGCGCGCGCTCGACGCTCACCCCGGATAGGTTCCGCACGGCCCAGTCGGCTGCGTCGAGCACCGCGTGGTGCTCGATTGCCGAGACGACGAGGCGCGCCCGGCCCCGGGTGCGTCGCGCCCACAGCGCCCGTCCGGCGACGGCCAGCTGGCACGACTCGGTGCCCCCAGCGGTGAAGATCACCTCGCCGGGCCTCGCCCCCAGGTGGCCGGCGACGGCCTCGCGCGCGTCCTCGAGGGCGCGCTGGGCCGCGCGCGCGGCGTGGTGGGCGCCCGAGGGGTTGGCGACCACTCCGTGGAGCCAAGGCGCCATCGCCGCGGTCACCACCTCGCGCCGGGGGGCGGAGGCGGCGTGGTCGAAGTAGTACGTGGTCACGCGACGTAGAAGGACTTCGCGTTGGTGAACTCGCGCGCGCCCAGCACCGAGAGTTCGCGCCCGAAGCCCGAGCGTTTGGTCCCGCCGAAGGGCAGTTCGGGCATCGAGGCGACCGCGGCGTTGGCGAAGACCATCCCCACCTCCAGGGTCTCGATCGCGCGGTCGATCTCGTCGGGGTCGGCGGTCCACACCGAGGCGCCGAGCCCCCAGGGCGTCGCGTTGGCGAGGGCGACGGCGTCCTCGAGGTCCGCGGCGACGCGTACCACCGCGACCGGGCCGAAGAGCTCCTCGGTGGCGGCCCGGGCGTCGGCCGGGACGTCCACGAGCACGGTCGCCGGGTAGAAGAAGCCCCGGCCCACGGGCACCGCCCCGCCCACGAGCGCCCGGGCCCCACGCTCGAGAGAGCTCGCGACCTGGGCCGCCAGCAGGTCACGCTGGGCGCGCGAGACGAGCGGCCCGAGGGTGGTCGAGGTGTCCATCGGATCGCCCATCGCGACGGCCCCCATGGCCTCGACGAAGGCGTCGAGGAACTCCGCGGCCCGCTCGCGCACGACGATGAAGCGCTTGGCTGCGATGCAGGCCTGGCCGTTGTTCTGAACGCGCGCGCTCACCGCCGCGGCGACGGCGAGCCCCAGGTCGGCCGAGGCCGTGACGATGAAGGGGTCCGAGCCCCCGAGCTCGAGGACGCACTTCTTGAGGCTCGCCCCGGCGAGCTGGGCGACGGCGCGGCCGGCCCGCTCCGACCCGGTGATCGTGACGGCGGCGACGCGGTCGTCGGCGATGACCGTGGGGACCTGGTCGAGCTCGACGAAGAGGTTCGTCACCACTCCCCGGGGGGCGCCCGCGCGCGCGAAGAGGTCCTCGAGGTAGAGGGCGCACCCCGGGACGTTGGGCGCGTGCTTGAAGGCGACGACGTTGCCGGCCATGAGCGTCCCGGCGGCCATCCGCACCACCTGCCACAGTGGGAAGTTCCAGGGCATGATCGCGAAGACGACCCCGAGGGGCTCGTAGCGCACGCCACTGCGCGACCCGGCCGTGGCGAACGACTCGGGCAAGAGCATCGACTCCACGTGCCCGGCCATGTAGCGGATCGTGAGGGCGCACTTCATCGCCTCGCCCTTCGCGGCGGAGAAGGTCTTGCCCATCTCACTCGTCATGAGCTCGGCCGCGGCGGGGAACTCGGCCTCGAGCAGCTCGGCGACGCGGTTCATCACCTCGGCGCGCTCGGCGAAGGAGAGTGCGCGCCACGCGCGCGAGCCCTCACTGGCCCCGGCCAGGGCCGCCTCGACGCGGGCGGCGTCGAAGGCGTCGTAGCGGGAGGTCTCCTCCTCGGTGTACGGGTTGACGGCGACGAAGGACATGCCCTCAGTCTGCCAGCGCCGCTACGGCCTCGGCCGGGCCCATCGCCCGCCAGAAACCCGGCGCCCCAGCCCGCACGAGCACCAGCCCCACGGCCACGGCGGCCGCACCGGCCACGGTCACCGCGCGCACCCCGAGGTGGCGGGCGAGGGTCGCCTGGGCGAGCGAGCCGATCGGGAAGAAGATCGAGAGTGAGAGGTTGTAGAGCGAGATGATCCGGCTGCGCTCGGCGGTGGGCGCGTGGATCTGGACCGACGCGTTGAGCCCGGTGAGGGTCCCCATGTAGCTCCCGCCGACCACGACCATCGCCACCGCGGCGAGCCCGAGCGACGGGGCCAGCGCGTAGAGGGCGAGCACGACCACGAGGACGACCACCGAGCCCGCGAGGACCGCGACCCGCGAGGTGCGCGCGGCCAGCGAGGGCAGGACGAACGCGCCGACGACCGCCCCGACGCCTTGGGCGGTCACGAGCAGGCTCGTGCCGCGCGCCCCGGCGTGCAGGACCAGGATCGCCATGGCCGGGACGAGGGTGATGAAGGGGCTCGCCAAGACCGCGAGCCCGGCGACCGCCACGATCGGGTTGCGACAGCCCGGCACCGACCAGGCGCGCCGAGCGCCGTCGAGGGTCTCGGCGACGATCCGCACCCGGCCCTCGGGGCTGGGGCGCGCGGGGGCGCGCACGAAGGCGAAGGCGACCAGGACGGCGAGGAACGACGCCGCGTTGGCGGCGAAGCACGCCTGGACCGAGCCCGCGGCGAGGGCCACGGCCGCCACGACCGGGCCGATGATCCGTCCCAGGTTGAACTGGGCCGAGGAGAGCGAGACGGCCGCGAGCACCTCGTCGGGCCCGACGAGGTCGGGCAGCAGCGACTGCCAGGCCGCCCACGACGCCGAGGCGCACAGCCCGTCGAGGGTCGCGAGCGCGCAGGCCCACAGCGGCGTGAGGTGGTGGGTCAGCGCCAGCCCCGCGAGGGCGCTCGCCACGAGGGTCAGGGCGAGATTGTTCGCCTGAATCCAGCGCGGGCGGCTCCACCGATCGGCGACGACGCCGCCGATCGGGGCGCTCACCACGGCCGGCAGCCACGCCGCGGCCGTGAGGGCCCCCAACCAGATGGGGTTGTGGGTCCGCTCGGTGAGGTAGATCCCGAGGGCCACACTCTGCATCCACGTGCCGACCGACGAAACGAGCGACGAGGAGAGCGCCAGGGCGAAACTCCGGTGGCGCAGCGGCCGCAGCGAGGTGGGCGCCACGACGGCGCGATCAGTCGGCCAGAGGGCCGGCGTCCTCGTCGGAGGAGCCGCGCCGCGGGCGCAGGGCGAACCACCACACCGAGAAGATCGTGGCCAGCGCCCCGAGCACGCCGAGGCTGGAGCGCACGGCGTGGCCGTGGACGGGCTCGGTCGGGGTGGTCTCGGGGTCGCTCACGGCGTCCATCGTAACGACGTCGGGCCGGGGCCTCCCCCGGCCCGACGTCGCCGCGGGTGGGCTCAGGCCTTGGAGGCCTCGAGGGCGAGCTCGATCGTGACCTTGTTGCTGACGACGATCGTGCCGTTCTCCAGGGCGCCCTCGAAGTTGACGCCGAAGTCGCGCCGGTCGATCTCGGTGCGGGCCTCGAAGCCCACGACGGTCGAGCCGGGGGCCATCCCGGTGCCCGAGCCGAGGTACTCGAGGTCGAAGGTGACCGACTTGGTCACGCCCTTGATGGTGAGGTCGCCGGTGAGCTCGAAGCGCTCTCCGCCCTTGGCGGTGAGCCCGGTCGAGGTGAAGGCGAGGGTCGGGTACGTCTCGATCTCGAGGAAGTCGCCGCTCTTGAGGTGGTTGTCACGCATCTCGTTGTTGGTCGTGATCGAGGCGGCCTGGACGGTGGCCTCGGCCGTGGAGGCCTCGAGGGTCTCGCCCACGGTGATGGTGCCGGCGAACTCGTTGAACTGGCCGCGGACCTTGGCGGCGACCAGGTGACGCACCACGAAGCCGACGGTGCTGTGGACCGGGTCGATGGTGTACACGCCGGCGGTCGGCAGCTGGGTGGTCGTGGGGGCGGTGGTCATGGGGGTCTCCTTGGGTGGGTATTGCGGTTGGCCCCATTATATCTGCTGACGCAGATATTTGTCAAGCAGAATCAGATTTATCAGACATTCTGCTATAGTGGTTCGCGTGACCCTCGACGCCGCGGCCTGCCCCTCGGGCGACGAGCGGGTCCTGCTCTACGGCCTGCTCGCCGAGACCAACGCCCGCCTCTCGCGCGACCTCGCCACGGCGCTCGAGGCCGAGTGCGGGCTCCCCCTCGCGTGGTTCGACGTGCTCTTGCGCCTGCGCCGCGCCGACGAGGGACGTCTCAAGATGAGCCAGATGGCCGACGCCATCGTCCACTCGACCGGCGGCACCACCCGCCTCGTGGACCGGCTCGAGGAGGCCGGCCTCGTGATCCGCCAGAGCTGCCCGAACGACCGCCGGGCGGTCTACGTCGCCATCACCCCCGCGGGCAACGCCCGACTCGACGGGGCCCTGGCCGTGCACCTCGCGTTCCTCGACCGCCAGATGGCGGCGCGGCTCAGCGAGGACGAGCGCGTGGCGCTGGGCGCCCTGCTCGCCAAGCTGGGCGAGCCCCACACTCCCTAGACCCGGGCGATCCAGGCCCGGGCGTCGCGGCCGTCGTCGAGGTCGAGCGGGCTCCCCTCCCCCTCGCCGGCGACGGCCAGCACCTCGAGGGCGAGCACCTCGTGCGCGATCGAGGCGAACTCCTCGACGAGGTCGTCGAGTCCCGTGACCCGCAGCACGATGCGGTCAGCGACCTCGAGGCCCGACGCCTTGCGCAGGTCCTGAACCTGGCGCACGACGTCGCGCGCCAGGCCGCGGCGCACGAGGCCCTCGTCGAGGGCGAGGTCGAGGGCCACCACTTCCCCCCGGTCGCGCGACACGGCGAAGCCGCCGTGCCCGCTCACCCTCAGCTCCACGTCCTCGCTCGTGAGGGTCACCGGCTCGCCCCCGAGGGTCACCGTGACCGGCCGGCCCGACTCGAGCGCCTCGGCGGCCGCGACGGGCTCGAGGGCCGCGAGGGCCGCGCGAAGCTCCTTCACGGCCTCGCCGAGGCGCGGTCCGACGCTGCGGAAGTTGGGCACGAGCGCGAAGTCGAGCACCTCGGTCAGCTCGCCGCCGAAGTCGAGGCGGTCGACGTTCAGCTCGTCCTCGACGATCCCCACGGGCGGCCGGGGCGCACCCGGCGGGAGGAAGACCAGGGCCCGTGACAGGGGCTGGCGCACCCGCACGCCGGCCTCGGCCCGCGCGGCGCGCCCGAGCGACGTGAGCCGGCGCGCGACGGCCATGGAGGCCTCCAGGGCCTCGTCGCGGCGCGACGGGTCGGTCGCCGGCCAGTCGGCGAGGTGGACCGAGTCCTCGTCGGCCACCTCGAAGAGCTCGTGGTAGAGCCGGTCGGCGAGGAACGGGCACAAGGGCGCGAGCAGGAGCGTCACCCGGCGCAGCACCTCGAGCAGGGTCGCCTGGGCGGCCAGGGAGTCCGCGCGCGGCGCGGAGGGATCGGTACGCCAGAACCGGCGACGGCTGCGTCGCACGTACCAGTTAGAGACGTCGTCGACGAGCTCGCGTAGCGCGTCGGCCGCGGCGAGGGGCTCGTAGCCGTCGAGGGCGACCGTCACGGCCTCGGTGGCCGCCTCGGTGCGCGAGAGGACCCACCGGTCGATGGCCGTGCGCTCGCCCGCCGCGACGACGGCCGGGTCCTCGGGGTCGAAGCCGTTCAGCGACGCGTAGGTCGTGAAGAAGCTCACCGTGTTCCACAGGGTGGCCAACGTCTCTCTCAGGGCGCCGTCAATCGCACCGAGGCTCGTGCGCGTCGAGGTCCACGGCGAGCCCTGGGAGAACATCCACCAGCGCAGCGCGTCGGCGCCCCGGGTCGACAGGACCTCCCAGGGGTCGATCACGTTGCCCAGGGACTTGCTCATCTTGCGGCCGGTCTCGTCGACGATGTGGCCCAGGCAGAGCACGTGCTCGTAGGGGCTGCGCCCGAAGACGAGGGTGTTGACCGCGAGCAGCGAGTAGAACCAGCCCCGCGTCTGATCGATGGCCTCGGCGATGAGCTGGGCCGGGAAGCTGAACGCCTCGGTGCTGCCCGGCGCGTGGGGGTAGCCCACCTGGGCGGCCGGCATCGAGCCCGAGTCGAACCACGCGTCGATCACGGGCTCGACGCGGCGCGCGGGCGACCCGCAGACCGGGCAGTCGAAGACGACCTCGTCGATCTCGGGCCGGTGGGGCTCCACGTGGTGCAGGTCGCGACCCGCCAGCGCGCTGAGCTCGGCGCGCGAGCCCACGCAGTGCAGGTGGCCGGCGACGCAGCGCCAGATGGGCAGGGGCGTGCCCCAGTAGCGGTCGCGCGAGAGGGCCCAGTCGACGTTGTTCTCCAGCCACTCGCCCATCCGCCCGTCGCGGATGTAGTCGGGGTGCCAGTCGATCCCCGCGTTCTCGGCGATGAGCCGGTCCTTCAAGCGGCTCGTCGCGACGTACCAGCTCGGCTTGCCCCAGTAGATGAGCACGGTGTCGCAGCGCCAGCAGTGCGGCAGGGCGTGGACGTAGTCCATCCGCCGGATGAGCAGACCCCGGCGCTCGAGCTCGTCGTTGATCGCCGGGTTGGCCTCGCGCACGCCCACGCCCTCGAGCCACGCGACGGCGCTGGTGAAGGCGCCCGTCGGGCCGACGGGATTCAGCGTGGGCAGGCCGTTCTCGCGCGCGACCTGGCGGTCGACCTCACCGAAGGCCGGCGACTGGTGCACGAGGCCCGTGCCGTCCTCGGTCGTGACGTAGTCGGCCGCGACCACCACGCAGCACTCGGCGCCCGTGGGGATTGCCACGTCGTCGAAGGGCCGCTCGTAGTGCAGCCCGAGCAGCGCCGTTCCCTTGAACGTGGCGCCGACGGTCGCCCCCTCGCCGAAGACCGCCTCGACCAGGTCGCGCGCGACGACGGTGCCCTCGACGACGGCGTAGTCGATGGCGGGGTTCACCGCCACCGCGACATTGGACAGCAGGGTCCAGGGCGTCGTCGTCCACACCGCCAGGTGGGTCGCCCCGCCGAGGTCGTCCCGGTCCCGCGCGTCGGTGAGGGGCAGTCGCACGTAGCAGCTCTGGTCGACCTCGTCGTAGTAGACGCCGGGCTGGCCGAGCTCGTGGGAGGAGAGGGCCGTCTCGCACCGGGGGCAGTAGGGGACGACCTTGAGGTCCTCGTAGAGCAACTCGGCGTCGAAGAGGTGCTTCAGGTGCCACCAGACCGACTCCACGTAGGCGGGGTGGAAGGTGTAGTAGGCGTGCTCGAGGTCGGTCCAGTAGCCGATGCGCTCGGTGAGCCGCTCGAACTCGCCCACGAAGACGAGGACCGACTCGCGGCACAGCCGCGTGAACTCGGCGACCCCGACCTCCTCTTCGATCGCCTTCTTGCCCGAGATGCCCAGCTGTTTCTCCACCTGGACCTCGACGGGCAGGCCGTGGGTGTCCCAGCCGGCCCGACGGGCCACGTAGTAGCCCCGCATCGTGCGGTACCGACAGAAGAGGTCCTTGTAGACCCGGGCCCATACGTGGTGCAGTCCCGGCTTGCCGTTGGCCGTGGGGGGGCCCTCGTAGAAGACCCACGACGGACGTCCCTCGCGCAGTCGCATCGAGCGCTCGAAGACCCGGTTGGCCTTCCAGCGGGCCAGCTCGGCCTCTTCGAGGGCGACGAAGTCGAACTCGGGACTGAGCGGACGGAACATGGGACTCCTTCGGCGTCCACCCATGGTACTGAAGGGCCCTCGGGGCACCGACGCCTAGGGTGGCGCGATGCCCCTCACGGTCGCCCGCGAGCCGGTCACCGGCTACGGCGCGCGCAGCCTCTACCTCGCGGCCCTCGACGAGCTCGCCCGCCGCTACGAGCGCACGACGTTGCGCGAGGCGCTCGAGGAGTACGAGCCCCCCCACGGGCTCTTCGTCGTCGCGCGCGACGACGGCGCGCTCGCGGGCGCGGCGGGCGTGAGGTCGATCGGCGATCCCGACGACGCCCTCGGAGAGGTCAAGCGGCTCTGGGTGCGTCCCGACCTGCGCCGCCACGGGGTCGCGACTCGGATCATGACGGTCCTCGAGGGCGACGCGCGCGAGGCGGGCTTCGCCCGGCTCTACCTCGAGACGGGCCTCCGCCAGCCCGAGGCGATCGCCCTCTACCGCCGTGAGGACTGGGTGGAGGTCGGGGCGTACCCCGAGGGCGCCACGCGCCACCCGAACTCGCTCCTCTTCACCAAGCCCCTCTAGGCGAAGCGGGCGTCGAGCCACGCCGCCTCGAGCTCGTCGAGGGACGCGAGGACGAGGTCGGCCAGGGCGTAGGCCGGCGCCCCGCGGTCCTCGGCCACCGGCACTGCGACGACCGTCATGCGCCCGGCCTTGCCGGCGAGGACCCCGGCCGCCGAGTCCTCGACGACCAGGCACGCCGTCGGCTCGACGCCGAGGGCCGCGGCGGCGCTCAGGAAGACGCCCGGGTGGGGCTTGCCGTAGGGCTCGTCCTCGGCCGAGTGGATCGCCTCGAAGCGTCCGCGCAGGCCGAAGTGGTCGAGGCAGCGCTCGATGAGGGCCGTCGGGGTCGAGCTCGCGAGCGCGAGCGGCCCGCACGCCTCGGCGAGGTCGAGTGCCCGCAGGGCCCCGGGCAACAGGCGGCCCTCTCCCTCGACGAGGTCACCCACGCGCTCGAGGAGCTCGGCCACCACCGCGGCGTCGCTCGGCCCGCTCCAGGGCTGGCGCGCGCGCCAGTACGCCACGACCTCCTCGACGAACATCCCCTTGGTCGCGCGCAGGTCGGCCGGCAGGACGACCCCGAGGCGCCCGAAGACCTCGTGCTCGGCGCGGTGCCAGAGCACCTCGGAGTCGATGAGGAGCCCGTCCATGTCGAAGAGCGTGGCGCGCAGGGTCACCCCCAGACCCTTGCACACCCCGATGTACCGTGAGCCCGTGAGGGTGCACCGGCTCGGTCCGCGCGACGTGGACGAGGTGTGCGAGCGGGTCGGCGCCCGCGTGGCGACCGCGGCGCGGCGCTGCGCGCTGCTCGAGGGGACGCTCGACCGCGACGCGCTGCGCGCCGCGGTGGAGAGCGTCGCGCCGGCGTGGGTAGCGCGTTCACGCGGCCGGATCGTCGGCCACCTCACGGCGACGCTGCTCGACGGGACGGGCCGGGCCTGGGTCCCCCCGGACGGGACGAGCTTCGACGACCCCGCCGTGCTGGGCGCCCTGCTCGAGGCCGCGGCGCCCGCGTGGCGCGACGCGGGCGCGCACGGCCTCTCGGCCTGGGCCTACGACGATCCGATCGAGGTGGGCGCGTGGGCGGCGTGCGGGGCGACGCTCCGCGCCCGGCGGGGCGTGCGCGCACTCTCCACGGGCGACGCGGGCCCCGCGGCGGGGCTCGGGCTTCGCCGGGCCGGGAGGGGTGACCTCGAGCTCGCCCTCGCCCTCGATAGGTGGGGGGACCCCCCGGGCGCGCCGGCGCCGGGGGACGACGAACGGCGCCACGAGGTCGTCGCCCTGCTCGAGGACCCCGAGGTCGACTACCTCGTCGCCGAGCTCGACGGCCGCGCCGTCGCCCAGGCGGTGGTCATGTCGCTGCCGGCGCGCCGGGGCAGCCGCGCGAACGCGGTCCACCTGAGCGCCGTCGCCGTCGACCCGGACCGGCGCGGACGCGGCCTCGGGACCGCCCTCGTCGGGTCGGTCCTCGAGCGGGCCCGGTCGGTCGGCTACGCCGCGGCCGAGGTCAACTGGCGCACCGCCGACCCCCGGGTCGAACGGTTCTGGCGCGGGCGCGGCTTCACGCCCACCCACGCGCTGGTCGAGGGGGTGCTACCCGCCTAGGAGAGCGCCGCCTC
Organism: Actinobacteria bacterium 21-73-9; assembly: GCA_002255565.1. Lineage (GTDB taxonomy): Bacteria > Actinomycetota > Acidimicrobiia > Acidimicrobiales > RAAP-2 > RAAP-2. Next base: position 20,533 of record NCBE01000011.1, read on the forward strand.
GATCGCGGCGACGAGGATCGGGTCCTCGGGAGTGACCTGGGGGGCGAAGCGCTGGACGGAGCCGTCGGCGGTCACGAGAAACTTCTCGAAGTTCCAGCGGACATCGCCGCGGTAGCCCTCGGCGTCGGCGACGGCGGTCAGCTCGTCGTAGATGGGGTGGCGCCCCTCGCCGTTGACCTCGACCTTCTCGAACATCGGGAAGGTCACGCCGTAGGTGGTCGAGCAGAACGTCTGGATCTCCTCGGGGCTGCCGGGCTCTTGGGCGCCGAACTGGTTGCACGGGAAGCCCAGCACGCTGAAGCCCCTCTCGGCGTAGTCCTCGTGGAGCCGCTCGAGACCCTCGTACTGGGGGGTCAAACCGCACTTCGAGGCCACGTTCACGATCAGGACGGGGCGTCCGCGGTAGGGCTCGAGCGAGGTCGGCTCGCCCGAGAGGGTGCGCAGTGGTGCGTCGTAGATGGTCATGGTCGGACCCTAGCGGTCGCGGGCCGTTCGACCCCTACGCTGGCCGCGTGTTCGCCCTCGTCATCGACGACGGATCCCTCGCCTGGCGTGAGCGGCCCGACCCCGTCCCCGGTCCCGGCGACGTGCTGGTTGAGGTGGCGGCGGCCGGGCTGAACGCCGCCGACCTCCTCCAGCGCCGTGGCCTCTACCCCGCCCCGCCCGGGGTGCCCGCCGACGTACCCGGCCTCGAGCTCTCCGGGCGCGTCGCGGCGGTGGGCGACGGGGTCGACGAGTCGTGGGTGGGGCGCCGGGTGGCCGCGCTGACCGCCGGCGGCGCCCAGGCCACCCACTGCGTCGTGCCCCTCGAGCACCTCCTCGAGGTGCCCGAGGGCGTCGGACTCGTCGAGGCCGCGGGCTTCCCCGAGGCCTTCTGCACCGCCCACGACGCCCTCCTCACCCAGGGCGGCCTCGCCGCGGGCGAGCGGCTGCTCGTCACCGGGGCCGCCGGCGGGGTGGGTTGTGCCGCGGTGCAGATCGGCCGCGCCCTCGGGGCCACGGTCGTCGCGCTCACCCGCGACGGGCGCCACGACGAGGCCCTGCGCGCGCTCGGGGCCGACGAGACCGTCGTCGCGGACGACCTCGCGGCCACCGAGCCCGTCGACGTCGTGCTCGAGCTCGTCGGCGCGGCAACGCTGCCCGCCGTCCTGCGCCGGGTACGGCCTCGGGGGCGGGTGGTCGTCGTCGGGGTCGGGTCGGGCGCCCGGGTCGAGCTCGACCTCCTCGCGGTGATGGGCGCCCGGCTCACCCTCACCGGGTCCACCCTGCGCAGCCGCACGCGCGCCGAGAAGGCCGACGTGGTCGGTCGCGTCGCGCGCGACCTCGGGCCGCGCTGGCGCGACGGGGGGCTGCGCGTCCCGGTCGCCGAGGTCGTCGAGCTTCGCGACGGGGCTCGGGCCTACGACGACTTCTCCCGGCCCGGCAAGCTCGGCAAGCTCGTGCTCACCGCGGGGTCCGCGTGAGCGGGCGGGTGCCGCATCGCTCGCGGCTCGACCCCTCGCGCCCCGACTACGCCGCGATCCTCGCCGCGCACGACGCGGCCGTGCGCGCCGGCCAGCCCACCTACCGGGACCCGACGACCGGGCTCAGCGTCCTCACGGCCGCCACCCACCTCGCGCGCGGCGAGTGCTGCGCCAGTGGCTGTCGCCACTGCCCCTACCTCGACGACTAGACCGAGGCCGGCGGGGTGTAGTCGAGCCCGAGGGACTCCGCGACCGGCCCGTAGGTGACCTGGCCGTGCACCACGTTCACGCCCTCGGCGAGGGCCGCGTCGGCCGCCACGGCGTCGCGCCAGCCCCGCTGGGCCAGCTCGACGACGTAGGGCAGCGTCGCGTTCGACAGGGCCCGCGTGGAGGTGGCCGGGACGGCCCCGGGCATGTTGGCCACGCAGTAGAAGATCGAGTCGTGGACGGCGAAGACCGGGTCCGAGTGGGTCGTCGGGCGCGTCGCCTCGAAGCAGCCGCCCTGGTCCACGGCGATGTCGACGAGCACCGAACCGGGCTTCATCTGGGCCACGAGGTCGTTCGAGACGAGCTTGGGCGCACGCGCGCCCACCACGAGAACGGCGCCGATGACGACGTCGGCCTCGCGGCACGACTCTTCGATGGAGAGCACCGACGACGCCAGTGTCGCCACCCGGCCGTCGAAGACGGTGTCCACGTGGCGCAGCCGCTCGAGGTTCTTGTCGAGGACCGTCACCTCGGCGTGCAGGCCGAGGGCGATCGTCGCGGCCGACATCCCCGACACCCCGGCACCGATGATCACGACCTTCGCGGGCGCCACTCCGGGGACGCCCGAGACGAGGGTCCCGTGGCCGCCGCCCGGGCGCATCAGGTGGTGGGCCCCCATCATCGGGGCCATGCGACCAGCGACCTCGCTCATCGGCGCGAGCAGGGGCAGGCTGTTGTCGGGCAGGCGCACCGTCTCGTAGGCGATGGCCACGTTGCCGGCCTTAACGAGCGCGTCGGTGCACTCACGGCTGGCGGCCAGGTGCAGGTAGGTGAAGAGCACCTGGCCCTCGTGGGCCGAGAGGCGGTGGTACTCCTCGGCGACGGGCTCTTTCACCTTGAGCAGCATCTCGCTCTCGGCCCAGACGTCGTCGGCCCGCTCGACGAGGGTCGCGCCGTTGGCCGCGTACTGCTCGTCGGGGATCGACGAGCCGAGGCCCGCGCCCCGCTCGACCAGCACCCGGTGGCCGAGGCTGGTCAGCTCCCTGGCCCCCGCCGGCGTCAGGGCGACGCGCCCCTCGTCGGTCTTGATCTCGGTCACGACTCCGATGATCATCGTCGATCACCTCTCACTCTCCGGGTGCCCCGCACCCACTGGACGATCAGAACTCGATGTTGTGCATCACGTGCTTGATGCGCGTGTAGTCCTCGAAGCCGTACACCGACAGGTCCTTGCCGTAGCCCGAGCGCTTGTAGCCACCGTGGGGCATCTCGGCGACGAGGGGGATGTGGGTGTTGACCCACACGCAGCCGAAGTCGAGGTCGCGGGTCATGCGCATCGCGCGCGAGTGATCCCGGGTCCACACCGAGGACGCGAGGCCGTAGTCCACGCCGTTGGCCCACTCCACCGCCTGGGCCTCGTCGGTGAACTTCTGGACCGTGATCACCGGGCCGAAGATCTCGTTCTGGATCATCTCGTCGTCCTGGTGGAGGTCGGCGACGACGGTCGGGGCGAGGAAGTAGCCGGCGTCGCGCACCCGCTCGCCACCGGTGACGACCGTGGCGTGGGGCGGGCGGCGGTTCAAGAAGCCCGTGACCCGCTCGAACTGGTTGGCGTTGTTCACCGGTCCGACGAAGGCGTCCTCGTCCTCGGGCGCGCCGACCACCGTCTGGCGAGCCTCCTCGGCCAGGGCATCGACGAAGTCGTTGTAGACGCCCGCCTCGGCCAGCACGCGCGTCGCCGCGGTGCAGTCCTGGCCCGCGTTGAAGTAGCCGGCGATGGCGATCGCCTCGACGGCCGCCTCGATGTCGACGTCGTCGAAGACGACCACCGGGGCCTTGCCCCCGAGCTCGAGGTGCACTCGCTTGAGCCCCTTGGCGGCCGAGGACGCGACCTCGCTGCCGGCGCGCACCGACCCGGTGATCGAGACCATCGCGGGCGTGGGGTGCTCGACGAGCGCGCGACCCGTGTCGCGGTCGCCGCAGATCACGTTGAAGACCCCGGCCGGCAGCACCTCGGCCATGAGCTGGGCCATGAACAGCGTCGAGGCGGGCGTGGTGTCGCTGGGCTTGAGGACCATCGTGTTGCCGGCCGCCAGCGCGGGCGCCCACTTCCAGGTCGCCATCATCATCGGGTAGTTCCACGGGGTCACCGCCCCGCACACGCCGACCGGCTCGCGCCGGACGTAGCTCGTCATGCCCTCCATGTACTCAGTCGCCCCGCGTCCCTCCAGGAGCCGCGCGGCGCCGGCGAAGAAGCGGATCTGGTCGACCATCGGCGGGATCTCCTCGGCCAGGGTGACGGCCACGATCTTGCCGGTGTTCTCGGCCTCGATCGCGACGATCTCGTCCTTGCGCGCCTCGATGAGGTCGGCGATCTGCAGCAGCATGAGCGAGCGCTGGGACGGCGTCGTGCGCCGCCACGCTCTGAACGCTCCGGCCGCGGCCGCAAAGGCCCGGTCCACGTCCTTCTCGTCGGACACCGCCACCTCGGCGAAGGGCTGCCCGGTGACGGGACTGATCAGCTCCACGTAGCGGCCCCTGGAGGGCGCCGCCGACTCGCCACCGATGAAGTTCTCCAGACGACGCATGCTGTCTCCTTGGCTCGCGCCGCCCCCTCGCGGCGTCACTCGTCACTCTGCCAGATGGCCCCCGACCGGCGCAAACCGAGATTGTGAAAACAGTCGCATTATCGAAACATCACGCCGGTATCCGTCGCGGGAGACTGCTATGCTCGCCATATCCGTTGCGTGGTGGCGTCGTCACCGCGCGGGGGCAAGTCCAATGCCAGCAGCCAAAGCACCGCGAAAGGGCCGTTCGGGCGTCGAACGCCCGACCCCAGACCCCGCCAGCGGGGGCCCGGCAGCGCTCGACGACCTCGACCGCAGGATCATCACGCTCCTGCAAGAGGACGGTCGTCGCGCCTACGGCGCCATCGCCGCCGAGGTCGGCCTCTCCGAGGCCGGGGGACGACAACGCCCTGGTGCACCTCCTCAACGACTCGATCCGCTCGATTCCGGGCGTGACCGAGGTCGAGACCTTCGTGTACCTGAAACTAGCCAAGCAGACCTACGCCTGGGGGACCAAGTGACATTGAACGACACCATCACCGACGGGATCACCGTCGCCGACGAGAGACATCCGAGCCACGACTACTCCGAGCGGGCCCGGCGCCACCTCTGGCTGCAGATGTCGCGGATGGGCGCCTACGACGAGCACAACGAGATCCCCATCATGGTCCGGGGCAAGGGCACCCGGGTCTACGACGCCAATGGGACCGAGTACATCGACGGCCTCTCGGGTCTTTTCACCAACGCGCTCGGCTACGGCCGGCCCGAGATCGCCGAGGTCGCGGCCCGCCAGATGAACGAGCTCCACTTCTTCCCGCTGTGGACCTACGCCCACCCCCGGGCCATCGAGCTCGCCGAGCGGCTCGCGGCTCTCGCCCCGGGCGACCTCAACCGGGTGTTCTTCACGACCGGCGGCGGCGAGGCCAACGAGAGCGCGTGGAAGCTCGCGCGCCAGTACCACCGGATCCGCGGCGACGTGGACCGCTACAAGGTGATCAGTCGTGACGTCGCCTACCACGGCACGACGATGGGCGCGCTCACCATCACGTCGCTCGACTCCTACCGCGACCCCTTCCAGCCCCTCGTGCCCGGGGCGGTCAAGGTCCCCGCGACGAACTTCTACCGCGCGGCGGTCCACGGCGACGACGCCGAGGCGTTCGGCCTGTGGTCGGCCCAGCAGATCGAAGAGGCGATCCTTCGCGAGGGTCCCGAGACCGTCGCCGCCGTCTTCCTCGAGCCGGTCCAGAACGCCGGTGGCTGCTTCACCCCGCCGCCGGGCTACTGGCGGGCGGTGCGCGAGATCTGCGACCG
>NCBE01000119.1 GCA_002255565.1 Actinobacteria bacterium 21-73-9
GAGCCGCGACGTCACCGGGCGCGTAGCGGCCGATCACGCCGCCCTCCGCGCCACGTCGAGGCGCCGCTGGCAGCCCGCAAAGTCGATCCGGCCCGCGCCGTCGTAGGCGCGCGCGCGCGCCGTGGCGAGGTCGGGACCCGTGCCGGTGACCGCGAGCACCCGACCGCCCGCGGTGACGAAGCGGCCCGCCGCGTCGCGCGCGGTGCCCGCGTGGAAGACGACGACCCCCTCGAGGGGCTCGCCCAGCTGGCCGTCCTCGCCGAGGCCCTCGATCGGGTCGCCCGGACGCGGACCCTCGGGGTAGCCGGCGGCGGCGAGCACGACCGTGACGGCGGCGCCCTTGGGCGCGGGCACCGTCCCGAGCCGGCCCTCGGCGGCCGAGCGCAGCACGTCGGCCAGGCCCTCACGGTAGAGCGGCGCGAGGACCTCGGCCTCGGGGTCGCCGAAGCGCACGTTGTACTCGATGAGCCGGGGCCCGTCACTGGTCAGCATCATCCCGGCGTAGAGCACGCCGCGGTAGTCGACCCCGCGACGGCGCAGCTCGGCGATCGTCGGGGCGACGACCTCGTCCTCGATCGCGGCCAGGGTCGCGGCGTCGATCCGGGCGACCGGCGCGTAGCCCCCCATACCACCCGTGTTGGGCCCGCGGTCACCGTCGACGAGGCGCTTGTAGTCCTGGGCGACGGCGAGGGTCGCGAAGCGCTCGCCGTCACAGAGCACGTGGACCGAGCACTCCTCGCCGACGAGGCCCTCTTCGATCACGAGGCGCCGCCCGGCCTCGCCGAAGGCCCGGCCCGAGAGCTTCTCGCGGGCGTCGGCGAGCGCCGCCTCGAGCGAGTCGGTGACGAGCACGCCCTTGCCGGCGGCGAGCCCGTCGGTCTTGACGACGTAGGGGGGGCGCGACGCACCCAGGCGCGCCTCGGCCGCCTCGGCGGTGTCGACGACGGCGTAGGCGGCGCTGGGCACCCCGGCGGCCGCGAGGAACCCCTTCAGGTAGGCCTTGGAGCCCTCGAGACGGGCGCCGTCGGCCCCGGGACCAAAGACGGCCGCGCCCGCGGCGCGCAGCTCGTCGGCCAGCCCCTCGACGAGGGGCGCCTCGGGCCCGATGACGACGAGGTCGGCGTCGAGCTCGGTAGCCGGGCGGGCGGTGACGGCCAAGCCGTGGGCGGCCATCCCGGCGTTGCCCGGGGTCACGACCACCTCGGCGGAGCCCGCGAGGGCCCAGGCGAGGGCGTGCTCGCGCGCCCCGCGGCCCACCACCACGCAGCGGGTCACTCGTTCACCACGAACTGCTCGCGCTCGGGCCCCACCCCGACGAGGCGGATCGGCACGCCGATCTCGGCCTCGAGGAAGGCGACGTACTCGAGCGCCGCCGCGGGCATCCCTTCGCGGCTGATCACCCCCGAGAGCTCGCGGCGCCACCCCTCGAGCGTCTCGTAGACCGGGACGGCGTCGTGCAGGACCGACTGGTGGAAGGGCATGTGGTCGTAGCGCACGCCGCCCGACTCGTAGGCGACACAGACCTTGATCTCGTCGAACTTGTCGAGCACGTCGAGCTTGGTGAGGGCGATCTCGGTGAGCGAGTTGAGCCGCACCGCCTGGCGGGCCATCACCGCGTCGAACCAGCCGACCCGGCGCCGGCGCCCGGTGTTGGTGCCGAACTCGTGGCCCGTCTCGACGAGGTAGTCCCCCGCCTCCCCGCCGATCTCGGTCGGGAAGGGCCCGGCGCCCACCCGGGTGACGTAGGCCTTGGCGATGCCCACGATCGAGGTGAGGTCGCGCGGCCCGAGGCCCGAGCCGACGCAGGCGCCCCCGGCGACCGGGTTCGACGAGGTGACAAAGGGGTAGGTCCCGTGGTCGAGGTCGAGGAAGGTGGCCTGGGCGCCCTCGAGGAGGATGCGTTTGCCCTCGGCGAGTGCGTCGTGCACCAGGGCGACCGTGTCGCCGATCATCGGGGCGAGGCGGGGCGCGAACTCCTCGAGGTAGCGCGCGGCGATCTCCTCGGCCTTGAGGGCCGGGCGGTTGTAGACCTTGGTGAGGATCGGGTTCTTCTCGCTCAATGCCACGTCGAGCTTCTGGCGGAAGATCTTCGCATCGAGCAGGTCCTGAACCCGCAGGCCCACCCGAGCCGCCTTGTCGGAGTAGGCGGGCCCGATCCCGCGCTTGGTGGTGCCGAGGGCGTTCTTGCCCAGGTAACGCTCGGTCAGCCGGTCGAGCTCCTGGTGGTAGGGCATGATCAGGTGGGCGTTACCCGAGAGGACGAGTCGCGAGACGTCGACGCCCTTGCCCGCGAGGCGGTCGAGCTCCTCGAGGAGAACGGCCGGGTCGACGACGACCCCGTTGCCGATGACCGTCGTGATGTGCGGGTACAAGATGCCCGAGGGCACGAGCTGCAGCGCGTACTCCTCGCCCCCGACGACGATCCGGTGGCCCGCGTTGTGGCCGCCCTGGTAGCGCACGACGAGGTCCATCTCCCGGGCGAGGAGGTCGGTCAGCTTGCCCTTGCCCTCGTCACCCCACTGGGTCCCGACTACCACGGTTGCGGGCACGGCCTCTCCCTCGGTCGGTGGCCCCCTACGGGCCAAGCCTACCGGGCCCCGCGCGGCCTAGGAGAAGGTGACGACGCCCTCGAGAGCGCCGACGCTGACCGTGTCGCCCTCGGCGTAGACCCCCTCGAGCACCGCCAGGGCGAGCGGGTCCTCCACCCGGCGCTGGATGACCCGCTTCAAGGGCCGCGCCCCGAAGTCGGGGTCGTAGCCCTCGGCCGCGAGCAGGGCGCGCGCCTCGTCGGTGACGACGAGGGTGAGGCGCCGCTCCGCCAGGCGCCGGCGCAGCCGCTCGAGCTGGATGCCGACGATGACCGCGAGGTCGGCGCGCTCGAGCGCCCGGAACCGGACGATCTCGTCGATCCGGTTGACGAACTCGGGCCGGAAGAACGAGAGCGGGTCGCCGGCGAGGTTGCTCGTCATGATGAGCACGGCGTTGGTGAAGTCCACCGTGCGGCCCTGGCCGTCGGTGAGGCGGCCGTCGTCGAGGACCTGCAAGAGCAGGTTGAAGACGTCGGGGTGGGCCTTTTCGATCTCATCGAGCAGCACCACGGCGTAGGGGCGCCGGCGCAGCGCCTCGGTGAGCTGGCCCCCCTCCTCGTAGCCGACGTAGCCCGGGGGCGCGCCCACCAGGCGGCTGACGGCGAACTTCTCCATGTACTCGCTCATGTCGATGCGCACCATGGCGTGCTCGTCGTCGAAGAGGAACTCCGCGAGCGCCCTCGCCAGCTCGGTCTTGCCCACGCCGGTCGGACCGAGGAAGAGGAACGAGCCGATCGGCCGGTGCGGGTCCGAGAGCCCGGCGCGGCTGCGCCGGATGGCGTTGGCGACGGCCGTGACGGCCTCGTCCTGACCGACGACCCGGCTGTGGAGGAGCTCTTCCATGCGCACGAGCTTGTCGACCTCGCCCTCGAGGAGCTTCGCGACGGGCACGCCGGTCCAGCGGCTCACCACCTCGGCGACGTCCTCGGCGTCGACCTCCTCCTTCAAGAAGGCGCCGCCGGCCTGGAGCTCGGCCAGCTCGGCCGTGGCGCGCTCGATGGTGCGCTCGATCTCAGGGAGGACCCCGTAGCGCAGCTTCGCCGCCCCCTCGAGGTCGCCCTGGCGCTCGAGGCGCTCGGCCTCGGCCCGGCGGTCCTCGAGGTCCTGCTTGGCCCCGCGGATGCGCTCGATGGCCGCCTTCTCGGCCTGCCAGCGCGCGGCGATCTCGTCGCCGCGCTCCTTGAGCTCGGCGTACTCGGCCTCGAGGCGGGCGAGGCGCTCGCGGCTCGCCTCGTCGGTCTCTTTCGCCAGGGCCAGGCGCTCGATGTCGAGCTGGCGCAGGCGCCGCACGACGACGTCGAGCTCGGTGGGCATCGAGTCGATCTCGATGCGCAGTCGGCTGGCCGCCTCGTCCATGAGGTCGATCGCCTTGTCGGGCAGGAACCGGTTGGTCACGTAGCGGTGCGACAGCGTCGCCGCCGCCACCAGGGCGGCGTCTTGGATGCGCACGCCGTGGTGGACCTCGTAGCGCTCCTTCAGCCCGCGCAGGATGGCGATGGTGTCCTCGACCGTCGGCTCGCCGACCATGACCGGCTGGAAGCGACGCTCGAGGGCCGCGTCCTTTTCCACGTACCGGCGGTACTCATCGAGGGTCGTCGCCCCGATGAGGCGCAGCTCCCCGCGCGCGAGCAGCGGCTTGATCATGTTCGAGGCGTCCATCGCCCCCTCGCTCGCGCCGGCGCCCACGATGGTGTGCAGCTCGTCGACGAAGGTGATCACCTGGCCCTCGGCCTCGCGGATCTCGGCGAGGACGGCCTTCAGGCGCTCCTCGAACTCGCCGCGGTACTTGGCCCCGGCGATCATCGAGCCGAGGTCGAGCGCGATGAGGCGCCGGTCGCGCAGGCTCTCGGGCACGTCACCCTCGACGATGCGCAGCGCCAGCCCCTCGACGATGGCGGTCTTGCCCACGCCGGGCTCGCCGATGAGGACGGGGTTGTTCTTCGTACGTCGACTCAGCACCTGGATGACCCGGCGGATCTCCTCGTCGCGTCCGATGACCGGGTCGAGCTTGCCGGCCCGGGCGAGGGCCGTGAGGTCCCGGCCGTACTTCTCGAGGCTCTGGAACGTGCCCTCGGGGTTCTCGCTCGTGATCCGGGCCGAGCCGCGGATCTGGCGCAGCGCGGCGAGCAGCGCCTCGCGGGTCGTGGCGAACTCGGTCGCGGCGGCCACGATCACGTGGTCGACCGAGAGGTACTCGTCGGACATCTCGGCGCGCAGGGCGTCGGCCGCCTCGAGCAGCTGGCGACTCTCGGCCGAGAGCCCCGGCTGGGTGCCGCCCACGGCGCGCGGCTCGCGCGCGACGCGCTCGTTGAGCGAGGCCGCGACGGCGACGGGGTCGAGGTCGGCGGCGACGAGGAGGGGGCGCGCCACCCCGTCGGCCTGGTTCAACAGGGCCAACAGGAGGTGGGCGGGGGTGACCGAGGGGTGACCGGCGGCGGCGGCCTGGGTGGTGGCGGCCTGGAGGGCCTCGCGGGTCTTGACGGTCCAGCGTTGGGGGTCGAGGGTCACGGTCGTTCCTTGGTGGTGCGGGCGGTGCGGCGGCCGACGAAGACCGCGAGGGAGTTGGTCACCGGCACGAGGTCACGCCGGTACTGGCGATGCGTCGCCTCGAC
>NCBE01000120.1 GCA_002255565.1 Actinobacteria bacterium 21-73-9
ACAAAAGGGGGATGCCATGGCCGCTACGGGTGAAGGGGACCACACGGGTGACCCGGGGGGCGCGCCGGCGCACGCCCCCGAAGGCGCACTGGAGCCCCGCGACGCGGCCTCTCTGATCCCTCGGACGCAGCACCAGGTGCGGCACGGCCTCGACTTTCGAGCGACGTGGCTCTCGCTCGTGGCGGCCGCGGTCGTCCTCGTCGGTTTTGGGGCGGTGTGGCTCTCGGTGCGCCTGGGTCGTGCGGAGGGAGCGGCCGCGGCCGCGGCCCTCCTCGCCACGTACGTCCTGCTGCTCGCGCTGGTGCGCGGCGGCGCCCGGCACGCCGTCTTCTACTGGGTGGACGGCGTCGCCGCGACCCTCATCGTGCTCGGGGCCGCGTGGGCGATGCGCTCGGCGGTGCGCGAGGAGTGGGGGGACTTCGGCGTCTCGATCGCCGTCATGGCGGTGGGCGCGGGGGGCGCCCTCACCGGGCCGCGCGGGATGTGGCTGGTCGACGGCGTCGGGCTGTGCGTGGTCATCCTGGCCGGCGCCGCCGCACGGTCGCGCCTCGGGGCGACGGCCGGGGGTCACGAGTGAGTCCGGAGGCGCTCGACCCCCTCATCCACGTCCCGGCGCGACTCCAGATCATGGCCGCGCTCGCGGCCCTGCCCCCGGGCGACGAGCTGGCCTTCTCTCGGCTGCAGTCGCTCATCGGGTTGACGCCGGGAAACCTGCTTACCCACCTGCGCAAGCTCGAAGGGGCCGGATACGTCACGAGCGAGAAGACCGGCCGCGGCCCCGCCGCGCGCACCGCCGTGGCCCTCACCCGGCGCGGGCGGGCCGCCCTCGACCTCTACACCGAGACGCTGCGCGAAATCCTCGAGGGGCTGTAGCGACGAGGGCGGTGCCCTCGTGGGCGGTGGCGACGCGGGCTAGCGCGTGGCGCGGTCGACCAGCCGCCAGGTCGTCGGGAGGGCCACCCCCGAGAGGGCGGCCTTGATCACCTCACCCACGAGGTAGGGGGTGAAGCCGAGGGCGAGTGCGGTGCGCGCCCCGACGTGGAGGTCGAAGGCCAGCCAGGTGACGCCGAAGGCGAACACGATGAGGTCGCCCACGGCCATCGAGGCGAACGCGCGCACCAGCGTGCGGTCGTTGCCGCGCGCGGCCAGCCAGCCGAGCGCCGGGCCGGCCACGACGAAGCCGAGCAGGTAGCCGAAGGTCGCGGCGGGGTAGCCGCTCGCGTGGCCGGCGAACCAGGGCACGCCGACACAGCCGGCCGCCACGTACAGGGCCATGGCGAGCCCCGCCCTTCGCCACCCGAGGGCCGTCCCCGCGAGCATCACGCCGAGGGTCTGGCCGGTGATCGGCACCGGCGAGAAGCTCAAGTGGATGGTGACCTGGGCGAGCAGGCCCATGGCGCCGGCCGCCCCGACGACGAGGGCGGTCTCGCTGAGCAGCGTCTGCGGGACGGCGTCGGCCAGGACTCGACGCGGCGCGGTGACGGCGATGATGGACATGGGCCTCCTCTGCGACTGCGCCCCACTCTAGGACCGCGGGCGCGGCCCCCTAGAGCCAGCCCTGGTCCCGGGCGATCTGCTCGACGTCGCCGACGCGCAGCCCCGTGCGGTGCTGAATGGTGCGGATGAGACCGCCGGCCTCGTAGAGCGACTCGTGGGTCCCGGTGTCGAGCCAGGTGGTCGCGCGGCTGCCGTGGGGTCGGCGACCTGGTAGGCGAAGATGAGCGCCCCCTCGACCTCGCGGTGCGTCGCGAGCTGGGTGCCCAGACCCGGTCCGTAGAAGAGGTTGTCGCCGAGGATGAGGGCGCACTTGTCGCCGTCGAGGAACTCCTCGCCCAAGATGAGGGCCTCGGCGAGCCCGTTGGGAGCGTCCTGGACCTGATAGCGCAGGCTCAGCCCGAGGTGGCTCCCGTCGCCCAGGAGCCGCTCGAAGGCGGGCTGGTCGTGGGGCGTCGTGATGACGAGGATCTCGCGCAGGCCGCAGAGCATCAGCGTGCTCAGCGGGTAGTACACCATCGGCTTGTCGTAGATCGGCAGCAGCTGTTTGGAGACCGCGCGGGTGATGGGGTGGAGGCGGGTGCCGGTGCCCCCCGCCAGGATGATTCCCTTCACTCCAGTAGTATACGGACCTGCCCTTTTGCCCCGGGAGGTGTCATGCGCGTCGTCGTCACCGGAGCGGCCGGCTTCATCGGCTCCCGCTTCGCCGAGATGCTGCTGGACGAGGCGGAACGACTCGGTTACGACGAGGTGGTCCTGCTCGACGCGCTGACCTACTCGGGTCGGCGCGAGAACATGGAAGGGGCGCTGGCCGACCCTCGCGCGCGCTTCGTGCACGGCTCGATCCTCGATTCGGACACGGTCGAGGCGGCCCTCGCGGGGGCGCACGCCGTCGTGCACCTCGCCGCCGAGAGCCACGTCGACCGCTCGATCGCGGGGGCGCGGCCCTTCTACGAGACGAACGTGGTGGGCACCCACCAGCTCCTCGAGAGCGCGCGGCGCGCCGGCGTCGAGCGCTTCGTCCACGTGTCGACCGACGAGGTGTACGGCTCGATCGAGACGGGCGCCTGGCGCGAGGACCACGTGCTCGAGCCCAGCTCGCCCTACTCGTCGTCGAAGGCGGGATCCGACCTGGCCGCGCTGGCGTACCACCGGACCTTCGGCCTGGGGGTGATGGTCACGCGGTGCTCGAACAACTACGGCCCGCGGCAGTTCCCCGAGAAGGTGATCCCGCTTTTCGTCACCAACCTGCTCGAGGGCCGCACCGTCCCGCTCTACGGCGACGGGAAGAACGTGCGCGACTGGCTCCACGTCGACGACCACTGCCGGGGCCTGCTCGCGGTGCTCGAGCGGGGCCGGCCCGGCGAGATCTACAACATCGGGGGCGGCACCGAGCTCTCCAACCTCGACCTCACGAGGCGCGTCCTGGCGCTGATGGGCGCCGACGAGTCGTCGATCGAGCAGGTCGCCGACCGGCTCGGCCACGACCGGCGCTACTGCGTGGACTGGTCGAAGATCCGTGACGAGCTCGGCTACGCGCCGGCCGTCTCCTTCGACGAGGGCCTCGCCGCCACGGTCTTGTGGTACCAGGAGAACGCGACCTGGTGGCGCCCGCTCAAGGCGACGGCGTGAGCGCCACCGCGCTCGAGGTCGAGGGCGCCTACGTCCTCACCTCGCCGGTGTGGCCCGACGAGCGGGGCTTCTTCCGCGAGTGGTTCACGCGCGCGGCGCTCGCCGAGCTCGGCGTCGACCTCGCGGTGGCCCAGGCGAACCTGTCGATGTCGGGGCGTGACGTGGTGCGCGGGCTCCACTACTCGGTCGCACCCGAGGGCCAGGCGAAGCTCGTGACCTGCGCCTACGGGACCCTCGTCGACGTGCTGGTCGACGTGCGCGAGGGGTCGCCGACCTTCGGGGCCGTCGCCACGGTCGAGCTCGCCGCCGACGCCGACCGGGCCGTCTACCTGCCGGCGGGGGTCGCGCACGGGTTCTGCGTGACGAGCGAGGTGGGCGCGCTGTGCTACCTGCTCTCGTCGCCCTACAACGCCCCGATGGAGCGCGAGATTGACCCCTTCGACCCGGCGATCGCCGTGGCGTGGCCCCTGAGCGGCCCGGCGAGGGTCAGCGACAAGGACCGCGACGCGCCGAGCCTGGCCGCGCGCCGCGCGGCCGGCGAGCTGCCCCGCTACAGCGCCTGAGCCCGGGAGCGCCGCGGTCGCGGTTGGTAGCGTGGTCGAGGTGAGCCCGGCCCCCCTGCGCCTCGTCGTGGACGACGAGCGGGCCCTGCGGCCCCGTCCCGGGGCGAGCGTCCCGGTGGTCGAGTCCGAGGCCCAGCTCCGGTCCCTCCTGCGGGGCCTGGCGGGGGTGGACGCCGTGGGCGCCGAGGCGCGCGCGGCGAAGCTGGCGACCCGCTCGCTGAAGCGCGAGACCAAGCGCGCCGCGATCGACCTCGCCCTCTCGATGGTGGACCTCACGACCCTCGAGGGCGCCGACACCCCCGGTCGGGTGGCCTCGCTGTGCGCCAAGGCCCGCCGGCCCGACCCCGAGGAGCCCGACGCCCCCGCGGTCGCGGCGGTGTGCGTCTACCCCGACCTCGTGGCGACGGCCCGGGCCCACCTCGCCGGCAGCGACGTGCGCGTCGCCTCGGTGGCCACGGCCTTCCCCTCGGGCCGCGCCTCGCGGGCCGTCAAGCTCCTCGACGTGGCCGACGCCGTCGCCGCGGGCGCCGACGAGGTCGACATGGTCATCGACCGCGGCGCCTTCCTCTCGGGTCGCCTCGGCGAGGTCTTCGACGAGGTGGTCGCGGTGCGCCAGGCCTGCGGGCCGGCCCACCTGAAGGTGATCCTCGAGGTGGGCGAGCTCGTCACCTACGACAACGTGCGCCGGGCCAGCTGGCTGGCCATGCTCGCCGGCGCCGACTTCATCAAGACCTCGACGGGCAAGGTCGCCGTCAACGCGACCCTGCCGGCGACCCTCGTGATGCTGGAGGCGGTCCGCGACTTCGCCGAGTCGACGGGACGCCTGGTCGGGGTGAAGGCCGCCGGCGGCATCCGCACGACCAAGGAGGCGCTGCGCTACCTCGTCGTGGTGAACGAGACGGCCGGCTCGGCGTGGCTCGACCCGGCGCTCTTTCGCTTCGGGGCCTCCTCGCTCGTGAACGACCTCCTCCTGCAGCGGCGCAAGCAGCGCTCGGGCGCCTACGCGCGCCCCGACCGGGTCTCGGTGGACTGATGGAGGAGCGGCCCGCCTCCACGCTCTCGGCCCTCGAGTACGACCCCGCCCCGGAGTCGGCCGCGGTGGCGCGGCTGCGCGAGAGCTACGGGCTCTTCATCGGTGGGGCCTTCGTCGAGGCCGCGGACGGGGCGACGTTCGAGACCCTCAACCCCGCGACCGAGGAGCCCCTGGCCCGCGTCGCCCGGGCCGGCGAGGCCGACGTCGTCACGGCCGTGGCGGCCGCCCGGCGCGCCTACGACAAGGTGTGGCGAAAGACGACCGGCGCGCAGCGCTCGAAGTACCTCTTCCGGATCGCCCGGCTGATCCAGGAGCGCAGCCGCGAGCTCGCGGTGCTCGAGAGTCTCGACAACGGCAAGCCCATCCGCGAGAGCCGCGACATCGACGTGCCCCTGGCCGCCGCACACTTCTTCTACTACGCCGGCTGGGCCGACAAGCTCGACCACGCCGGGTTCGGGCCCGACCCCCGGCCCCTGGGCGTCGCCGGCCAGATCATCCCCTGGAACTTCCCCCTGCTCATGGCGGCCTGGAAGCTCGCGCCGGCGCTCGCGGCCGGCAACACCTGCGTCTTGAAGCCGGCCGAGACCACGCCGCTCAGCGCCCTCGTCCTCGCCGAGATCCTCCAGCAGGCCGAGCTGCCCGACGGCGTCGTGAACATCGTGACCGGGGACGGGTCGACCGGTGCCGCCCTGGTCGCCTCCGCGCTCGACAAGGTGGCCTTCACCGGCTCGACCGAGGTCGGCAAGGTCATCCAGCGCCGCCTCGCGGGCCGGCCCACGCGCCTCACGCTCGAGCTCGGAGGCAAGGGGGCGAACATCGTCTTCGACGACGCGCCGATCGACGAGGTGGTCGAGGGCATCGTCGACGGGATCTTCTTCAACCAGGGCCACGTGTGCTGCGCCGGCTCGCGACTCCTCGTCCAAGAGTCCGTCGCCGAGGAGGTCTTGCGCCGGCTGCGCCGGCGGGTCGACCAGCTGCGCGTGGGCGACCCCCTCGACAAGAACACCGACGTCGGGGCGATCAACTCGGCGGCCCAGCTCGAGAAGATCCGCGAGCTCACCGCCTGGGGCGAGCGCGAGGGCGCGACCCGCTACACCAGCCCCTGCGCGCTGCCCGAGCGGGGCTACTGGTTCGCCCCGACGGTCTTCACCGACGTCGCCCAGACCCACCGGATCGCGCGCGAGGAGGTCTTCGGCCCGGTGCTCTCGGTGCTCACCTTCCGCACGCCCGACGAGGCCGTCGCCAAGGCCAACAACACGACCTACGGGCTGGCCTGCGGGGTGTGGAGCGAGAAGGGCTCGCGCACCCTGTGGGTCGCCGAGCGGCTCCGCGCGGGGGTCGTGTGGGCCAACACCTACAACCGCTTCGACCCCGCCAGCCCCTTCGGGGGGGTCCGCGAGTCGGGGTTCGGGCGCGAGGGCGGCCGCCACGGGCTGGAGGCGTACCTCGATGTCTGAGCGCCTCGACGTGCGAAAGACCTACAAGCTCCTCGTGGGCGGGGCCTTCCCCCGCTCGGAGTCGGGGCGCAGCTACGAGGTCCTCGACGCGAAGGGCCGGTTCCTCGCGAACGTGGCCCAGGCCTCACGCAAGGACGTGCGCGACGCCGTGGTCGCCGCGCGCTCGGCCCAGCGCGTCTGGTGGTCGCTCACCCCCTACAACCGCGGCCAAGTCCTCTACCGGCTCGCCGAGATGGCCGAGGCGCGCGCGGGGGAGCTGGCCGAACAGGTGGGCCGGGCCGAGGGGATCCGCGCGGCCGAGTCCCGGGCGAGCGTCGGGCGCTCGATCGACCGGCTCGTGTGGTACGCGGGGTGGTGTGACAAGGTCGCCCAGGTCCTGGGGGGCCAGAACCCGGTGGCCGGGCCGTACTTCAACTTCTCGGTGCCGGTGCCGAGCGGGGTGGTGGGCGTTCTCGCCGACCAGGCCTCGTCGCTCGAGGC
>NCBE01000174.1 GCA_002255565.1 Actinobacteria bacterium 21-73-9
GGAGGCGACCTCCTCGGGGGCCACCGCCGCCGCCGCGCGCATCGGGGCCGGGGCCGGGGCGGCCGCCGGGGCCGGGGCCGGGGCCGGGCGGGCGCCCTCGAGCTGGGCGATGCGCTCGGCCGCCTGGCGCAGCTGCTGGCGCTGCTGGTGGACCAGGTCCTTCATCTGGCGGACCTCGCCCGAGAGTCGCTCGAGGAACTCGTCGACCTCGTCGACGCTGTAGCCCTTCAGGCCGACCTTGAAGGTCACCGTGTCGATGGCCTCGAGGGCCGAGGGGGCGTTGTCGGTGGTGTCCATCTCGCCACCCTACCGCCGGGCCCGCACGCGGGCGGGGCGAGTCAGCGTCGCTGGTTGATCCGCACGAGGTTGCCCGAGGGGTCGCGCACCGCGCCGTCGCGGATCCCGTAGGGCTGGTCGGTCGGCTCCTGGACGACCTCGACGCCGGCGCCGCGCAGGGTCTCGAACGTGGCCTCGAGGTCCTCGCTCTCGAGCACGACGTGGCCGAAGGTGCCCTTGGCCATCATCTCGGCGACGGTGCGCCGCTCGTCGTCGGTGAGGTTGGGCGTGGCCTCGGGCGGGTAGAGGACGAGGGCCGTCGAGGGCTGGGTCGGCGGGCCGACGGTGATCCAGTGCAGGTCGCCGTAGCCGACGTCGCGTCGCACCTCGAAGCCGAGCGCGTCGCGGTAGAAGGCGATGGCGGCCGCCGGGTCGGTCTGGGGCAGGAAGCTGGAGTGGATGGTGAGGGCCATGGCCTCAGGCTAGACAGGGTCGCCCGCGCGCGCCTCTCGATTCCTGACCGGTCGGGTGACCTGGCGCGCCACGCACGGGTCGAGGTCGAGGGTGGCGCCGCGCCACCGGCGCGCGTAGGCGCCCGGCGGCTCGCCGACCAGCTCGGTGAAGCGCGTCGCGAAGGTGCCCAGCGAGCCGTAGCCGACGGCGGCGGCCGTCGCGGTGACCGACGCGCCCGCGCGCAGCAGCGCCATCGCCCGCTCGACCCGCCGGGTCATGAGGTAGCTGTAGGGCGACTCGGCGTAGGCGCGGGTGAACGAGCGGGCGAAGTGCCCCGTCGACATCGCCGCGTCGCGCGCGAGGTCCCCGACCCTGAGCGCACGGGCGAACTCGCGGTCCATCCGGTCGCGCGCCCGACGCAGCCGCGCCAGGTCCTCGAGGCGCGCCCCGGCCCGTCCGCTCGTGGCCGCCGGCGCCACCTCAGAGCAGGACGTTGATGATCTCGAGCGCGACCATCGCGACCAGCACCGAGACGTCGACGCCGACCCCCCCGAGGCGCGGACGGGGCAGCACGGCGCGCAAGGGGCGCAGCACCGGCTCGGTGAGGCGCGCGAGCAGTCGCTTCAGCCCGGCGACGAACCCGTCGGAGGAGTGGGTCGGGACCCAGCTGAGCAGGGCCGTCAAGAACAGGACCCAGATGTAGAGGTAGATCAGTTCGTGGACGAGGGCCACGGCGTCCCGCTTCGGAAGTTCGTCGTGCGCAGGCGCTCCTTGGTCTCGGCCGCCACGTGCACCCCGTTGGGCACCACGAGGTAGAGCCCGCGCGCCAGGATCTCGATCCGCGCGCCCAGCGCGTAGGCGGTGCCGGCCGCGAAGTCGACGAGTCG
>NCBE01000012.1 GCA_002255565.1 Actinobacteria bacterium 21-73-9
TTCACACAAACAAGGCTGAAGCGCCCCTGTGCTTAAGACGTGGATGCTCGCCGGGCGTGGCTCAGCGGGCGTCAGACCCCGCTGGTTCCTGAAGAACCGGAAATGCCTCTTGGTGGCGGGGGCAGGATTTGAACCTGCGACCTCCGGGTTATGAGCCCGACGAGCTACCAGACTGCTCCACCCCGCGGTGGGTTAGTCACTATACCAGAAGCAACTCACTGACCTACGCAAGCGCCGCGACCACGACGCCGGCCACGAAGACAAGGTGGGAGAGTCCGAAGCCGAGTCCGAAGGCTCGCCCGAACCGTCGGCCGCCCACGGTGGTGGCGATCACGATCTTGGTCACGGCGTTCGCGGAGAAGGCGACCACGATGGTCCACAGGGCCGCCGAGTGGTCGATGGACCCGTGGGCGAAGAGCAGGGCCGCCGCGACGCTCCCCCCGTGGGCGTCGGCGAAGCCCATCACCCCGAGGGACGCGACGACCCCACTCGTCCCGACGCTGGAGGAGAGCCAACGTCCAAGGAGGAGGGCCGTCGTGAGGAGCACGGCGAGCCCAACCGTGGGCGCGAGGGCGAAGACCCGCCCCGTCGTCACCGCCTCACCGGGCACGCGACGGGCCCGGTCCCGCCGAATCTCCACGACGATCACGACCGCGAGCGTGACGGCCGCAGCCAGCGCCGGCGCGACGAGGCGCACGGCGAGGCGCGTGCTCACGACGAACACCGCCACCACGATTTCGACGTAGGTCGCGACGCTGGCCGACTGCGCTCCGGCCACCGCCCAGCGGAACCGCTCTGGGTCGCGCGCGGCCCGGGCCATCGACGCCGTCGCGGCGCTCGCCGACACGAAGCCGCTCGCGAGCCCCGTAGCGACGAACCCGCGCGACGGCCCGAGGTACCTCGTGGCGATGTAGCCGAGCCAGGAGATCGACGCGATGAGCACGACGAGGGACCAGACCCGGAACGGGTTGACGACGCCGTAGGGGCCGATCGCGCGGTCGGGCAGGAAGGGGAAGATCACCACCGAGACCACGAGGAACTTGAGGAGATCCTCGAGCTCGGGCCGGGTGAGCGTCTCTCGAACAAGCTGGTGAAGCCGGCTCTTGCTCGCCAGGAGCACCGTCATCGTGACGGCCAGGGCCAGCGCGAGCGCGGCGTCGGAATAGCAGAGCGCCCCGAGCAGGTAGACGGCCACCGCGGCGACCTCCGTCGTCGTGCCGGGGTCGGCGTCGCTGGTGCGCAGGTATCCGACGACGACGAGCGCGCCCACGACGACCGCCCCCACGGCGAGCACGGTCGGCGACACCATCCGCGCAGCCGTTCCCACCAGGGCGATGAGGGCGAACGTCCGCACGCCGAGGGCCTGCCGGTCGCCCGGGGTCACGCTGCGCTCGCGCTCCAGACCCACGAGGAGGCCCAGAGCCAGCGAGTACGCGAACGCCATGACGTGACCCACGTCCCGAACGTAACCTCCGGCCGATAGGGACCATGGGCCCGACGCGAGACGTCGACGCGTCCACCCGGTCGGGCCCTTGCGACCGAACGACCGGCGGCCCGGAAAGGGCGTTCGATTAGCCTAACCTAAGTGAGCCGCCAGGTCGCCATGGTTCGCCCACCGTCGCGTCGGGCCCAGCCCTCCGCTGCCGTGCGCGCCCTCGTCGCCCTTCGAACCCGAGGCGCACGCGCGACGGCCACGCTCCTCAGCGTCGCCGCGGGCGCCCTCGCCCTGAGCGCGTGCGGGACGGCCAGCGGGACCACCATCACCCTCTACAACGGCCAGCACGTCCAGACGACCGACGCCCTCGTCACCGCCTTCGAAAAGGCCCATCCCGGCATCCACGTCGCGGTCCGCAGCGACTCCGAGAACACCCTCGACGCCCAGATCGTCCAAGAGGGCGCGCGCTCGCCCGCCGACGTGTTCTTCGCGGAGAACTCCCCGGCGCTCGAGTACCTTCAGGGCCGGGGGCTGCTCGCCCCGCTCCCGAGCTCGCTGCTCGCCGCGACGCCCGCGCGCTACAACTCGCCCTCAGGCCGGTGGGTCGGCGTGACGGCCCGGGTGAGCCTCATGGTCTACGACCCGGCGACCGTCTCGCGCAGTCGCCTGCCCTCGAGCATCCTGCAGTTGGCCGAGCCCCGCTACGCGGGCCTCCTGGGACTCGCCCCGAGCGAGACGGACTTCCAGCCGATCGTGACGGCCGTGCTGCGCAGCGTGGGACGGGCCCGGACCCTCGCCTGGCTCGAGGGGCTGAAGAGGAACGCCGCGGGCCACCTCTATTCGAGCAACGAGGCGCTCACCCTCGCCGTGAACCGGGGGGCCGTGGGACTCGCCGTGATCGACCAGTACTACTGGTACCGGCTGCGCGCGAGCCTCGGCGCCGGATCGATGCACTCGACGCTCGCCCCCTTCGCGCCTCGCGACCCCGGCTACGTCATCGACGTCTCGGGCGCCGGCGTCCTCGCCTCCTCCCACCACCGCGCCGCGGCCGAGGCCCTGGTGCGCTTCCTCGTCTCGCGCACCGGTCAAGAGATCATCGCCCGCTCCGACAGCTTCGAGTACCCCCTGGCCTCGGGCGTCGTGACGGTCCAGCCCGAGACGCCCTTCGGCGCGCTACGCCCCGACCCGATCTCGGTCGCCCAGCTGGGCACGGGCTCGACGGCCGTCGCCCTGCTGCGCGAGGCCCAGCTGCTGTGAGCGTGGAGGTCGTCCCGCGGCCGGTCGGGGCCGCCCACCCGCCCCGGGACCGCCGACGCCGGGCACGGCGCCCGGTGACGCTCCTCGTCGCGAGCGCCCTCGTCGTCCTCGCACTCGCGGGGCCCCTCGCGTTCCTCGTCGTCCAGGCCTCGGGCGTCGGCTGGGGGCCGATCGCGCACCTCCTCTTCCGTTCGCTCACCACGAGCCTTCTCTGGAACACGGTCCGGCTCGACGTCGTCGTGACCGCGCTGTGCGCGGTCCTCGGTACCCTCAGCGCCTACCTGGTCGAGCGCACCGACCTCCCGGGGCGGCGGGTCTTCGGCGCCCTCCTCGTCATCCCCTTCGCGATCCCCGACTTCGTCGTGGGCTTTGGGTGGACCTCAATCGCCCCGAGCGTCGCCGGCTACTGGGGGGCCGTGCTGGTGATGACCCTCGCGGTCTACCCGCTCGTCTACCTCCCGGTCGCGGCCGCGCTGCGCGGGGCCGACCCCGGACTCGAGGAGGTGGCCCGCAGCCTCGGGCTCGGCCGCCTCGCCCGGTTCTGGCGCGTCACGGTCGGCCAGGCCCGCCGCGCCATCCTGGGGGGCTGCCTCCTCGTCACGCTGGTCATCCTCGCCGAGTACGGCGCCTTCGAGATCCTCGGCTACCAGACCTTCACGACCGAGATCTTCAGCGAGTACTCGGTCGGGTTCGACCTCTCGGCGGCGAGCGCCCTCTCGCTGGTGCTGGTCGGACTCTCCCTCGTCGCCCTCATCGGCCAGAACCTGGTGCGCGAGCGCCACGGCGCCCGCGTCGCCCGCGGGGCCGCCCGCCGCCACACCCCCCAGCGACTCGGGCGAGTCACCGGACCCGCGCTCCTCGGCGTCGTGGCCCTCGTCGTGGCGGCGCTCGGGGTCCCGGTGGGCGCGACGCTCTACTGGATATCGAGCGGCTCGCCGAGCGGTCTCACCGGCGAGTCCCTCGTGGGCGCGGGCCTCACCACCGCGGCCTACGCGGCGGGGGCCGGGGTCCTCGCCACGCTCATGGCCCTGCCGATCGCGCTGCTCGCCGTTCGCCACCCGACCCGACTGCGCTCGGCCCTCTCCCAGTCGACCCTCCTCATCCTCGCGGTCCCGGGGGTCGTGGTGGCCCTCGCGCTCTCGTCGTTCACCGAACAGCACCTGGGCGGGCTCGGCTACCAGAGCGCGCCGCTACTCGTCCTCGCCTACGCCCTCATGTTCTTCCCCCTGGCCCTCGTCGGGGTCCGCGCGTCGGTCGCCCAGGCGCCCCGGTCGCTCGAGGAGGTGGCCGGCTCTCTCGGGCTCGGCCGGTCCCGCGTCTTCGCCCGGGTGACCCTGCCCCTCGTCGCCCCCGGGCTCGCCGCCGCGTTCTGCCTGGTCTTCCTCTCGGTGGTGACCGAGCTCACGGCGACCCTGATCCTCATCCCCACCGGGGCCCAGACCCTCGCCACCCAGTTCTGGGCCTACCAGCAGAACCTCGCCTACGGCCAGGCCGCGCCCTTCGCCCTCGTCATGATGGCCGTCGCGGCCGTCCCGGCCTACCTGCTCGGGCGCTTCTTCGACCGCCTGCCCACGCAGCGCGCGAGCCGCCCCGACCCTAGGGTGCTCCCGTGATCGACCTCGAGGTCGCCGACGTCACGAAAGCCTACGGCGAGACCCCGGTCCTGCGCGGGGTCGACCTCGCGATCGAGAGCGGCGAGTTCGTCGCCGTCCTCGGTCCCTCCGGCAGCGGCAAGACGACCCTGCTGCGGGTGATCGCTGGCTTCGAGCGCGCCGACGGCGGCTCGATCCGGGTCCACGGCGAGGTCGTCGACGACGCCACGGCCTTCGTCCCCGCCGAGCGGCGCCACGTCGGTTACGTGCCCCAAGAGGGCAGCCTCTTCCCCCACCTCAGCGTGGCGGAGAACGTCGGCTTCGGCCTCTCGCGACGGGATCGCCGGGGCCCGCGCGTCGCCGACCTGCTGGCCCTGGTGGGTCTGGCGGATCTCGGACGGCGATACCCCCACGAGCTCTCCGGCGGCCAGCAGCAGCGCGTGGCCCTCGCGCGCGGGTTGGCCATCGACCCACGCCTGGTGCTGCTCGACGAGCCCTTCAGCTCCCTCGACGTGGGCCTGCGGGCCGCGCTGCGAGCCGACGTGCGTCGGGTGATCCGCGAGGCCGGGGCGACGGCGGTCCTCGTCACCCACGACCAGGACGAGGCCCTCTCGCTGGCCGACCGGGTGGCCGTGATCCGCGACGGGCGCATCGCCCAGTGCGACACGCCCGAGCGGCTCTACGCCCACCCGGCCACGCCCGACCTGGCCCGTCAGTTCGGTGAGGTCAACCTGCTCGCGGGCACGGCCCGGGGCGCGCGGGTCACGACGGCCCTGGGCGACCTCGAGACGGCCGTGCCGGCCGCGCCCGGCCCCGTCGAGGTCCTGGTGCGCCCCGAGCAGCTCGTCGTCGGGGGCTCAGCGGGGCGCACTCGCGCCGTGGTCCTCGACACGGAGTTCTACGGCCACGACGCCGTCGTGCGCCTGCACCCCGAGTCCGGCGACACGCCGTGCCTCCTCGCACGAGTCGCGAACCCCTCGAGCCTGCCCGCCCGAGGCGAGCGCGTCGAGGTAAGCGTCCAGGGACCGGTCGTGACCTGGCCCGCAGGCGTGGAAGAAGGGCCCCCTCAGGCGCGACCGGCCTGACCAGCGCCGACCTCGGTACCATGGGCCCTGGCCGGGGAATCGCCCGCCCAGTACGCGAATGGAGGGTCTCAATGAGACTGCTATCGAGGAGGGGCCGCCCCGGGTCCCGCGCCGTGGCCGTGGTGGCCGCCGCGGCGTCGTCCCTGCTGGTCGTGGCCGGAGTGTCCGCGGTGCCCGCCGGCGCCGCCCCGGCCGGTCGCGCCACGGCGGCGCCGGTCTGTTCGGCCGCGATCAGCGCCGGCCCGGGCGTGATCGTCAACGGCACGATCATCGTCGGGGTCGTCGGGGGCTCCACCCAGGTGACCCTGGACTGCAACCAGTCCTCCCAGGCCGCCCTGGCGGTCGAGGCGACCCTGCTCGCGAGCTTGGGCGCGGCGAACGTCGTGCCGACCGGGGAGGTCGACACCAGCGCCCTCGCCCAGTTCACGCCCTCGGCCACCGACACCGGCTGCCCGGCCGGCTCGAGCTGCGAGACGGCGACGGTCGCCATCCCGGCCACCTACAGCGCGTCCGACCCGAACGCCCAGTGCCCGCCCACCCAGGCCCAGATCAACGCCGGCATCTTCGGCTGCGCGATCGCCGCGGTGACGGCCCAGAACACGCCGGTCGCCGGGGCGGAGTTCCTGCTCCAGTACGCGAGCCAGGCCCTCCTCACGCCGGCCAACCCGACGGTCAGCGCGCTGCAGAGCACCGGCGCGCCCGGGTCCACGGTCAACATCTCGGACGCCGCGGGTGCGTCGGGCTACTGGTGGGGTGACGCCATCCAGCTGATCCAGGCCAACGAGGGTCTCGCCGCCCCGGCGACACCGCCCACCTCGTGCGCCGCCGGCGGCTACGGGAACGTCCCGACCGCGACCCTGAGCGTCCTGTGGTACGCGCCGGCCTCGACGACGCCGCTGCTCTCCTCGCCGTCGAACGTGGCGATCTCCAACGCCTGCTACACCGGCAAGGACCTCGTCCCTCCGGCCCTGAGCGGCACGATCACCGTCCCGGCGACCGCGGCCTCGGGCACGACCTACGAGGTCTACGTCTGCGAGCTCGACTTCACGCCCTACGCCGGCTCGACCACCAGCCCCTGCGGGCCGGCCGTCAACGGCCTCGGCTGGATCAGCGCCTCCTTCCCCTTCACCGTGAAGGCCGGCGTCATCAGCCAGAACCTGCCGATGTCGGGCTCCACGACCGCCGCCTCCTCCAGCCACTTCTCGGCCCAGCTCGCCACGAGCGGCGCCAGCGGCGCGGTGACCTACACCCAGAGCGGGAGCTCGAAGCTGAACGTCTCGACGACCGGGCTCGTCACGACCAAGGGCCCGCTCAACGCCGGCACCTACACCGTGAGCGGGACGACGAGTGACGCCGCCGGGGACATCGGCAACTTCAACTTCAGCCTCGAGGTGTCGGGCTCGCTGCGTCCGGTGGTGCACCGGGTCACGGGCACAGCCGTGCCGGGCCACCTCGCCGTCCTCACCGTCCTCGGGGCCAACTTCCCGGGCCGCCCCACGGCCACCACGCCGGGGGCGCGCGTCACGGTCGTGAGAGTCTCTAAGACGCGCATCGTGCTCCGACTGGTGGCCCCGGCCAGGTTCGCCCGTGGACGTCACGTGATGCGGCTGCGCTTCACGGGTGGCGAGGTCGTGATGTTCCACTTCGGGACGCTGTAGGCGCCCGAGCGCAGGGTTCGACCGTCCGGACTCCAGGTCCGGACGGTCGAACTAGCGTGCAGGTCGTGCCCGAACCCGACCCCTCGGCGCGCGCCGAGCTCGACGCCCTGGGGGTCGCCGTCGCCCACCGCGGGGAGCTGTCGGGCGACGACGTCCGCGACGAGAGCCTCCACCCTCGCGGGGCTGAGCCCTACGCCGTCGCGCGACCGGCCGACCGCGACGACGTCGTGGCCCTGGTGCACTGGGCGCGCCGCCACGGTGTCGCGATCACCGCGCGCGGCGCCGGCACGGGCCTCTCGGGGGGCGCCGAGCCGGCCGAGGGATCCCTCGTCGTCTGCTTCGACCAGATGGATCGGATCGTCGAGGTTGACCTCGCGAACCAGGTCGCCGTCGTCGAGGCCGGCGTCACGCTGCGCCAGCTCAACGAGCACCTGGCGCCCTTCGGCCTCCACTACCCGGTCGCCCCCGGTGAGACGTCCTCGACGCTCGGCGGCAACGTCAACACCAACGCCGGGGGCATGCGCGCGGTGCGCCACGGGGTCACCCGTCACCACGTGCTCGCCCTCGAGCTGGTCCTCGCCGACGGCACCGTCGTGCGCACGGGCGCGCCCGTGGTGAAGCTCTCCTCGGGCTACGACCTCACCCAGCTCGTCATCGGCAGTGAGGGCACGCTGGCCCTGGTGACCGAGGTGACCGTCCGGCTGACCCCGCGAGCCGACCACCACGCGACCGTGCTCGCGCCGTTCCCCTCCCTCGACGCGGTCACCGGGGCGGTGACGAGCCTCCTGCGCGCGGGGCTCGGCCCATCCCTGCTCGAGTACATCGACGCGCTCACGATGGCCGTCCTCGTGCGCGAGACCCCCTTCACCCTCGGGCTCTCGCCCGAGCGGGTGGCGGCCACCGCGGCCTACCTGGTGCTCGTCCTCGAGACCCGCACGGCCGCCCAGCTCGAAGAGGACCTCGCCGCGAGCGACGCGATCCTCGAGGCGGCCGGCGCCCTCGACGCCCTCGTCCTCGACGGCCGCGCCGCCGACGACCTGATCGCCGGGCGCGAGCGGGCCTTCTGGTTCGCCAAGGCCGCCGGGGCCAACGACATCGTCGACGTCGTCGTGCCCCGCGCCCACGTGGCGCGCTACCTCGAGGACGTCGCCCGGATCGCCGCCGCCCACCAGGCGCTGGTGACCGGCTGTGGCCACGTGGGCGACGGGAACGTCCACCTCTCGGTGTTCTGTCCGGACGACGCGGTGCGCGAGCGTCTGCTCGTCGAGCTCTACCGGGCGGGGATCGCCCTGGGCGGGGCGATCAGCGGGGAGCACGGGCTCGGCCGCGACAAGTGGGCCGCCTACCTCGAGCTCACCGACCCCGCGCTCGTCGCCCTCGGGCGCCGGGTGAAGGCCGCCTTCGACCCCGAGGGGCGCCTCGGCCCGGGAACCG
The DNA here is from genome assembly GCA_002255565.1 of Actinobacteria bacterium 21-73-9. Taxonomy (GTDB): domain Bacteria; phylum Actinomycetota; class Acidimicrobiia; order Acidimicrobiales; family RAAP-2; genus RAAP-2. The sequence goes on from NCBE01000012.1 coordinate 8,462, forward strand.
ACCGGGCCTAGCCCTTCGCCAGGGCGTTCTGGGCCGCCTGGATGGCCTGGTCCATGGCCTCGACGTCGCGCTGGTAGGCCCCGAGGTCACCCGCGGCGAGCGCGCTCTGGGCCGCGGCGTAGGCGGCGGCGGCGCGCTGGAGCTCGCTCGCCACGGTCGTCGAGGCCGGCGTCGTCGACCCGCCCCCGGACGTCGACGAGCCGCCCGAGCCGCCCGAGCCGTTCGAGCTCGCCCCGCCCAGCGCGCGCGCGGCCGGACCGAGCACGTCACCGAGGGCCCCGGCGAGGGTCGGCTCGATGCCGACCTGCTGGTTGAAGACCGCGATCACGTAGCGCAGCTCGGGCATCGGGTTCGAGGTGCTCGTGACGTAGAGGGGGCGGATGTAGAGCACGCTCGAGTCGAGCGGCACGGTGAGGTTGTTGCCGAGCAGCACCTGGGAGCCGTGCTGGTCGAGCGGGGTGATGATCGAGCTGACCTTGGAGTTCTGCTGGATCTCGGAGTCGGCCTGGAGGGGACCGGTCACCGTCGTGCCCCGGGGCGTCTCGTAGACGTTGAGCTGGCCGTAGTTGTTCGGGGCGCTCGTGGCCGCGAGGATGGCGCTGAGCCCCTGGACCCTCGACGAGTTGCCCGCCGGGACGAAGTCGAGCATCGCGAGCAGCTGCTGGCCGGTCGAGTTGGGCAGCGCACCCACCTGGTAGATGGGGCTCATCGGCGAGAGCCGGGTACCGATGACCTGGCCGTTGCTCGCCACGAGCTGGGTCGAGGAGATGAGCGACGCCGGGGTCCCGGCGCCGGTGGTCGGGGTCACCTCCCAACGGTCCGAGGCGGCGTAGAAGGAGTTGGCCCCCGTGATGTGGTAGCGCCCGAGCACCGCCGCCTGCACCGAGAGCAGGTCCGAGGGGTAGCGCAGGTGGTCGCGGATCGTCACCGGCATCGCGCTCATCGGCTCAAAGAGCGTCGGGAAGGCCGAGCGGTACGCCTGGATGATCGGGTCGTTCGGGTCGATCACGTAGAAGTGGATAGACCCGGTGTAGGCGTCGACGACCGCCACCACCGAGTTGCGCACGTAGTTGAGCGCGCTCGGCAGCCCCCCGATCGTGGGGGTGAGCTGGTTGGCGTTCTCGCTGTAGGGGTACTGCGAAGTCGTGGTGTAGGCGTTGAGCACGTAGTCGACGTGGCCGTTGGCGATCACCGGGTAGGCCTTGGAGTCGAAGCTGAGGAACGGCGCCGCCTTCTTCACCATCTGGCGGACGTCGCGCACGAACATGACCCGGCTGCTCGAGGTGATCTGGTTCGAGATCAGGAAGTTGAAGTTGCCCAGGCGCAGCGCCAAGGCCAGGCGCGAGAAGACGCCCCCGACGGGCACCCCGCCGCCCCCGTGGTAGTGCGTGTAGACGGGGGTGCCGGCGTTGGCCCCGGTGTTCACCTGGTAGTCGAGCTCGGGCTGCTTGGAGTCGGCGACCACCCAGCCCGACTGGTCGAGGCCGAAGTAGACGTCGGGCTCGGTGAGCACGGGCAGCCCGCCGGTCGAGGTCGGCGGGATGTTGCCGACCTCGAAGATCGGGTTGCCGGTCGCCGGGTCGACCGTGTTGGCCGCCACCACCGCCACGCCGATGCCGTGGGTGTAGACGAGGTGCTGGTTGACCCAGCCCTGGCTCGGGAGGTTCAACGGGTCGATCTGGCGGGTGCCGATCAGCACCGGGGTGAGCCGGCCGTTGACGAAGTAGCGGTCGACCGACAGGCTCGGGAACGTGTAGTACGAGCGCATCGCCTGTCGCCGGGTGACCGTGTTGAGCGAGATGTTGCTCGACGGGTCCCACAGGCGGATGTTGCGCAGCGTCGCGAGGTCGGCCGTGACCTCGGCCGGGGTGATCGACGAGGCCCCCGCGAAGGGGTGGTAGGCGACGGTGTCGAGGCCGTAGGCGGCGCGCGTAGCGGTGATGTCGCGCTGGATGTAGGGGGCCTCCAGGTTCTCCTGGTTCGGGCTGACCTTGAGCGCCTGGAGGAACGTCGGGTAGAGGACGCCGATCACCAGGGCCACGAAGGCCCACAGCCCGACCGCCACCGCGGGCAGCGACCAGCCCCGGGAGCGGACGTTGTAGAGCAGGATCGCCGCCGCGGCGAGGGAGAGGTAGAAGAGGATGGTGAGGGCCGGGATCCGAGCGTGGACGTCGGTGTAGCCCGCACCCTCGTTGAAGCCGTTGGTCGACAGCACCAGGTCCCACCGGGCCAGCAGGTAGCCCACCGCCTTCATCACGGCGATCCCCGCACCGATCACCGAGAGGTGGGCCTTCACCCGCGGCGAGACGCGGGGCGCGACGTTGGCCGCGCGGATGCCCCCGTTCAAGAAGTGGAAGATCGCCGTCACGATCAGGGTCACGATCAAGGTGACGAGCAGCCACGTGGCGCAGAACGAGACGAACGGGAGGGTGAAGACGTAGAAGCCGATGTTCTTGTGGAAGAGCGGGTCGGTCGCGGCGAAGGGGCGCGAGTGGGCGAACAAGAGGTAGTTCTGCCACTCGCCCGTGGCGTTGAGCCCGGCAACCAGGCCGAAAACCAGGGCGATCGCCGCGTAGATCCGCTTCGCGTAGGGGCGCACGGCGTTCTGGAAGCGCCGGACCACCTCGTCCTCGGGCTCGAAGGTCAGGTCCCGGGCCCCGAAGCGGTCGGTGAGAAGGAGGTTGAGCCACAAGATGAAGAAGAAGACCGCCCCGAAGGTCAGCCCGAGACTCACCCGAACCCAAAAGAGGGTCGAGAAGACCGACGACTGGCCGATCGAGGCGAACCACATCTCGTTGGTCCACACGGTGGCGATGTTGCGCAGGGAGAAGAAGACGATCAGCAGGGCGAGGATCGCGACCCCGACCCACACCCGGCGCGACACCCGCCCGAGCCGCCGAGGGCGCGGCGGGAGGTCGGTCGGGCTACGCACGCGACGAGCCTACGGGCCCTAGGCCGGGACGACGGCGCAGGCGCAGCCCGCGTGCAGCGGGGGGTAGAGCGACCCGCTGGGGAACTTCTCGCCCGCGGGGTGGTCGCGGACCTGGGCGTCGCGGGCGCACAGGTCGCACGGCGGGTCGCCGGGCGCGACCGCGAAGCGCAGCGGCGCACCGACCGTCGCCGCCACCACGCCCGCGTTGAAGGCCCGGCGCGCCACGTCCGCGCACAGCCGCTCGACCCGCGCGCCCCGCCACTCTCGGTAGGCGGCGTTGGCCCGCTCGGCCCCGTCACCCGCGCCCTCGGAGAGGATGCGCTTGCGCAGCGCGATGACCACGGTGACCGCGAGGTCGACCGCGCACTCCTCGAGCGTCTCGCGGTCGACGACCGCGTCGTGGGTGGCCCCCGACCTTCGGGCGAACGCCACCCCGGCCGCGCCCGCCTCGGCCAGCGCCTCGTAGGCGGCGTCGGCGTAGCGAGAGCGCTGCACGCGCTCGTCCTCGAGCTCGGTGGTGATCATGCCGGTCACGTCGCGCAGGCGCTCGAGCGCCACGTTCTGGTCGTCCTGGAGCGCCCGCTTGACCCGTCGGGTGAGGGTCGCGAGGGGGTCGGCGAGCGCCGCGTCGCGCCGATGGAAGAGCTCGTCGTCGGGCGTCTCGGGTCGCCGCGACGCGACGCGCTTGGGGGCCGGCGCGCTCGCGCCACGCTCTTCGAGGGTGGCCTTGCGCAGCCGGGCGAAGATCTCGTTGACCACGTCGGTCCCCGACATCTCCTCACCCTCGCTGCCGGCTTGCCCGGCCGGGCCGGTCGTAGGGGCCGGCGCCGGGGCGTCGCCCGGCTCGGCGCGCGCTCGCCGACGGGTCCGGGGCGTCTCCTCGGTGGGCGGCGCCTCACCGGACGCACGCGCCGGCGTGACGTCGGGCGTCTCGAGGGGCGCGGCGACGACCTCGGGCACTTCGCGCAGCGGGGTCCCGGCGAGGAGGTCCTCCTCGGTGGGCTCGGGCGTGGGGGCGAGCTGGCGCAGGGCCTCGGCGGCGGCGGCGCGGGCGACCTCGTCGGAGGTCGCGACCTCGGCGAGCACGTCGTCGACCCGCTGGCGCACCGACGCGATGAAGCCGTTCAGGGAGTCGCGCGCGGCGCGCAGTTGCTCGATCTGCAGGTGCAGCGCCTTGCGCTTCACGGCGAGGTCGTTCAGCACCGACCGGCGCGCGCCGGTGGCCTGCTCGACGATCGCGCGACCCTGCTCGCGGGCCCGCTCGACGAGGGCCTCGCCGTTGACCTTCGCCGACTCGATGAGCCGCTCGGCGGCCAGGCGGGAGTCGTGGTCGACCTGGGCCGCGGTGTTCTCGGCCTCGGTGACGAGGGCGGCGGCGCGCTCTTGGGCCTCGACGAGGTAGGCCGCGCCGCGCTGCTGGCTCTCGGAGAAGATCTGGGCGGCGCGCTCTTGGGCCTCGGCGGTGACCCGGCCGGCCTCCTCGTGGGCCGAGCGCAGGATCGCGGCGCTCTGGGCGCCCAGGGCCCCGGCGAGGGTCGCCTCGTCGAGCACCGGGTTGGCCGCCTGGCGGCGGGCCTCGGCGACCTGCTCGTGGAGCTCGCGCACCCGGCTCTCGAGGTGGGCCATCTCGCGGGCCGCCGCCTCGAGGTGCATCCGGACCTCGTTGGGGTCGTAGCCGCCCTTGCGCACCACGTTGAAGGTGGCCCGGGCGAGGTCGGCGGACGTCAGGCGATTCGAAGAGTGGATGCGCCGATCGTCCATCCCTAAGAGCCTACGGCGTCGGGCCTCGTCGCCGGGGCCTTAGCCCCCCGCGGTCCGGGGCGCCGTGAGGGGGTGAGGGGCCACTCCGCCGAGGGCGCGCAGGTCGGCGAGCGCCTGGGCGAGGGTCGTGACCCCGAAGACCCGTAGCCCGGGCGCGCCCGAGTGTGCCGCGCGCACCTCCGAGCGCGGCACGATGAAGACGCGGGCCCCGGCGCGCTCGACGGCGACCGCCTTCTCGGCCACCCCGCCCACGGGGCCGACGGCCCCGCCCACGGCGATCGTGCCGGTCGCGGCGACGTCGTGGCCCCCGGTGATCGAGTGTCGGCTCAGTAGGTCGATGAGGGTCAGGGTCATGGCGAGCCCGGCCGAGGGCCCGCCGATGTTGGCGGTGTCGATGCGCACGGTCGCCGGGAGGCGGTAGGCGACGTCGTCTTCGAGCGTCACCCCGAGGAAGGAGCGGTCGGGTCCCGACACGCCGGCACAGCCGCTCGACGCGGCCCCCGCGGGGGGGGCGGCCGTCGTGACCGTGACCCGCCGCACCGGGCGCCACGAGAGGACCCCCGTCGACGAGATGCGCACCGGGCGCACGCCGAGTCGCACCACGCTGCCCGGAGCGAGGCCGTGCAGGGCGGCGACGAGGCCGCAGGCGTCGACGATCGGGCGGCCGCCGACGGCGGTCACGACGTCGCCCACGTCGAGCCCCGCGCGCGACGCGGGCGAGGGGACCACGACCCCGGTCAGGGTCGCGCCGGCCCGGGTGCCCGGGACGCGCCAGCCGACGCTCCGGAAGGCCTCGACCTTCGCGGCGAGCTGGGCGTCGCGCATCTGGAGGTACCCCTGGGCCGCGAGCTCCGAGGTCGGCACCCCCGGCGGGGTGAGCGCGTCGGCCGGGACGAACTGGACGTGGCTGGACAGGTGCAGCGCGAGCCACGACAGGACGTTCACCTGTTGGAGGTAGACGTCGGTGAGGAAGATGCGCCCCGGGTGGCGGGCGGTCGCGACGCCGTGGACCGTCACCAACGGCGCGACCGGAGTGGCGTTCCCGGGGGTCAGCGCGTACTCGTTGAGCGTCACGCGCCCCAGCACGACCCAGGCCACCGCGACGACGAGGACGGTGCCGGCGGCGGCGCGCCAGCGTCGTCGGGCGCGGTCGGGTGGTGGAATGGGGGCGTGGCCGACGATGCGAACACGGTAGCGGGCGCCCTGGAGGCGCTGGTGCGCGCCGGCCACGACACCGGGGCCGCGTCGCGCACCCGGCTGGAGGGGGCGCTCTCGCACGGGACGACCCGCGAGCGCGTCGTCGCCCTGCGCGGGCTCGCCCGACGCGGCGAGCTCGACGAGGCGCTCTGGTGCGCCCTCGTCGCCGACGCCGACCCCGAGGTGCGGCGCGAGGCGCGCGAGCAGGCCGCCCGCCGGGCGCCGAGCGCTCCGGCCGTGCGCGACGCCCTCGCGCGCGGTCTCGACGACGACGACGCGCTCGCGGTCGACGCCGCGGCCTTCGCCCTGGGCGAGATCGGCGACGCCTCGGCGGTCGACCCCCTCGCACGGGTCGCGCGAGAGCACCCCGACCCGCGCTGTCGCGAGTCGGCGGTGGCGGCGCTCGGGGCGATCGGCGACCCCCGGGGGCTGGGGGCGGTCCTCGACGCCCTCGACGACCGGCCGCCGGTGCGCCGGCGGGCGGTGGTGGCCCTGGCCGCCTTCGAGGGGCCCGAGGTCGACGCGGCGCTGGAACGCGCGCGCACCGACCGCGACTGGCAGGTGCGCGCGGCCGCCGAGCAGCTCGGCGGCGCGCCCGGCACCGCGTCCGACTAGGTCAGCGCTCGGCGGCGCGCAGCAGGGCGTGCAGGGAGGCCATCTCCTCGAGACACGCGCGCAGCCCCTCGATGACGACGAGGTCGGGGGCCGTCTCGGCCAGGCACTCCTGGATCATCCGCACGGTGCCGGCGATCACGTCCGAGAGGGCGGTGTTGACGAGCTCGGCGGTCACCTCGACCTCGACGAGCTCCCCGCGGTCGACCGAGCGCGCCCGCACCACCTGGGACATCCCGAGGGACCGGCCACGAGCCGAGGCCAGCAGGCACTTGATCTCCTCGACCGCCGTGGGGGCGACCACGACCCCGAGTCGGGTGCGCAGCGCCGTGGCGATCGCCGCGTCGATGTCGTTGCCACCCAGGCGCCTCGCCCCCGCGCTCACGATCCCGCCGAGGGAGATGACGGCCGCCTCGGAGGCCCCCGCCCCGAGCACGGTCACCGCCGAGCCCACCGGGTCCTGGACCGGGAGGCCGAGACCGATCGCCGCGGCGAGCGGCGCCTCGATGAGGCTCACCTCCCGGGCGCCGGCCTGGATCGCGGCCTGGCGCAGGGCGCGCCGCTCGATGGCGGTCGCGAGGGACGGGACACTCATGACGACCCGGGCGCGGCTCAGCTTGGAGACCCCGGCGCGCTCGAAGAGGTGGGCGATGAGCCGGGCGGTGACGTCGAAGTCGATCGTCGTGCCCTGGGCGAAGGGACGAAAGACCACGACGTGGCGCGACGTGCGGCCCACGACCTCACGCGCGCCGTGACCCACGTCGACGACGTCGCCGGTGCTCGTGTCGATCGCGACGAGCGTCGGCTCGTCGACGATCACGCCCCGGTCGGCCGTCGCCAGTCGGGTCTGGGCGGTCCCGATGTCCAGCGCCACGTCGAGAGCCACGGAGGACGATGTTAGGGCGACCCGCGTGGCGCCCCCGCCGCTCGGTAGCCTGGCCGGGGTGGCGAACGGGGATCGGCGGTGGGGAGGGTGGCCTCGTCGCCACCGACGGCCGGGCCCCGGCACGCGCCCGTGGGTCCACCCGAGCGAACTGCCCCGGTTCGAGGACCTCGAGCCGCGACGGCCCTCGCCCCGGTCGCGCCTGGCCCGGGCGGTGGCCCTGCTCGCCGCGGTCCTCCTGGTCGCCGGGGGGGCCGTCCTCCTGTCGAATCGGGGCACCCCCCCGACCACGACCACGACGCACCACAACGTCGCCCTGAACGACCTGCCGGCGACCGCGCGCCCGGTCGCGGCCGACACGGTCAGCCTGACGATCATCACCAACCACGGGATGACGACGGCCGCCGCGCTCGTGCTGCCCGGTCGTCTCGCGGTCACGACGGTGCGCATCCCCGCCAACGCCCTCGTGAAGGGCACGAACGCCCGACGCGTGGACTTCGCGGTGTCGCTCGTCGGGCGCGACGACGTGATGGGCTTCTCGGTCGTGCGACTCGGCACCGACGTCGCCCCGGTCCACCTCGACCCGATGCCGGCGAGCGCCGCGGTCACCGTCGTCGCCCCGGTCGTGCCCTACCTGCTCGCCCGGCCGCGTTACGACTGGGCGGTGACCACCCTCGGCGACCCGCACAACGACTCCCAGGGGGTGGTGCGCTACCTCACCACGCCGTCGGGCCGGGCGCTGTGGGGACTGCGCTACGCCGTCGCGGTCGACGCGCGGGGTCGGGTGGTCGCGGTGCTGTCGGCCCACCACCAGTGGTACGGCGCGCAGTTCGTCGCGCGCGTCGCCGAGGTCCTCGAGATCGGCCGGGGCTGCCACGCCGACTTAGGGATCACCGGCTCGTCGGTCCAGGGCGGCGGCGTGCGGCTCCTCTCGGTCACCCCCTACGGCCCGGCCGCCCACGCGGGGCTGCGCCCGGGAGACGTCCTCATGACTTGGTCGGGACGGGACACCGACGACGTCGCCGTCTTGCGCTCGATGATCTACCTGACCCCGGCGTACACGACCGTGAAGGTCACCTACCGGCGCGGCAGCGCGCTGCGCACGACGACGGTCACCCCGGTCTGCCCCTTTAGAGTGACCCCGTGACCCAGAACCCCTTCGGCGAGATGTTCGGGGACATCTTCTCGCTCCTCGGTCGCCAGGGGCCCGACGCCTGGTACCAGGCGGCCCAGCAGCTGGCCGTCTCGGTGGCCCGGGGCGAGGACGGCGACCCCAACCCCTCGCCGGTCGAGCGGCCGCGCCTCGAGGAGTTCGCCCCCCTCGTGGCGCGCCACGTGGCCACCCTGCTCGGCACCGACCTCGACCCCTCCCTCGAGGTGTCCAACCGCACGGCCCTCTCGCTCGCGGCGCTCGCCCAGTGGCGGCCGCTGCTCGAGCCCCTCGTCGGGGCGAGCGGGTCGGTGCCCGCCCTGCCCGACGGGGACGAGGCCGCCCTGGTGGCCCAGATGGCGTCGACCCTCGGCCCCCTCCTCACGGGGTTCCAGACCGGGTCGATCGCCGGCCACTTCTCCGAGCGCGCCTGGTCCCTCGCGGCGCTCCCGCTGCCGCGCGCCGACGGGCGCCACCTGATCGTGCTGAACAACCTCACCGCCTTCGCCGACGCCTGGAGCCTCGGCCACGACGAGGTCTTCGTCTTCGCCCTGGCCCAGGAGCTCGTCGCCTCGCGGGTCCTCACCCAGTCCGGCACGGGCGACGCCCTGCGCGCCCTCTTGCTCGACGCGGCCGGCGAGGCCCGGGCCGTCCAGGGGGACATCCTGGGCCGGCTGCAGTCGCTCGCCGACGGCGGCGACCTGGCCGCGCTCATGAACGACCCCTCGTCACTGCTCGAGGGCCTCGAGGTCCCCGACGACAGCCCCGCCACCCGGGCGATCAACGCCGCGACGGCGGTCCTGGCGGCCTACTTCAACGCCGTCGCCCAGTCGGTGACCGAGACCCTTCTCGGCCCGCGTCCGGCGCTCGCCGAGGCCGTCTTGCGCCACCGCCTGAGCGACGCCCGGGGCGAGGACGCGGCCGCGGCGCTCTTCGGGATCTCACAGCAGGGACCCCACGTGGACGAGGCCGCGCGCTTCGTCGCCACCCTGGCGGCGGCCCACGGCCTGGAGGTGTTCGGCGCCCTGCTGCGCGTCGACGGCCTCGCCACCGACGCCGAGCTGCGCGAGCCCGAGGCGTGGCTCGAGCGGGTGACGTCCTCGCCGTTGGCCTAGGCCTGGGCCGGCTCCTCGTCGTAGCCGAGGTTCCACTCCACGATCAGCGCCTCGCGCTCGGCGTCGCGGTTCACCCGCTCGCGGTTGCGCCGGAACTGGGGGTCGTGGGGGGGCAAGAAGCGCAGGCGGGCGTCCACCCGGTCGACGAAGGCCTGGATCTGCTCCTCGTCGCCGTAGACCATCCGGCACTCCCAGTGGGGCGCGACGGGGCCCAGGTAGACGATCTGGACGTGGCCGACGGGCTCGACGACCTCGGTACTCTCGCTGGTGGGGACCTGGCTCACGGCGCTCCTCTCGCGCCCAGTGTACCCCTGACCTGGCCCGGAGCCCCCGGGGCGACGCGCCCGGGGGCGACGCGCCCGGGGGCGCGAGGTCTAACCAAATGTAAAGGGTCGCCGACCCCCGACCTGGCTAGGGTGAAGACGAAGGAGGTTCCATGGACACCGAGTGGATGGCCGATGGACTGTGCCGGGACTACCCCGCCGAGACCTTCTTCCCCCGCGACGGCGTGGGGGTCATCGCCGCCCAGCGGATCTGCTCGAACTGCGCCGTCTCACGCGCGTGTCTCGAGTACGCGCTGGCCAACCACGTCGACCACGGCGTGTGGGGCGGCAAGAGCGAGCGTGAGCGCCGTCGCATCGCGCGCGAGCGCCGTCGCCTTCGGGTGAGGGGCGCCGCCTCGTAGCGGTGCTCGAGTGCGTCGCTAACCTCTCGGTCCCCTCGCGCGAGGAGGCCGAGCTCCTCGGGGCCTTCTCCGGCACTTCGCTGCGCGACCTCCACCACGACGCCGACCACGGGCGGGCCGTCCTCACGCTCATCGGCGAGGCCGTTGCGCTCGAGGGCGACCTCCACCTCCTGGCGCGGGTCGCCGCGGCCCGACTCGACCTGACCGGCCACGTCGGCGTGCACCCCCGCCTCGGCGCCCTCGACGTGGTGCCCTTCGTCTCGCTCGAGGACGACCTCGACGCCGCCGTGCGCGCGCGCGACGCCGCCGCGGCCTGGTTCGCCACCGCGCTCGGCGTCCCGGTCTTCCTCTACGGGCCCCTCGCCGACGGCACGGTGCGCACCCTGCCCGAGGTGCGCCGCCACGCCTTCACCGGCCTCGCCCCCGACCACGGTCCGGGGCGCCCCCACCCGCGCCTCGGCGCCAGTGCCCTGGGCGCGCGCGGGATCCTCGTCGCGTGGAACCTGCGCCTGCGCGACACCGCCATGGACGAGGCCCGGGGGGTGGCGCGGGCGCTGCGCGGGCCCCAGGTGCGGGCGCTGGCCTTCGCCCTCGGGTCCGGTCCCCAGGTGAGCTGCAACCTCCTCGACCCCCTCGTGGTGGGCCCGGGCGAGGTCTACGACGCGGTGGCCGCCCGCCTCGGCGAGACGCGCATCGTGGGGTGTGAGCTCGTGGGCCTCGCGCCCAGGGCGCTGCTCGAGCGCACCGAACCCGCGCGCTGGGACCGCCTCGGGCTCAGCGAGGCGGCGACGATCAACGGCTGCGCGACGGCTGTGTCTCGGATGGTGTCGGCATCCGACACGGTACCGTGGGCCGCGAGATCGATGCCCGCCGCCTCCGATAGGGCGCCGAGGTGGTCAGCGTGGCCGCCGACATCGGCGACCCGATCCTGTTCGGCGTTGTCCGCGAACTACTTTCCAATGTGGTGCACCACTCCC
>NCBE01000013.1 GCA_002255565.1 Actinobacteria bacterium 21-73-9
AGGCGACCGACAAGTGGGGCGTGCGGATCAACCGGGTGGAGGTCATGGAGATAACCCCGCCCGATCAGATCCTCCAGGCGATGGCCCTTCAGAAGCAGGCCGACCAGGAGAAGCGGGCTCGAATTCTCGAGTCCGAGGGCGCCCAGCAGTCGGCGATCAACCTCGCCGACGGCCAGCGCCAGGCCGCGATCAAAGAGGCCGAGGGCGCCCAGCAGTCGGCCGTCTTGCGCGCCGAGGGTCAGCGCCAGGCCCAGATCCTCGAGGCCCAGGGACGGGCCGAGGCCATCGGGCTCGTCTACGCGGCCATCAAGGGCCAGGCTCCCGACCCGACACTGGTCGCGATCCTGCAGTTGGACACTCTGGCGCGCTTCGCCGAGAGCCCCAACACCAAGCTCGTCGTGCCGGCCGAGAGCGCCGCGCTGCTGGGCGCGGCCCAGGCGATCAAGAGCGTGCTCGACGCCGTGCCCACCGCGGGGGCTAGCTGAGTCGTTCGACCCAGAGCGTCGTGCCGTGGGTCCGGCGCACCACCACCCGCGACCCGTCGGGGATCGTCTCGCCCGACTCGGTGACGGCCCGCCACGACTCGCCCTTGATGGTGACCCGTCCGGGGTGGCCCTCGTCGCCCACGGCCCGCTCGACGAAGCCCATCTGGTCGGTCATCGGCCCGCGAGCCGGCAGGGTGAGGTCCTGGCGGCGGTGGTGTCGCACGTAGCGCAGCGCGAGCGGGCGCAACGCGGCGAGCAGGACTCCCGAAACGACCAGCCAGACGGGCACCTGGACGAGGAACGGGACGCCCAAGAGGGCGAGGGCGAAGGCGACGACGGCGCTCGCGCCGATGAAGGCGGCGACGAGGGCGCTGGTGTGCAACTCGGCCAACGCGCAGGCCACGATGATCAGGGCCCAGAAGACCATCGCCATAGTCGGGAGTATACGGCGGGCTCTCGAGAGAGGACCCGGGACGCGCCGCCCCTCGTGGGGGGTTACGGTGGGTCCGTGACCATCGATGCAACGCCGCATCGAGGACTGCTCGCGCCGACCACCCTCGGGGTCGACGACGCGGCCCCCGAGGACGACCCCCGTCGGCTCGCGGTGCGCCGGTTCCTCGCGGCGCACCCCACGCCGAGCGGCGCCGAGCTCGCCGAGGCCGGGCTCGTCGCCCCCCACTGGCCGCCCCCGTGGGGTCTGGGCGCCGATCCCGAGCACCAGCTCGTGATCGACGACGAGTTACGCCGGGCCGGCGTGTCGCGACCGGTGAACCCGATCGGCATCGGCTGGGCGGGCCCGACGATCCTCGCCGCGGGCACCGACGCGCAGTGCGCGCGGTGGCTCCCCGGCATCCTCTCGGGCGAGGAGTTCTGGTGCCAGCTCTTCAGCGAGCCCGACGCCGGCAGCGACCTGGTGTCGCTCGCCACGCGCGCTCGGCGTGAGGGGGACCACTGGGTCGTCTCGGGCCAGAAGACCTGGACGAGCTACGCCCACCTGGCCCGCTGGGGGATCCTGCTCGCGCGCACCGGCCCGCCCGGCCCGCGGGGCATCACCTACTTCGTCTGCCCGATGGACGCCCCGGGGGTCAGCGTGCGGCCCCTCGTCGACATGACCGGCGACCACGCCTTCAACGAGGTCTTCCTCGACGAGGTGGTCCTCGAGGACGACCTGCGCCTGGGCGAGGTCGACGACGGCTGGCGCCTCGCCAAGGTGACCCTGGCCAACGAGCGCGTCGCCCTCTCGGGCGAGGGCGTCCTCTGGGGACGGGGCCCCACGGCGCGTGACCTCGTCGAGCTCGTCGCCCGCGAGGGGCTCGCGCTCGAGCCCGGCGAGCGTGACGCGCTGGTGCGGTCCGTGATCCACGGCGAGGTGCTGCGCCTCCTGCGCGGGCGCATCACCCACGCCGCGCTGACCGGCGCCTCGAGCGGCGCCACCGCGAGCGTGCGCAAGGCGCTGGCCGACGACCACGGCCAGGAGGTCATGGGGCTCGCCGCGCGCCTCGCCCACGCGGCCGGGATGCTGGCCGACCGCGGTCCGGGGGGCGTCGGGGGCGAGGAGGGCGCGTCGTGGGCGTGGGGCTTCCTCTACGCCCAGGCCCTCACCATCGGCGGGGGCACCTCGGTCGTCCAGCGCAACATCATTGCCGAGCGCGTGCTCGGCCTGCCCCGCGAGCCGCCCTAGGCCCGGGCGCGCGCGCCGACGACGGGCCGGGGCCCGGCGTGGGTGTTGCCGTAGCGGTGCGCGGTGAAAGACACGCTCTGCTCGTCCAGCCAGCGAGCGAGCTCGACCGCCCCGTCCTGGGCGAGCGGCCGGGGGTCGAGCCACACGCCGCGCTCGAGGAGTCGGGGAGTCGGTGCGGGCTCGGCGCTCAGCCAGCGGACCCGGTTGCCGTCGCCGAGGCGCTCGGCGAGCTCCGCGGGGGTCTCGAGGGTCACGTCGAGCTGCCCGCGCACCACCTCGGCCGCGCTGAACTCGAGGGCGACGCCGGAGAGGCGCGCGAGCTCGCGGGCGTAGCGGATCTCGGTCGGGTCCGTCGCGGCGCCCAGGCGCACGACGACCGGACGTGACGGAGCGACGTAGCGCACGAGGTTGGCCTCGCTGGCGAGCCCGGCCCGGTCGAGGGCCCGCGAGCCCCGCTCGTCCCACCACCGGCGCGCCCCGGCGAGCGCCGCGTCCACGTCGCGCACCGGCCGCCAGCGCCGCAGCGCCTCGACGTAGTGGTCGCCGCCGGCCTTCGCGGTCGGCCCCACCCGCGAGCGCTTCCAGCCGCCGAAGGGCTGGCGCGCGACGACGGCCCCGGTCGTGGTGCGGTTCACGTAGAGGTTGCCGGCCTGGACCCGGTCGACCCAGGTCTCGATCTCCTCGACGTCGAGGGTGTGCAGGCCCGCGGTGAGCCCGTAGGGGGTGGCGTTCTGCCACTCGATCGCCTGGTCGAGGTCGTCGGCGACCATCACCCCGAGCACCGGCCCGAACCACTCGTTGAGGTGTCCCCACGAGCCGGGTCGCACCCCGAGCTTGACCCCGGGGCGCCAGAGGTAGCCCGCGTCGTCGAGGCGCGCCGGCTCCACCAGCCAGGACTCGCCCTCGTCGAGGGTGGTGAGGGCTCGGGTGAGCGACGCCTCGGGCGGGCGGATCACGGGGCCGACCTGGGTGGCGAAGGTCATCGCCGAGCCGACGGCGAGACTGGTGACGGCGTCGGCGAGCTGGGCGACGAAGCGGGGGTCGTCGGCGAGCGCCCTCTCGACGATCGCCAGGCTCGCCGCCGAGCACTTCTGGCCGCCGTTGCCGAAGGCGGCCTGGACGAGGTCGCGCACGGCGAGGTCGACGTCGGCGCTCGCGGTGACCACGAGCGCGTTCTTGCCGCTCGTCTCGCCCAGCAGGTGGAGCGTCGGCTTCCACCCGGTGAAGAGCCGGGCGGTGTCGTAGGACCCGGTGAGCACGACGGCGCTCACCCCGACGTGGGTCACGAGGTGACGGCCCACGTCGTCGTCGCGCGTGGGCACCATCTGCACGACGTCGCGGGGCACCCCGGCCTCCCACAGCTGGCGCACGAGGACGTGGGCGACGGCCACGGTCTCGGGCGCCGGCTTGACGACGACGGCGTTGCCGGCCGCCAGCGCCGCGAGGATCCCGCCGGCCGGGATCGAGTAGGGGAAGTTCCACGGCGGCACGACGAGCACCACCCCGAGCGGCTCCGACGGGCCTCCCTCCAGCGCGTGGTCCGCGTAGTGGCGGGCGAAGTCGACGGCCTCGCTCACCTCCGGGTCCGACTCGGCCACGGTCTTGCCGGCGTCGCGGGCCATGACGGCGATCGTCTCGGCGCGCCGCTCGGCCATGACCGCGGCGGCCCGTGCGAGGAGGTCGCGGCGCTCCTCGAGGGGGAGAACGTGCCAGCGGGCGAAGCCCGAGCTCGCGAACTCGAGGGCCCGGTCGACCTCGGCCCGGGTGGCCACCCGGTACCGGTACCACGGCCGTCCCCCGTCGTTGGGGTCGCGCCCGACCTCGAGGTCGGGGGCGCCGGCGAGGTCGAGGTGGTCGAGCGTGTCGATCACGAGGTCCTCGACCGGGCGCAGGGCCGCGAACGCCGCGTCGAGCGCCCCGACGAGTGCGGGGTCGGTCGGGTCGGCGTCGGGCTCGTTCGAGAAGCTCGGGCCCTCGGGCGCGCGGGCCCGCCGTCGCCGCGCGGTCGGCACCGACGCGCGAGCCCCGAGCGCCTCGAGGAACCGGCGGCGCTGCTCGTCGAGAACGACGGGGTCGTCGGCGATCGAGAGGGCGGCGCGCAGGTAGTTCTCGGGCGCGGTGTTCTCGTCCAGGCGACGCACGAGGTAGGCGACGGCCGCCGGGAAGTCGTCGCGCCGGGTCACCGGCGCGTAGAGCAGGACGGGCTGGCCGCCCGCGACGAGGGCCTCGGCCTCGGCGTCGGCCATTCCCTCGAGCATCTCCACGTCGAGCTGGTCGCTCACGCCGCGCTCGGCGGCGAGCTCCAGAGCCCAGGCGACGTGGAAGAGGTTGTGGCTGGCCACCCCGACGCGCAGGTGATCGCGGATCTCGGGGCGCAGGACGTCGTCGAGGAGGCGCAGGTAGCTCGCGTCGACCTCGGCCTTGGACCCGTAGGGCGCGCCGACCCAGCCGTGCAGCTCGGCCTCGACGGTCTCCATGGCGAGGTTCGCCCCCTTCACCAGGCGGACCTTGACCGGCGCGCCCCCGACGGCGCGCCGGGCCCTCGACCACGCGACGAGTTCGCCGAGCGCCCCGTGGGTGTCGGGGAGGTAGGCCTGGAGCACGATCCCCGCCGAGAGGGGCAGGAACTCCTCCTCGCTCAGCACGCTCATGAACGCGTCGAGGGTGAGGCGCAGGTCGCGGTACTCCTCCATGTCGAGGTTGACGAAGACGCCGTTCACCCGAGCGGCGTGGTAGAGGCGCCGGAGGCGCTCGGCGACGCGCTCGAGCGATCCGGCGTGGTCGAGCGTGACGAGCTGGCTCGCCACCGACGAGAGCTTCACCGAGACGTAGTCGACGTCGTCGCGCGCGATCATCGCGAGCACCCGCTCGAGGCGCTCCTCGGCCTCGCGCTCGCCCAGGACGGCTTCGCCGAGCACGTTCACGTTGAGCAACAGCCCGCGGGCCCGGTGGTCGGCGAAGCGCTCCCCGAGCTCGGTGGGGTCGTCGTCGAGGATCAACGAGGCCGTGAGGGACCTCACCCGTCGCTCGACCTGTCCGACGACGAGCCCGGGCGCGACGCGCGAGGCCGCCGCGGCGAGCCGGAGCGCGGTCCGGTCGAGGGCGGAGAATCCGCCCGGGGTGACCCCGGCGACGGCTCGGCGCAGGGCGCGCGCCGCGCGCCCGGGTTCGCGAAAGCGCATCACCTCGTCGGTCAAGCCGAGCACGACGCCCACCGCCGTGGGGTCGGCGAGGAGCCGGCGTAGTCGCGCGCGCGTCGCGCCGGCGCCGCGCTCGTCGCGCGCGCTGGCCCCGATCAGGGCGACGGCCCGCTCGAGCGCGCGTCTCGCGACCGGGTCGACGGGGGGTTCGGTGAGGCTCACGGCCCCGCCACCTTAGGTCGGCCGCCCCGGCCGGCTACGCCACGGGGGCGGAGCGTCCCGGCCCACCCCAGAGCTCTCGCACGAGCACGTGGACGGTGGCGGCGAGCGGAACCGCCAGCAACACCGCGACGAAGCCGCCGAAGGCGCCGCCGATCCACGATCCGATCTCGGCGGCCACGAGGACGGCCACGAAGATCCACAGGGGGTTGATCCGCACGGTGCGGCTCATGATCACCGGGTTGAGGAGGTGGTTCTCGACGTTGGTGTAGACGACGAAGACGACGAGGGTGATGATCCCCGCGGTGAGCGAGTGGACGAACGCGAACAGGATGGTCGGGATGCCGGCGAGCGCCCCACCGATCTGGGGGATGAAGTCCACCAGGGCCACCCACAGTCCCCACAGGAACGCGAAGGGCACCGACACGCTGACCAGGGTGATGAAGACGACGGTGCCGGCGATGACCGAGGTGAGGAGGTTGCCCAGCATGTATCCGGCCGTCGCCTGGGCGACCCGACTCCCCACGCGCACCACCCGCTCGGCGTTCTCGCTGGCGAGGTTGTCCATGATGAACCGTCGCATCTTGGGGCCCTCGAGCAGCAAGAGCACGACGAAGGCGAACATCGTGACCAGCGCCAGGAGGATCGTCACCGCGCCGCGTCCGAGCGACAGGGCCGGCTTGGAGAGGTCCTGGGCGAGGGTGACGAGCTTGGAGGAGTTGCGGCTGAGCCAGCTCTGGACGTGGTAGTGCTTCAGCAGGTGGCCGATCCACCCTTGACCCTTCTCGGCCTTGGACACGTACGCGGGCAGGGCGTTGGCCAGGTGCGTCGTCGAGTTCACGAGCGGGTAGCCGAAGGCGACGGCGAGGCCGATGAAGACGATGACCGCCACCACGGTGACGATCGCGACCGCGACGCCGCGCCGGCGAAGGCGCGTCTGCTCGAGCCGGTTCACGAAGGGGTTGAGCAGCATCGCCACGAAGCCGCCCACCAGCATCAAGAGCAGCACGTCGCGCAGGCGGTACAGGACGAGTCCGGCGACGTAGACGGCGGCGACCACGCCGACGGTGGTCAAGATGGTGGCGAGGGGCACCTCGGAGCGCCGCGCCCGCGCGAAAATCCGTCCCCGGCGCGTCCCGGCCGCTGTTCCCTCTTCGCGGGCGTCGTCCACGGCGTCTCCTGTCCCTCCTCACGCTACCGGCCGGGCCGGTGGCGCACGGGGTTCTAGGATGCGCGCCGTGTTGGTGGACGGCGCGATCGGATTTGACGCGCACGACGTCCCCGAGCGCGCCGCCGCGCTCGAGGCCGCGGGCTTCGACGGCCTCTGGAGCGCCGAGACGGGTCACGACCCGCTCCTCACGCTGGCCCTGGCGGCGCCCGCGACGACGCGGGCGGCCCTCGGCACGGCCATCGTGGTCGCCTTCGGCCGCAGCCCGCTCATCACCGCGACGATGGCCAACGACCTCCAGCTGCTCTCGGGTGGCCGGCTCCTGCTCGGGCTGGGCTCGCAGATCAAGCCCCACATTGAGAAGCGCTACTCGATGCCCTGGTCCCACCCGGCGGCGCGGATGCGCGAGTACGTTCTCGCGATGAGGGCCATCTGGTCCTCCTGGCACGAGGGGACGCGCCTCTTCTTCCGCGGCGAGTTCTACCGCCACACCCTCATGACCCCCTTCTTCAACCCCGGCCCCAACCCCTACGGCGCGCCCAAGGTCTTCGTGGCCGCGGTGGGCGAGCGCATGACCGAGGTCGCCGGGGAGGTGGCCGACGGCCTGCTGGTCCACCCCTTCACCACCGAGCGCTACCTGCGCGAGGTGACCCTCCCGGCCCTCGAGCGCGGGCTCGCGGCCTCGGGGCGTAGGCGCGAGGACGTGCAGGTGGCCCTCTCGGGGATGGTCGTCGCGGGCGAGGACGAGGACGCCCGGCGTCGCCACGCGCTCGAGACCCGCCGCCAGATCGCCTTCTACGCCTCGACCCCGGCCTACCGCGGGGTGCTCGACCTCCACGGGTGGGCCGACCTGCAGCCCCGGCTCAACGAGATGAGTCGCCAGGGCCGCTGGGAGGAGATGGGCGAGCTCATCGACGACGAGGTCCTCGACGCCGTCAGCGTCGTGGGTCCGGTCGAGACCCTGGGCCGCTCGGTCCTCGAGCGTTTCGCCGGGGTCGTCGACCGGTTCTCGGTGTACCCCTCGGTCCACCTGGGTGCGGGCGACGTCGACCGGGTCCGGGCCGAGATCCAGCGCGGCTAGGCGCGCGACGGGGCGCCGTTGGCGCTGAGGGCGCCGTAGCGGCGCCGGTACAGGACGTAGCAGACGGCCCCGACGGCCGTGGGGAGCCAGTACGAGCCGATGCGGAAGGCGAGCGTGGCGACGACCGCGTTGGCGCTGGGCACGTCGGCGAGGATCAAGAGGCCACTGAGGCTGGCCTCCACGATGCCGAGCCCCCCGGGGGTGAGGGGCAGCAGGGCCAGCACGGCCGTCGCGGAGTAGGCGAGCAGGACGAGCGCCGGGTGGGGTCGGGTCCCCGCGGCCTCGAGCATGGCGATCAGGCTGAAGAAGTCGAGGCCGATCCGCCCGGCGACGAGCAGGACCGCCTTCCACCAGTTGCGGCCCAGGTCCTCGCGCACCGCGTCGCGCTCGGCGAGGAGCCGCTCGCCCATCGGCTGGTCGTGACGGGACCGGCGCACGCGCGAGGGCAGGTGGTCGACGACCCACTGCAGGACGACCCCCAGGGTGAGGAGCACCCGATCCGTGCTGAGCGCCGTGACCCCGAAGGCCACGAGCAGGACGAAGCCGACAGCCCCCAGCTCCCCGGCGTGGACGAGGCCCGGGCTCACGGTGGTGCCGCCCAGGATCACCGGCAGGGCGAACACCGGCAGGGCGAACAGGGCGCTCACCCCGATGATCGACGAGACGGCCAGCCCGCTCGCGGCCTGCACGGTGTCGATGCCGCTGCCGGCGAGCATGCGGTACTGGACGCTCGCCCCGACCGCGTCGCCGCCGGGCAGGGTGTTGGTGACGGCGTTGCCGGCCATGCCCGCGGTCACCACCGCGAACCAGCTCGAGGTGCGCAGTACCAGGCGCAGGAGGGCCATGGCGCACGCGAAGCTCGCGACCTCGCCGGCGAGCCCGGCGATCAGCCACCAGACCTCGAGGTGCAAGAGGCGCGGCCAGGAGTCGAATACCTTCACGAGGGCCGGCATCAGCACGTACAGGGCGACGCCGGCCACCACCACGGCGACCACGCGGCCGACCGACGACCGCCTCGCGGGCGGGGGGGTCACGGAGTCGTGGGCTATCGACTCAATATAGGTGAGCCCTGATTGGGAGGGTTGCGGTGCGCTCGGGGGCGAGGAGGTAGGTTCGCGGTCGTGGGCCTCTACGGGGACCGGGTCCTGCCCGTCGTGATCGACCGCGTCTGCGCGTCGGGGATCTTCACGCGGTGGCGCGAGCGCGCCTGCGCGGGGCTTGCGGGCACGGTCGTCGAGATCGGCTTCGGGTCGGGCGCGAACGTCCCCTTCTACCCGGCCGAGGTCGAGCTCGTCTACGCCGTGGAGCCCTCGGCGCGGGCCCTCTCCCTCGCCGCGCCGCGGCTCGCCCGGAGTGCGACGCGCGTGGTGGTGGCGGGCGGCGACGCGCAGTCGATCGAGCTGGCCGACGACTCGTGCGACGCGGCGCTGGCGACCTTCGTCTTGTGCACCGTGCCCGACCCCGCGCGCGCCCTCGCCGAGGTCCGGCGTGTCGTGCGCCCCGGGGGGAGCCTCCACTTCCTCGAGCACGGCGCGGCCGACCGGGTGGGGGTCCTCGCCCTCCAGCACCTGCTCGACCCGCTCGAGGTGCGCCTGGCGGGGGGCTGTCACCTGACCCGTCGACCCCTCGAGCTCGTGCGCGCGGCCGGGCTCGAGGTCGAGTGGCACGAGTCGGGTCGCGCCCGGGGCCCCGCGCCCTGGAGCCAGTTCACCGTCGGCGTCGCGCGCGTCCCCTAGCGGGGATCCAGCCAGACGGCCTGGGTCTCGGCCCGAGCGACGAAGCCGATCTTCAGGTAGGCGGCGTTGCTCGGCGCGTAGTCGGCGTCGGCGTAGAGCATGACCCGTCGGCCGCGGTCGAGCTCGCGCGCGGCGAGCGCGGCGGTCACCGCCGCGCCGTAGCCCCGACGGCGGGCTCTCGGGACGGTGTAGACGGGGCCGAGCCGACTGAGGGGTGCGGCGGGGGCGTCGGTCACGCCCACGACGCCCGCGAGGGCGACGGCCTGGCCGTCCACCTCCCACAGGAGGAGGTCGTCCTCGTCGACACGACGCGCGAACTGGACTCGGGTCTCCCCGGGGGAGTCGGCGATGGCGAGTCCCGTCTCGCGATGGAAGGCGACGACCCACCGGGTGACGAGGTCGAGCTCCGCCCTCGTGGCCCGTCGCGCCACGCCCGGGACCTCGGGGGCGACGAGCGTGGTGACCTCGTAGACGAGGCTCCGTCGGCCGCGGCGTGAGCGACGCGGGCCCACCGGGGAGGCGGGTCGGAGGTACGCGGCGCGGAAGGCCTCGTTCGCCGCCACGGGCCCGTCCACCCACGGCACCTCGCGGTAGAGCTCGGCGACCGCCCGGCCGAGGGCGTCAGCGCCGTCGTCGTCCATCGGCCCGAGCACGAGGCCGTGGGGCGCGGTGCGCATCGCCGCGCCGACGACCGCGCCCCCTTGGCGCACGACCCACCACCAGTGGGCGTCGTAGCGACGCCGGCCCGTGGCGACGGCGCCGGCGACGCTCCCAAGGACGTTGGTGAGGAGGGGCTCGTTCGCCCGGTAGGCGAGCGACGCGTCGAGGAACGCGCGGGCCCCGTCGATCAGCTCCACGTCCATGGGGGCACGCTACGGCCCCGGGGCCCGGGTCCGGCGCCCTCTAGCGTGAGTCGGGTGGAGAGCGGCCGGGACTCGGGGCGGCGCGCGCCGACGCTCTCACGGATCGGTGACCCCGTCACGATTCTCCTGTTCGCCGTAGCCCTGTCGTCGGGGTTCGCGACCTTCGGCTCGGTCACCGCGCTCGACGACGTCGCGCGCCACTTCGGCCACGTCGTCTCGGGCCACTCGATCCAAGACGTGGTCGGGCTGTCGGGCTCGGTGCTGGGACTGGGCCTCTCGACGCTGCGGGCCTCGTCGCTGGTGGCGCTGCCCCTGGCCTCGCTGGCCGACCGGCGGGGGCGCACGCCGGTCCTGCGCGCGACCTTGGTGGCGGGGCTGCTCGTCACCGCCCTCGCGGCCCTCAGCCCGGCCTACTGGTTCTTCGTCGCCTGCTTCGCCGTGGCCCGGCCGCTCCTCGGGGCGACCTCGACCCTGGTGCAGGTGGTGACCGTCGAGCTCTCGACGAGGACGCACCGGATGCGCCTGCTCGCGGTGATGACGGCGGGAACGGCCATCGGCTCGGGCCTCTCGGCCCTCGTGCACGGGCTCATCCGGGGTCCCGACTCGTTCCGCTGGCTCTTCGCGCTCGCCCTGGTCCCCCTGGCCCTGGTGGCGCCCTGGACCCGCCGACTCCCCGAGCCGCGGGTGCGCACGGGCGAGCACCCCATGGCCCACCTCGGCGAGGTCGGCCACGAGGCCGCCGGGTCGGTCGTGAGGGTGGCCGTCGTCGCCTTCGTCATCGGCGTGGCCACCGGCCCGGCCGGGGGGTTCACCTTCGTCTACGGCGAGGGCGTCTTGCGCATGCTGCCGCGCTCGGTGGCGCTCCTCGTGGTCGTGAGCGGCGCCGCGGGCTTCGTCGGGCTCGTCGTCGGCGCGCGTCTCTCGGCGACCCTCGGTCGTCGCGCGGCGGTGGCCGTCGGGACCCTCCTCACGGCTCTCGCGTCCGCCTACGCCTACGGCGGCGGGCGCACCGCCTTCATCGTCGGCTACGTCGTGGGCGTCGGTGCGGGGGGCGTCCTCGCCCCGTCGATGGCCGCCCTCGCGACCGAGGTCTTCGCCCACCGCTACCGGGCCACGGCGGCCGGGTGGATCGTGGTGGCGGGCGTCGCGGGCGCCGTCGCCGGGTTCGCCCTCTTCGGCTACGTCGCCGACGTGGTCCCGGCGACGGTGCGCACGGGTCTGCGGGTCCCGGCCCTCGTGACGTTCCTGCCCCTCTTGCCCGCCCTGTGGGTGCTGCGCGGCCTGCCCGAGGGACGCGACCTCGAGCTCACCTAGGGCTAGCGTGCCGCTGGTGAGCCCGTCGCCCTTCACGCCGTCGACGTTCTGGTGGGGAACCGCGACCGCGGCCTACCAGATCGAGGGCGGCAACGAGAACACCGACTGGTGGCGCTTCGAGACGAGGGAGGGGTCGTTCTGCGCCGAGCCGTGCGCCGCGGCCTGCGACTCGTGGAACCGCTGGGGGGAGGACCTCGACCTCGTCGCCGGCCTCGGGCTCGGCGCCTACCGCTTCTCGGTCGAGTGGTCCCGGGTCGAGCCCGAACGGGGCCGCGTCGACCGCGGGGCCCTCGAGCGCTACCGCCGCATGGTCGAGGGCTGCCGGGATCGGGGGATCGCCCCGGTCGTGACCCTCCACCACTTCACCCTGCCCCTGTGGGTGGCCGACGCCGGGGGGTTCGAGGCGCCGGGAATCGACGGGTGGCTGAGCGAGTACGCCGCCCTCGTTGCCGACGCCCTGGGCGACGAGCTCGCCATGGCCTGCACCCTCAACGAGCCGAACATCGTGGCCGCCATGGGGTACCTCGCCGGGCTCTTCCCCCCAGGGGCGAGCGACCAGGGCCGCTTCGTCGCGGTCAACGAGACGATGCGCCGGTGCCACGAGGCGATGCGCGACGCGCTGCGCGCCGGGCCGGGCGACTTCCCCGTGGGCCTCACCCTCTCGATGGCCGAGTACGAGGCGCTCGAGGGAGGGGAGGCGACCCTCGAGGCGTACCGCACCGAGATGGAGGACCGGTACCTGGCGACCCGCGGCGGTGACGACTTCCTCGGGGTGCAGTGCTACACCAAGCACCTCGTCGACGCGAACGGACTGGTCTGGGGCGGTGAGGGTGAGCTCACCTCGATGGGCTACCTCTTCTGGCCCGAGAGTGTGGGCTACACGTTGCGTCGAGCCGCGCGCGCGGGCGTGCCGCTCGTGGTGACCGAGAACGGCATCGGCACCGACGACGACGCCCAGCGCGTGCGCTACCTCGAGGGCGCCCTGGCGAGCCTGGGGGCGGCCCGGGCCGAGGGAGTGGACGTGCGTGGCTACTTCCAGTGGTCGCTGCTCGACAACTTCGAGTGGGTCCTCGGCTACGGCCCCCGGTTCGGACTGGTCCAGGTCGACCGCGCCACCTTCGCGCGCACCCCCAAGCCCTCGGCGGCGTGGTACGCCGAGCGCGCCGCCGCCTGGCCCGCGGGGCCCGGGGCGGGCCTCAGCGGCTGAGCACCGACGCCGGCGCCGGGGCGAGGTGGCTCGGCTCGACCCGGGCGCGGCCCCGCCCCGCGCTGAGCGTGCGCAGCTCGAGGCCGTAGCGGGCGAGCTCGCCCTCGGGCACCTGGGCGCGCACGACGGCCCGCCCCTCGTCGTCCTGGTCGGTGCCGACGACGCGGCCGCGGCGGCCCGACAGGTCGGTCATCACCTCGCCGAGCGACGCCGAGGGGACGGTGACCTCCACGGCCATGATCCGCTCGAGCACCGAGGTGCCGCGCTGGTCGAGGGCGTTGCGCAGCGCCATCGAGCCCGCCGTCTCGAAGGCCTGCTCGGAGGAGTCGACGCTGTGGGCCTTGCCGTCGTAGAGCGTGACGCGCAGCCCCACCACCGGGTAGCCCTTCGGCCCCCCGTGGGCCATGGCCTTCTCGACGCCGTGGCGCACGGCGTCGATGTACTGGCGCGGCACCGCCCCGCCCACCACGGCGTCGACGAACTCGAAGGGTGACGAGGGGTCGGTCGGCTCGACCCGGACGTTCACCACGGCGAACTGGCCGTGGCCCCCGGTCTGCTTCTTGAGCCGCCCCTCGGCCTCCGCCGAGCCGACGATCGTCTCGAAGAGGGGGGCCGCGGGGGGCTCGGTGGTGGCGGCGACGTTGAAGCGCCGCGCCAGGCGCTCCAGGGTGACCTGCAGGTGCAGTTCGCCGGCGAACTCGGCGACGAACCGGCGCGAGAGCGCGTCGGCGCGCACGCGCAGCGACGGGTCCTCCTCGGCCAGGCGGTGCAGGCCGGTCGCGACCTTCTCCATGTCGGCCTCGCTCGCGCACACCGCGACGGTGAGGGCGGGGGCGAGGGGCACGGCGGGCCGGGGCGCGAGCTCGCGCCCGCGCGGGGCGAGGTAGTCGCCGACCTGGACGCTCGTCAGCTTCGCCACCGCGATCACGTCCCCGGTGGGGGCCGCGTCGACCGGGACGAGCTTCGTCCCGACGAGGTGGCCCGCGGCGTGGAGCCGTTCCTCGGAGCGTGTCCGGCAGTTGACGAGGGTCACGTCGCCGCGCAGGGTGCCCGAGACGACCTCGAAGACGACGATCCGCCCCACGTAGGGGTCGACGATGACCTTGAAGGCGCGCAGCACCAGTTGTCCGGCGGGGTCGCGCGCCAGCATCACCGGCTCGCCCTTGTCGAGCGCGGGGATCGGACGGCTCTCGGCGATCTCGTCGAGCAGCGTGAGGAGCCGGTCGACCCCGACCCCCCGGACCGCCGAGCCGATCATGAGGGGCACGATGCGCCCCTCGCTCATGAGGTGGCCGAGGACGACCTCGAGCTCGTCCATGGTGGGCTGTTCACCCTCCAGGTAGCGCTCGGTGAGCTGGTCGTCGCCCACGACGATCGCCTCGAGCAGGCTCGCGCGGACCCTCTGCTCGAACTCCGCGAGGTCCGCGGGCACCGACTCGTGGCGCACGCCGTCGGCGGCGTGCACGATCGCCTCGTCGGCGAGCAGGTCGACCACGCCGGAGAAGTCGGGTCCCGTGCCGATCGGCATCTCGAGGGGGGCGAGACTGGGGCCGACGAGGGACTCGAGCGCCGAGAGCGTCGTCTCGAAGTCGGCGCGTTCGGCGTCCATCGCGTTCACGAAGACGACGACCGGCACGCCGGCCCCGCGCGCGAGCTCCCAGGCCACCACGGTGTCGGCCGTGACCCCGTCGGCCGCGGCGACCACGAGCAGGGCGACGTCGGCGACGTCGAGGGCCCGCTCGGCCTCGCCGTGAAAGTCCACGAGGCCGGGCGTGTCGAGGAGCGTCAACTCGTCCTCGCCCACCCAGACCGGGGCCAGCGCGATCTTGAGGGAGGAGAGGTGCCGGCGCTCCTCGGGATCGTTGCCGCCGAGGGTCGTCCCCTCCTCGACCCGTCCGGGCCGTTCCAGCGTGCCGCCCGCGACGGCCAGCGCGTCGAGCAGGGTGGTCTTGCCGCTCCCGGTGCGCCCGATGAGGGCGACCGTGCGGGCCTTCGGGTGACGGGACGTGGCATCCATAGGCACCTCGATTCGCTCGGACCTCACGGTACTCCCGCGTCTCGGCGGGGCGCTAGGGGTGGCGCGAACGGCCGCCCAGGTGGACGTAGAGGGTGAGGGCGGCGATCACCGCGGCCGCACCGGTGCCCACCTCGAGGACGCCGGAGGGTCGACCCAGCCCGACCAGGACCTCGACGAAGGCGACGGCGACCACGAGGACGACCATCGACACCACGCGCGTCTTGAGGTCGTCGAGGTCTCGCATCTCGAGCCATCGCGGCAGGACCAGGCCGTGGCCGTCGCCGGCGTTGATGAAGAGCTCGTAGAAGCCGAGCGCCGCGATGAGGGTCGTGGCCCCCACCAAGAACAGGTCGATGACGACGAGGAAGTCCGAGACGTTCGGGGCCGCCGGCAGGGGGTGGGTGACCACGTGGTGGGTCGTGCGCACCGCGACGTACGAGGCGTAGGCGAACACCACGACCGTCGAGGCCAGCAGGACGACCACCGGCAGGACCGCCACCCACCGCGTCGCCCCGAGGAGGCGCTCGAGGGCGTCCTCGCCGCGACGCGAGCGCCCCTCGGGGGCCGCTCCGGGCGAGCTCACGGGGCCAGCGCGAAGGGCGGGTAGTCGTCGGTGAGCAGCAAGACGTAGGCGATCACCCGCGCCGTCCAGCGCAGGGCGCCGACGCTGAACTCGACCGCCCCCGCGGGGGCGCGACCGGTGAGGACGATGCTCACCCAGGTCACCACGACCACGACGAACCACGCCAGGTCCACCGCGATGAGCACGAGGAGATGGGGGAGGGCGAGGAAGAAGCGCAGCGCCACGCTCAGCCGGTCCCTCGTCGACGGGGGATCCTCGACGGCGCAGGTCGCCGGGTAGGGCGCCTCGCCGAAGGGCGGGTACTCGTCGGTCGCGAGCGAGAGGAACGCCGCGACCCGCACCCACCAGCGCAGCGCGTAGGCCGTGAACTCCCAGAGCCCCCGAGGGTGGGTCCCGGCGAAGACGATGGCGAACCACGAGACGAAGGCCATCGCCCCGGCCGCGGCCATGAGGGCCCCCGACCCCTGGCCGTGGTCGCCCCACTCCCACCAGGCGCCGAACCCGCCCACGATGATGAGGTGGGGGACCGCGAGGATCCAACGGAAGGCGACCGAGAGCCGGCGGCGCGGGAGCGTGGCGGGCGCCACCTCGACGCGCACGGCCCCGTAGCGCACCCCCTCGCCCGCCGGCGCCGGCGGGACGTTCGCGAACGGGGAGGTCATCAGTGCAGTCCGAGCACGTGGAAGACGAGGAAGGCCGGCCAGAAGATCGCCTTCACGAGGGCGACGAGGACGAGCCAGAAGGTCCCTGAGTGCGTGTGGAGGTAGTAGACGAGGGCGCCGATGAACCCGAGGAACCATCCCCCGCCGGCCCCCTGAGGCGCCCACCCCCCTCGCTCGCGTCGTGCCATTTTCGACCTCCCTTTCCGACTCCAGTGTCGAGCGTTCGCTCCCCGGCCCCCTGGGGGCGAAGGTCCCCGTCTCTAGCGGGCGCCCGCCGGGTGGCGCAGCAGGCGCAGCTGCACGAAGCGCGCCACGTCGCTCGGCGAGACGATCCCGACGAGGCGTCCGTCGGAAAAGACGAGGCCCCGGCCGTCGGGCGAGGCGCCCATGCGGGCCAGCAGGTCGGCGACCGGGTCGCCGGGGGCGGCGACGGGGACCTCGTCCAGCGGGCAGGCCACGTCGATGAGCCGCGTGCGGGCGCGCTCCTCGGGCGGGACCCGGGCGACCCGCCGCATGGTCGCGAGCCCCCGGAGCTCGCCGTCGGACGTGGTGAGGGGGAACGTGTTGAAGCGGTAGTGGTGGATCTGGGTGTCGAGCAGGTCGGCCACGCTCATCGTGGGCGCGAAGGTCACGGGGTCGGGGGACATCACCTCGCCCACCGTGACGGCGGCGACCGCCGCGTGCAGCGCCTCCTGGCCGCCCTCGGCGCGAGCGGCCTGCAGCAAGAAGAGGCCGAGGAAGACGAACCACAGACCCGTGAGGTAGCCGGCGATGAACTCGAAGACCCCGAGGACCATCAGCCCGTAGCCGAGGGCCACGCCGGCGCGCGACGCGCTCGCGGCCGCCGACGCCCGGTCGCCCCGGCGGCGCCAGAGCGCGGCGCGCAGCACGCGCCCGCCGTCGAGCGGGGCCCCGGGCAGCATGTTGAACGCGCCGAGCAGGAGGTTGGTCCACCCGAGCCACCCGGCGGCGGCCGAGGCCACCGTCGAGCCGTGGTCCGGCTGGAGGGCGAGGGTGACGAGCCAGAAGGCCCCGGCGAGCACGAACGAGGTGAGCGGACCCACCACCGCGATCCGGAAGTCCCCGCCGGGGCTGAGCGCCTCGCCCTCGAGCTCCGACACCCCACCAAAGAGCCAAAGGGTGATGCGCCGCACGCCCACGCCCTCGCGCTTGGCGACCACGGCGTGGGACGTCTCGTGCAAGAGCAGGCTGGAGAAGAACAGGACCGTCGCGACCGACCCCACGATCCAGTACTCGGCGGCCGGGCGGCCCGCGACGTAGGCCGGCAGCACCAGGTCCGAGAGCTCCCAGACGACGAGCGCGACGATGAACAGGACGCTCCAGTTGACGCCCACCGGAATCCCCGCGATGCGCCCGAGGCGGATGTCCTGCTCCATGGCGTCCCTTCGCGTCGGGTCTCCCCGCAGTCTCGCGGGTGGCGCGCGGGCCCTCCAGGGACGAAAGCCACGTCCTGGCCGCGGGCCCCGGCCTACGATCGGCCGGTGGCGAGCGACGGCGGCCCCGCGATCCAGGACTTCTACCCCGAGCACCTGGCCCACTGCTACGGCTGCGGCCGGCTGAACGAGCACGGCTATCGGTTGCGCACGCGCTGGGAGGGCGAGGAGGCGGTGACGCGATTCACGCCGGCCCCCTTCTTGACGAGCTTCCCCGGCTTCGTCTACGGCGGGCTCCTGGCCTCGATCCTGGACTGCCACAGCATGGCCGTCGCGGCCTCGGGGCTCTACCGCGCCGAGGGGCGCGAGATGGACCTCGACACCCCTCCCTTCCACCGGTGCGTCACGGGCACCCTCACCGTTCGCTACGAGCGGCCCACGCCCCTCGGGCCCGAGCTCGAGGTTCGCGGAGTGGTCGACGAGATCACCGGCCGCAAGGTCCGCGTTCGGTCGTGGGTCGTGGCGCACGACGCGGTGACGGTGCGCTGCGAGGCCGTCGCCCTCGACATGCCCGAGGGTCTCGTCGGGGGCTAGGCCCGTCGCGGTGCGGCTCAGCCCGGCCGGTGCTCCGCGTCGAAGCGCTCGGCGCACCCCGGGGCGCAGAACCAGTAGTCCGCCCCCTGATAGGTCCGGTGCGCCGGCGCGCTCGCCGGGTCCACGCTCATCCCGCACACCGGGTCGATCGCGTGGGTGCGTCGCGGTGGGGGAGCGAGGCTGAGCGTGACGCGCTGGGCCGCCAGGGGCTCGCGACTCGCGCCGGATCCGCTGAAGCGCTCGGGGTCGGCGTCGAAGCGCTCGGCGCACCCCGGGGCGCAGAACCAGTAGTCCGCCCCCTGATAGGTCCGGTGCGCCGGCGCGCTCGCCGGGTCCACGCTCATCGCGCACACCGGGTCGATCGCCTCGCCGGAGGGCGCGGAGGGGAGTGGGCCGCGCGAGGCGAAGCGCTCGGGGTCGGCGTCGAAGCGCTCGCGACACTTGTCGGAGCAGAAGTAGTACGTCGTTCCCGCGTGGCGTGAAGTGGCGGGGGCGTCGGCGGTGCGCACCTGCATCGCGCACACGGGGTCGATCGCGTAGCCCATCCCGCCGCCGAGCCGGGCGCGGTTGCGCGCGAGCCACCCGGCTCCGACCGCGACGACGATGAAGGCGACGTCGAGGTACGTCGTGTAGTTCCACGAGAAGCGTGCGCCGCTCACCGCGAAGACGGTGCGCGACGGGGTCAGGTGGAGGATGGCGAAGATCCCCTCGGTGAGCAGCCCGGCCACCGCCATGACGGCGTAGAAGACGAGGAGCATCCTCGCCATGACCCGGGTGCCGTAGAACTTGCGATAGATGATGAGCAGCGGCATCGAGATCAGGTCGGCGAAGATGAAGGCGATCACCCCGCCGAAGGAGATCCCGCCCGACCACAGCGCCGCGGCGAGGGGCACGTTGCCGATCGAGCACACCCAGCTGACGACGGCGATGAGGGGTCCCACGAAGGCGTTCTCGAGCGACGACCAGAAGCCGTGCCCACTGACGAAGAGCGCGCTCCAAAAGCCGTGGGGCACCAGCACGGCCAGCAGCCCCGCCACCACGTAGCCGATGGCGAGCTCCTTGCGCAGCATCGTCGCGTCGGCGAGGGCGTAGCTCGCCGCGTCCGACCAGCCCGCCACCGTGCGGGGGCTCGAGGCCGGGGCGGCCTCGCCGGTTGGGTCGACCTCTTCGACGTGCTCGGCGCACGTCGGGGCGTGGCGGTGGCCGTCGTGGCCGTGGTGCGCCGACGCCGGGGTCACCGGTTCGCCGGTCACCTGGTCGTGCGCCGCCGCGCCCTGGGCCTGGGCGCGCCGGCGCGCGGCCGCGACCATCCCGGCGGAGAAGGCGGTGCTCCCGAGCAGGGCGAGCAGGGCGATCATGATCGGCCCACCGATGAACTCGGCGACCATGAACTGCCAGCCCAGCAGGACGAGCATCACGACACCGAGCTCCACGACGAGGTTGGTCGAGGCGAACATGAACACCATCGCGCTCGTGAAGTCCGCGCCCTTGGTGATGAGCGACTTCGTCATCGCCGACGCGGCGTACGAGCAGCTCGACGAGACCATCCCGTAGCCCGAGGCGCGCGCGACGCTCGCGGGACCGTGGTCCCCGAGGCGCCGGCGCATCT
>NCBE01000014.1 GCA_002255565.1 Actinobacteria bacterium 21-73-9
CCCCGTCGCCGTCGCGACCCGTCGGAGTGCGCGCGCGCCCATACCGAGAGTCTGTCCGGGTCGGGCTGGCTCTTGCAGGCGAGCGGGGGCCCTCGTGCGAGGGCCTAGAGTCGGCGACGAGGCCATGGGTATCTCCGTCAGTCCCATCGCCGGGCTCGACCCGGCCATCAACGAGTTGAGGGCGCGCGCCGCGCGCCTCGTCAACGAGGTGATCCTGCCCCACGAGGACGAGCTCTGGCGCGCCCCGCGCGAGGCCGAGATCAGCGACGACGAGCGCGCGCACCGCCGACGCGCGAGCCGGGCCCGGCGCGAGGAGATCCGGGTGGCCGTCGCCGAGGCCGGCCTGTGGGCGCCCCACCTGCCGAACGAGTACGGCGGCGCGGGCCTCGACTTCCTCGCGCTGGCCTACCTCTACGAGATCCTGGCCTACGCCGTGGGCGGGCCGACGCTCTTCGGCATCGCCGCGCCCAACTCGGGCAACGCCTCGGTGCTCGCGAAGTACGGCACCGAGGAGCAGAAGCGAAAGTGGCTCGTGCCCCTGGTCGCGGGCGAGCTCGAGTCGGGATTCTCGATGACCGAGCCCGAGCACGCCGGCTCGGACCCGCGCTCGATCACGACCGAGGCGGTGCGCGACGGCGACCACTGGGTGATCAACGGCCACAAGTGGTTCACCTCCAACGGCGTGGACGCCGACTTCTTCATCGTGATGTGCCGCGCCGTCGACCCGAGCGGGGAGAACGGGCCCTCGGGGCGCATGGCCCAGATCATCGTGCCGGCCGACACGCCCGGGGTGAACATCGTGCGGGGCATCGGGATCTTCGCCAGCCCCACCTCCGACCACTGCGAGATCCGCTACGAGGACGTGCGCGTCCCACTGGAGAACCTGCTCGGCCGGGTGGGCGAGGGCCACCAGGCGGCCCAGGACCGCCTCGGCGCGGGCCGGGTCTACCACTGCATGAACGCCGTGGGCCAGATGTGGCGGGCCTTCGACCTCATGGTCGAGCGGGCCGTCACCCGCGAGGTCCACGGGGGGCTCTTGAAGGACAAGCAGTTCGTCCAGGGCTTCATCGCCGACAGCTACCTCGACCTGCAGTCGGCGCGGCTGATGACCATCGACGCGGCCGACAAGGTCGCGACCGGCAGCCCCCAGGCCCGCACCGCGATCTCGGCGATCAAGGTCTTCGTGCCCAACGCCTTCCACCGGGTGGTGGACCGGGCGATCCAGGTCTGGGGCGGGGCTGGGGTCTCCAACGACCTGCCCCTCGCCCAGATGTACCTCTCGGCCCGGGTGCTGCGCCTGGCCGACGGTCCCGACGAGGTGCACCGCATCCTCATGGCGAAGAACGTCGTGCACCACTACGAGTCCGGTGGCACCTGGGACTTCGGCGCCTAGGCGGGTCCTGGGCGTCGACCTCGCGACCGAGCCCGCGCGCACCGGGCTCGTCGAGGGCGAGTGGCGCGCGGGCGCCTGGCGCCTCACCGGTCCCTACCCGGGCGACGACGGGTCCATCCTGGAGCGCGCCGCGGGCGCCGCGGTGGGCCTCGACGCGCCACTCGGCTGGCCCGACGCCTTCGTCGAGGCCGTCGGCGCCCACCACGCGCAGCGCCCGTGGCCGGACGGGGTCGACCCCGTCGACCTGCGCTACCGCGCGACGGACCGCTTCGTGGTCGGCCTCGAGCTCGGGGTGCGGCCCCTGTCGGTCTCGAGCGACCTGATCGGGGCGGTCGCCTGGCGGGCGGCCGGGCTGATGGAGGGCCTCGCGCGCGCGGGCGGCCGACCCCTCACGCGCGACGGACGCGACGGCGTCTACGAGGTCTACCCGGCGGCGGCGCTGCGGGCCTGGGGACTGCTCGCGCGCCGCGGCGAGCGCTACAAGGGCGGGCGGGTCGCCGACCCGGGACCGCGCGCGCTGCGCGAGCGGATCGTGGGGGCCCTCGCCGAGGGGGCCGTCGGCCCCCTCGAGCTGGGCGGCGGGCTCGCCGGGGCGGCCGTCGACTCGGACCACGTGCTCGACGCGATCCTCGGGGCACTCGTCGTGACGGCGGCGCTCGCCGGGGCGACGATCCCCCCGCCGGCGGCGCTCGCCGAGCGCGCGTCGCGCGAGGGCTG
The DNA here is from genome assembly GCA_002255565.1 of Actinobacteria bacterium 21-73-9. Taxonomy (GTDB): domain Bacteria; phylum Actinomycetota; class Acidimicrobiia; order Acidimicrobiales; family RAAP-2; genus RAAP-2. The sequence continues at coordinate 2,111 of NCBE01000014.1, forward strand.
GATCCACGTGCCCGTCGTGCGCCCCTAGAGGGTCGCGACGAAGACCAGGTTCTCCGCGCTGACCCGGAAGCCGAGCGCCTCGTTCATCGCGATGACCGGGGCGTTGCGCGCGTCGTTCTCGGTGACGATGCGGGTCGTCGCGGGTGAGACCGCGACGAGGGCGCGTGCCGCGGCCACCTTCATCGACCCGGCGACGCCCCGACCCCGGTGGTCGGGCTCGACGAAGGTGCCCCACTGGTAGGCGGTGCGCGGTCGCGCGCGCGAGACCGTCACCTCACTGAAGCCGACGAGCCGCCCGCTCGCCCTCTCCCGGGCGAGGGCGACGACGAGCCGCCGGCCCATGGTCGCCACGTGGCGCTCGAGGTCACGCACCCGGTCGGAGCTCCAGCGCTCCTCGTGCGCCCCGGCGCCGGCGTCGGGCACCGAGCCGGCTATCAGCCCGGCGAGCCGGGCGCGCTCGGCGAGGAGCGCTTGGGGGGTCGGCCCGTCGAGGGTGAGGACCTCGTAGCCCACGGCGCGGGTGCGTCCGCGCGCCACGAGGGCCCCGAGCGCGCCGGGGTCGAGGTCCCACACCCGGCGCACCGAGGTCGAGGTGTGGGTGAGACCCCGGGCCCCGGCGAAGGCCAGGGCGGCCCGCGCGGCCTCGCCCCCCGGGATGACGAGCACCCGGACCATGAGCGTGTCGCGGCCGAGGGCGCGCACCTGCTCGACGAGGCCGGCGAGCAGCGCGGTGCCGTGTCCCCGACGCCGTCGCGCGGGATCGACGAAGAGCTCGGCGCGCGCGAGACGCGGGTCGTCGAGGTCGTTGTACTCGGCGACCGCCACCGCGTCGGGCGACTCCGCCGGTCCGAGGCGATACAGGCGCGAGTGGACGGGCGCCGCGTCGTCGCCGGCGCGCGCCCGCCACTCCTCGGCGAGCCAGCTCTCCGCGGTGCCCGAGGCGTCGCGGTGGGCGCGGTCGTGGCAGTCGACCCACGCGACGAAGGCGGGGCCGTCCTCGACGGCGACGCGCGCGAGAGCGCTCGGGCCGCGCGGGCCGGGCGCCCTGGGGCCGCCGGTGCGACCAGGGGGCGCGGGCACCCCGTCAGACTCCGGCCGACGGGGGCCGCCGCCCCGGTCGCGCGGGGTCACCCGCCACCCGCGTGGCTCGAGAAGGAGAGACCGGTGACGAGGGGGCGAGGGCGACGACGTTCACGAGCGGGCCGGGCCCCGCACCACGGCCCGGTCGTCTGGGGGAGGACCGCGTCAGTGAGGTTCACCAGGGAGCGACCTTAGTGGGGCCCTCGTGCGCCGTCGCACAAGCGAGCGGGCGCGCGCCGCTCCGGTCATAATGTGGAGCGACGCACGAAGGGGAGGCGGGATGAGTCGAGCGCCCCGGAGCCGGGTCGACCTCTTGGAGGAGATCACGCCCGACGTGACGCGCCTCTACGAGCGCCACCTCGAGTCGCCGCGGGACTGGTACCCCCACGAGCAGATCGAGTGGGGCGAGGCCCGCGACTTCGGCGAGCACCCGTGGTCGCCCAGCGACTACCCGGTCGGCGAGGGCGTGCGCAGCTCGATCTACGTGAACCTGCTCACCGAGGACAACCTGCCCTACTACACCGACGCGATCCTGCGTCACGCGCCGATGGACCACCCCTTCCGGGAGTGGTCCTACCAGTGGACGATGGAAGAGGCCCGCCACTCGATGGTGATGCGCGACTGGGTCCACGTGAGCCGCTGCCTCGACCCCACCGCCCTCGAGGACGGCCGGCGCGTCCAGATGGCCAAGGGCGAGACCCCGCGCCCGGCGACCTTCCCCGACCTCATCGTCTACGTGGCCCTCCAGGAGCGGGCCACCCAGATCGCGCACCGCAACACCGGCGCGAAACTTCCCAAGGACGACAAGATGGGCCGCACCGTCCTCGGGCTGATCGCCGGGGACGAGACCAAGCACTACCTCTTCTACCGCGACCTGACCCGTTCGGCCTTCGCGATCGACCCCTCGACGCTGATGATCGCCCTGACCCGCCAGGTGAGCACCTTCGCCATGCCCGGCACCGGCATCCCCAGCTTCACCCGTCACGCGGTGCGCATCGCCCGAGAGGGCATCTACGGCCTGGGCCAGTTCCTCTCGGACGTGCTGACCCCGGTCCTCGGGCTCTGGGACGTCGAGCACGTCGAGGGCCTCTCGCGCGAGGCCGAGGCCGCGCGCGAGGAGCTCGTGAGCGTTCGGGCCCGGCTCGGCGCGACCGTGGAGCGCATGGCCGACCGGGCCGCCCAGTTGGCGTCGCGCGCCGCCCCCGCCCACTAGGACTTACCCGGGGGTACGCGCTCACTAGGATGAGCGCATCATGGGGAGGTCGCGTGCGCAGTCTGGCTGAGGCGCTCGCCGAGGTCACCGCGCCCGGCCAGCCCTTCGAGACGACCGAGGTCGAACTCGACGGGGGCCCGGTGCGCCGGTTCGTCAACGCCCCGCCCACCCTGCGCGAGGTCTTCGCCCCGGCCCGGGGCCTCCGCGAGACCTTCCTCGTCTTCGAAGACGAGGAGTGGAGCTTCGCCACCGTGATGGACCAGGTCGACGGACTGGCCCACGCGCTGGTCCACCACTTCGGGGTCGCCAAGGGCGACCGGGTGGGCATCGCCATGCGCAACTACCCCGAGTGGGTCGTGTCCTTCGCGGCGATCACCTCGATCGGGGCGATCTCGGTCTCGCTGAACGCGTGGTGGACCGAGCGCGAGCTGGCCTTCGCCGTCACCGACGCGGGCCTGTCGGTCCTCATCGCCGACGCCGAGCGCGTCGAGCGGGCGCTCGGCCCGGCCGCGCGCGAGGGGGTTGCGGTCCTCGGGGTGCGCCTCGGGGCCGAGGCGCCCGCCGGGGTCGAGCGCTGGGAGGACGTCGTCGTGCCGGGACGGGCGATGCCCGTGGTGCCCCTCGAGCCCGACGACGACGCCACGATCCTCTACACCTCGGGCACGACGGGCGTCCCCAAGGGGGCCGTCTCCACCCACCGGGCGATCTGCCAGGCCCTCATGGCCTTCGCCTCGGGGGGCACCGTGCAAGAGGCCCGCCGGGGCCCCCCCTCCCCGGGCGCCGAGCCGAGCGGCCCGCAGTGCTTCATCCTCATCGTGCCGCTCTTCCACGTCACGGGGTGCGTGCCGGTGATGCTCTCGTGCTTCTTGTGGCACTTCAAGCTCGTGATGATGTACAAGTGGGACGCCGAGCGCGCCCTGGAGCTGATCGAGCGCCACCGCGTGACGTCCTTCGTGGGCGTGCCGACCCAGTCGTGGGACCTCATGGAGACGCCGGGCTTCGCGCGCCACGACACCTCGTCGCTGCGCTCGATCGGCGGTGGGGGGGCGCCGGCCCCGCCGACGCTCGTCGCGCGGGTCGACCGCTCCTTCAAGGGCCGCCCCAACCTGGGCTACGGCATGACCGAAACGAACGCCTACGGGCCGGGCAACTACGGCGAGGAGTACGTCACGCACCCCGCCTCGACCGGACGGGTCCCCACGATCGTCACCGACGTCGAGGTCCGCGACGAGGCCGGTCGCGCGCTCGAACGGGGCGGGCGCGGGGAGATCTGGCTGCGCTCGCCGACCCTGATCCGCGGCTACTGGCACAACCCGGCGGCGACCGACGAGGCGATCCACCACGGCTGGCTGCGCACCGGCGACCTCGGGCGCATCGACGACGAGGGCTTCCTCTACGTCGAGGACCGGGCGAAGGACATGATCCTGCGCGGGGGCGAGAACGTCTACTCGGCCGAGGTCGAGTCGGCCATCTACGAGCACCCGGCCGTCTACGAGGCCGCGGTGGTGGGCCTCACGCACGAGCGCCTGGGCGAGGAGGTGGGGGCCGTGGTGATGGTGCGCGACGGCGACGACCTCGACGCCGAGGGGCTGCGCGACTTCCTGGCCCAGCGCCTCGCGCCCTACATGGTGCCCACGCGCATCGCCATCACCCGCCAGCCCCTGCCGCGCAACCCGGCGGGCAAGTTCGTCAAGCGCGAGATGCGCGCGCGCTACTTCGACGCGAGGGAGTGAAGGGCCCGCCGGGCGAAGTCGGCCAGGTTGACTCCGTCGAGCGCGGAGAGCGCGAACCACTGGGCCCGGTCGGTGGTGCCGTCGACCTCGTCGCGCAGCTCGCCCTCGCCGGCGCGCACGCGGTAGATAATCCGCACGGCGTGGACCCGGTCGCCGTTGGGCCGGCGGCGCACGTCGGAGAGCACGTCGAAGAGCACGGGGTCGTGCGCCGCGAGCCCCGTCTCCTCCTCGAACTCGCGGGCCAGGGTCTCGACCGGGCTCTCGGCGAAGTCGATGCCCCCGCCCGGCAGCCACCACAGGGGCGGGTCGATCAGGGGGCTCGAGGAGCGCACGAGCAGGACCTGCTCGCCGCGCAGCGCGATGCCGTAGGCCCGCACGGTGGTGGGCGTGCGGCTCAGACCGCCCCCCGCGCGTCGCCCCGGCCGCTCACTCAGCGCGTCCGGGGGAACCCGAGGTCGATCTGGGACTCCGAGGGCTGGGGCCAGCGCGTGGTGACGACCTTGGCGCGGGTGTAGAAGGCGAACCCCTCGGGGCCGTAGATGTGGGAGTGGCCAAAGAGCGAGTTCTTCCACCCCCCGAAGGAGTACGAGGAGATGGGCACGGGGATCGGCACGTTCACCCCGATCATGCCGACGCTCACCGCGCGGGTGAAGAGGCGCGCGGCGTTGCCGTCGCGGGTGAAGATCGCCACGCCGTTGCCGTAGGGGTTGGCGTTGACGAGCGCGACCGCCTCGTCGAAGCTCGACGCGCGCGCCACCCCAAGCACCGGGCCGAAGATCTCGTCGTCGTAGCAGCGCATCCCCGGGGTCACGCCGTCGAGCAGGGTCGGCCCGGCGAAGAAGCCCGGCCCCGAGGTCGCGCGGCGTCCGTCGCGCACCACGCGGGCCCCCTCGCCGGCCGCCCCCTCGACGTAGGCGAGCACCCGGTCGCGGTGGGCCGCGGTGATGAGCGGGCCGAAGTCGCTCGCGGGGTCGTCGCCGGGTCCCACGCGCAGCCCGTCGACGCGCGTGGCGATGCGCTCGACGAGCTCGTCGGCGACCTCGCCCACCGCGACCACCACGCTGATCGCCATGCACCGCTCGCCGGCCGAGCCGTACCCGGCCGACACCGCCGCGTCGGCCGCCACGTCGAGGTCGGCGTCGGCCAGGACGACCATGTGGTTCTTCGCGCCGCCGAGGGCCTGGACGGGCTTCCCCGCGCGGCTGGCCGTCTCGTGCACCAGGCGCGCGACGGGGGTCGAGCCCACGAAGCTGACCCCGTCGATCCCGGGGTGCTCGAGCAGGGCCGTGACCGTCGTGGCGTCGCCCTGGAGCACGTTGAAGACGCCCTCGGGCAGGCCGGCCTCGACCATCAGTTCGCCCAGGCGCACCGAGGGCGAGGGGTCGCGCTCGGAGGGCTTGAGCACGACGGCGTTGCCGCTGGCCAGGGCGTTGGCGGCCATCCAGAGCGGCACCATCACCGGGAAGTTGAACGGCGTGATCGCGGCGACCACCCCGAGGGGCTGGCGCAGGCTGTGGACGTCGACGCCGTCGGCGACCTGGTCGGAGAACTCGCCCTTGAGGTGCTCGATCAGCCCGCAGGCGTACTCGACGTTCTCGATGCCCCGGGCGATCTCGCCCCGGGCGTCGGCCAGGGTCTTGCCGTGCTCGGCGGTGACGATCGCGGCCAGTTCGTCGGTGTGGCGCACCAGCAACTCGCGCAGGGCGAACAGGACGTTCGTGCGTCGCGACAAGGAGGTGGCGGCCCAGCGCTCGGCGCCCGCGCGCGCCGCGGCGACCACCCGGTCGATCGTCGCGGCCTCGGGGACGGGCACGGCGCCCGTCTGCTCGCCGGTGGCGGGATTGAAGACCGGGGAGCGGCCGGGCTCGTCGAGCCGGTGGCCGTTGACGACGTGGGGGATCGTGCGCATGGGACCTCGTTTCTCACCGCAAATCTACCGGTCGCCCTCGGGGGCGCCGATAGGGTGAGGCGATGGCGTCCCGGCGCGGCGAGCCCGACGACCCCCGCCCCCGCGTGAGGGTCGACGCGGCGGGCAACCTCGTCCTCGGGGACCGGGCGGTGATCCCGGCCGAGGAGATCGAGGTGCGCGCGACGACCTCGGGCGGGCCCGGCGGCCAGCACGCCAACCGCTCGATGACCAAGGTCGTGGTGAGCCTGCGCGTCGCCGAGTCGTCGCTCGACGCGGCCTCGCGGGCCCGGGCGCAGGCGGTGCTCGGCCCGGTGGTGCGCGCCAGCGCGAGCCGCTTGCGCAGCCGGGCGCAGAACCACGAGGCCGCTCTGGTCCAGCTGGGCGAACGGCTCCTCGCGGCGATCACCCCGCGCGCCACGCGCCGGGCGACCCACCCGACTCGGGCCTCGGTCGAGCGCCGCCTCGACCAGAAGCGGGCCCGCGCGCGGACCAAGTCCGCCCGGCGGGGCCCCGACGCCCAGGCCTAGGGCCGGCGCAGGTGCGCGTCGATGACCCGAAGGGCCGCCTCGACGGTCGCGTCGAGGCCGGGGTCGGTGTCCTCGTGGGGCCCGCGCAGCGGGGTCAGCGTCGCGTAGCCGGCGACGAGCAGGGCGCCGTCCTCGTCGGGCTCCTCGTCCGAGACGTCGCCCAGCGAGGGCGTGGCCGCCCCCAGGCGCAGCGGGAGTTCCCCCTCGTCGGCGAGGGGCGGGCCCCCCGCACGCGGCCCGGCCGCCTTGACGATGCCCGCGGTCGACACCCGGGCCCGGCGAACGCCCCGCAGCTCCTCGCGCGCCAGGTTCGGCACGTTGAGGTTCAACACGGTGCGCCCCGGCGCCGCGACCACCTCGTCGAGGACCTCCACGCACACCGCGGCGGCCGTGTCGTAGTGGACGTGCTCGCCCCACTGGACCGACACGGCGATCCCCGAGAGCCCGAGCTGGGCCCCGGTGAGCACGGCGCCCACGGTCCCCGAGTGCAGGACGCTGCGCCCGACGTTGGCCCCGGCGTTGATCCCCGAGACGATGACGTCGGGCACCAGGTCGAACGCCCCGAGTGCGCCCATGATGGCGCAGAGCGCCGGCGGGGCGTCGAGGCCGTAGGCCGGGAGGCTGGGGGCGCCCTCGACGTGGTAGCGGCGGTACGACACCGTGGGCCGGGCGAAGACGTCCCCCACGGCGGCCGACATGCCCGAGTGGTTCCGGTCCGGGGCGACGACGATCGCCGCGCGCTCGTCGCCCGCCGGCGCGGCGGCGATCCAGGCCTCGATCGCGCGGGCCATCACCGCGAGGCCCCGCGCCCCCACGCCGTCGTCGTTCGTGAGCAGGACGTGCATCCCTTCGACCCTAACTGTCGTAAGTTACGAGCCGGTGTGGGAATGGGAAGGGCGTGATGCTGCCGACGGGTGAACAGATTGCGATCGCGCACGGCGATCAGCGCGCGGTCGTGACCGAGGTGGGGGCGACGCTGCGGACCTACCTCCAGGGAGGGGTGCCCGTCGTCGAGGGCTTCGCGGCCGACGAGGTGGCCACCGCCGCCCGGGGCCAGGTGCTCTACCCGTGGCCGAACCGCATGGGCGACGGCGAGTGGACGTTCTCGGGGCGCGCCGCGCGCGCCGCGGTCGACGACGTCCCCCACGCCGCGGCCTCGCACGGACTGGTGCGCTTTCGGCCCTTCCGGATCGAGGCGGTGAACCAGAACCGCTGCGTTCTCACCCTCACCCTGCACCCCACGCCCGCCTACCCCTTCGCCACCGAGGTGACCGTGGCCTACCACCTCGGCTCGCTCGGGCTCACCGTGACCACGACCGTGACCAACCGCGACGAGGTGCCCGTGCCCTTCGGGGTGGGCTTCCACCCCTACCTGGCCGTGACGACCCCGACGATCGAGGGGGCCCAGCTCGAGGTCCCGGCGCGGGCCTACGTGGCGGTGAACGACCGGCGCCTGCCGACGGGCGAGATCCTGCCCGTCGCCGGCCACGCCCTCGACTTCGGCCGGCGCAAGTCGGTGAGCGGCCACGAGCTCGACGTCACCTACACCGAGCTGGTGCGCGACGACTCGGGGCTCGCCGTCGCGGTGCTCGAGGACTCGACGGGGGGCGCGGTCGAGCTGAGCGTGGACCGCACCTTCCCCTACCTCCAGGTCTTCACCGGCGACACCCTCGAGCGCGGGCGACGGCGCACGGCCGTCGCGATCGAGCCGATGACCTGCCCGCCCGACGCGCTGCGCTCGGGCAAGGACGTGGTCGTGCTCGAGCCCGGCCAGCACTGGGCGGGCTCGTGGCGGCTCCGGCGCCTCGCGTGAGCGTCGTCCTGGTCACCGGCTCGACGAGCGGCATCGGGGAGGCGACCGCGCGCCGCTTCGCGGCCCGGGGCGACCTCGTGGTCTTGAACTCGGCGCGCAGCCGCGAGGCCGGTGAGCGGCTCGCGGCCGAGCTGCCCGGGGCCAGCTACGTCCAGGCCGACCTCGCCCGCGAAGAGGGGGTGTGCGACCTGCTCGACGCGGTGCGCGATCGCCACGGCCGCCTGGACGTGCTGGTGAACAACGCGGCCACCACCCGGCGCATCGACCACCGGGACTTCGCCTCCGCGGGCCGCGAGGTGTGGCGCGAGATCTTCGAGCTCAACGTCTTCGCCACCTTCGAGCTCACCACGGCGGCCCTGGACCTGCTGCGGGTGGGCGGCGGGGCGGTGGTGAACGTCTCGTCGCACGCCGGCGAGCGCACGGCCGGCTCGTCGATCCCCTACGCCGCCTCGAAGGCGGCGCTCAACCACGTGACCCGGCTCCTCGCGCGCGTCGTCGGCCCCGAGGTCCGGGTGAACGCCGTCGCGCCCGGCCTCACCGCGACGCCCTGGACGGCCGACTGGGACGGCGCGCGCGAGTACGTCGAGCGCCACGCGCCCCTGCGCCGGGTGGCGACCCCCGACGACGTCGCCGGCGCGATCCTCGCCCTCGTGGACGCGCCCTACGTCACCGGTCAGGTGCTCGCGGTCGACGGCGGGCTCTCGACGACCTGAGGCGCGGCCGGCGGCAGGACGGCGCGCACCGCGGCGGCGAACATCCGCGCCACGGCGAGCGCCGCAGCGTCGCGCCACGACGGGCGCGCCGCCCCGAGGACCCGGCGCTCGGGCCCCTCCAGCAGGGCGAGGGCCGCGCGCACGATCACCCGGTAGGCGAGGCGGGCGACGGGACCGAGGCTGACCCCGCGCTCGAGGAAGTCGCGGGCCTCGCGGGCCGCGTCCGAGAGCCGCAGCTCGGGCCGGAACGACGCGAGCCGGGCCGAGAGGCCGGCCGCGGTGGTGGGGGGGTCGGGGACGCCGAGGTCGCGCGCCGCCGTGGCGACCTCGGCCACGTAGCGGTCGGCGTCGGCGTCGGTGATCGGGTAGCGGCCCAGGCGTCGGTAGGCGGCGAGGAACATCGAGACCTCGGCGCAGTGGACGAAGGCGAGCAGGTGGGGGTCCCGGGCGTCGTAGGGCCGCCCGTCGTCGGCGGTGCCGTGGACGAAGCCGTGCACGAAGCGCACCCGCTCGAGCGCCGCCTCGGCCGAGGCGCGCGACCCGTAGGTCGTGGCGCTGATGAAGTGGGCCGTCTGCAGGAGCCGGCCCAACGGGTCCTCCTGGTAGCGCGAGTGGTCGGCGACGCCGGCCATCGCGAGGGGGTGGAGCATCTGGACGAAGAGGGAGGCGACGCCGCCCACGAGCATCGAGCCGAGGTCGCCGTGGACGACGCGCGCGACGCCGTCGACCGGCGTGTAGGCGATCGCCGGGTCGTCGCAGCGCGCCGGCGGGTCCTCGACGAGGCCCGCCGCGCGCCGGATGGTCTGTCCCGCGCGAGCGCGCAGGCGCTCGGCGAGGACGCGGGGGGGCGTCGTCATGGCGCCCCCACCCTAGGGTCGAGCCGTGGCCCGTGACTCCTCGACTGGAAGACTGGCCCGGTGAACGTCCGACGGGCCTCGACCGAACGCGAGCTCGGCGAGAGCGGGTCCGTCGTCACCGAGCGGCCGTGGAACGTGGTCGTCTGGAACGACCCGGTCACCCCCATGGCCGTCGTGGTGGTGGTCTTTCGCCGGATCTTCGGCTACCCCGAGGCCACGTGCACCCACCTCATGCTCACCGTCCACCACGAGGGCCGGGCCGTCGTGTGGTCGGGCGGGCGCGAGCGAGCCGAGTCCTACTGCGTGAAGCTCCAGGTGGCGGGGTTGCAGTCGACGGTGGAGCAGGCTTCCTAGTGGCCCCGCGCCTCTTCACCCGGCGCCGGGACGGTCGCGTCGAGGTCCGGCTCAGCGCCGAGGGTCGCGCCTTCGTGGGGGCGAGCGCCCGCGAGGTCGTGGCGGCCGAGCGCGACGCGGGCCACGAGTGGGGGGCCGCCCTAAGCGCGCCGATCGACCCCAGCCGCGACGCGGACGACCCCCTGGCCGTCCTGAGCCGCCAGAGCGGCTTCACCTCAAACGCCGAGCTCGTGCTGGCGACCCTCGAGGAGGCGGCGCTGACCGACGCCGAGGCCTGGGCGTGGTTCTGCACGCTCCAGGTGGCGCTGCGCTCGATCGCCGTGGCGAACGGCCTGCTCGACGACGACGCCTGGAACGCCCGGGGCGGGGCGCTGGTCGAGCACGTCCAGACGATCCAGGCCCTCCTCTTCGAGCTCGCCAAGGTCCTGTAGGGCGTTCTCCCCGGCGGGGCCTAGGGTGGTTCGGTGCCTCGTACCCATCTCGTGACCTCGGCCGCCCTCGCGGCCCTCCTCGCGGGGGCTGCCGCCCCCGCCGTCTACGCCGGCGCCGTCGGCGCGCCGACGGTGTCCTCGCTCCTCGCCGCGTCGGGCCGGGCCCTCAAGGACCAGCACGGCGTCCACCTGGTCCTCACCACCGACCGCAAGGGGGTGCGCAGCTCGGCCGTCGCCGACATCGGACGCTCCGCCGGGCACGAGTCCTACACCTCGGGCGCCGAGCGCTTCGACGTGGCGGTCACGACTAAGGCGGCCTACCTCTCGGGCTCGCCGAGCGGGCTGCGTTCGCTCATGGGCCTGAACGCGGCCCAGGCGGCCAAGGTCGGCGCGAAGTGGATCGTGATGAAGAAGGGGTCGACCCAGTACAAGGAGTTCTGGCTCAACCTCACCGCGAAGGGCTTCGGCGCGATCCTGCCGAGCGCGAAGGGGACCCGGCTCCTCGGGGTCCGCGACGCGACGACCGGGGGCTACCAGCTGCGCTGGACGACCCCCAAGTCCGCGACGGCGTCGGCCTCGACGACGACCCTCGTCATCGCCTCGGGGTCCCGCGCGCTGCCCCTGCGCGAGCTGGTGGCCGCCTCGGGCGCGACGAGCCTGACCGTCTTCTCCCACTGGGGCGAGTCCGTCCGCTTCCCTCGGCCGTCGGCCACCATCGCCTACGCGAAGGTCTTCGGTTAGCCGACCCCCGACCCGGCGGGGCGGCCCGCCGACCTCGTGATACGGAACGGTTCAGTTGCGGAACTATGTGGTACCGTAATCCCCGTGACGATCTCCGGGGGGCGCGCCGAGCGCACGGTGGAGGGCGGTGACCGCCACGGCGGGCGCCACCTCGACGCCTCGCGCGACGCGGCCCTGCGCGACGCGGCCCTGCGCCTCCTCGCCCAGATCGGCTACGACCGGCTGACCGTCGACGCCATCGCCACCAGCGCCGGGGCCGGCAAGGCGACGATCTACCGGCGCTGGTCGGGCAAGGCCGAGCTCGTGGTCGACGCCCTGCTCAGCCACAAGCCCCACCTCGAGGCGCCCGACACGGGCTCGTTGCGCGGCGACCTGCGCGAGCTGGCCCTGCGCGCGAGCGCCCACACCGGCGAGCCGCTCGACTCCTCGGTGATGGTCGGGCTCGCCAGCGCGCTGCCGCGCGACCCCGACCTGCGCGCCGCGTTCGAAGAGCGCCTCGTCGAGCCCCACCGCCGGGTGCTCGCCACCGTCTTCGAGCGGGCCGTCGCCCGTGGGGAGATCGCGCCGGTCGCCAACGTCGACCTCGTCGTGTCGCTCATCCCGGCGCTCGTGCTGTACCGGCTCCTCGTCCAGACCCAGGAGATCGACCCGGCGTTCATCCAGTCGATCATCGAGGGCGTGATCCTGCCCCTGGTGCTGGCGGGGCCGGTGTCGCTGCAGTCCACCCCGACCCACTAGAGAAAGGCCCCCCGTGACCACCCCCGACGTCGCGCTCGCACGCCACTCCACGACCGCGGGCAAGCACCTCGGCCTGGCGCTGCTCGTCATCTCGGGCGCCCAGCTGATGATCGTCCTCGACGCGACGATCGTGAACGTGGCCCTGCCGACCATCCGCACCGCGCTGCACTTCTCTCTCGACAACCTCGAGTGGGTGATCACCGCGTACTCCCTGACCTTCGGCGGCCTGCTGCTGTTCGGTGGACGCACCGGGGACCTCTTCGGCAAGCGCCGGATGTTCATGGTCGGCATCGGCGTCTTCGCGCTCGCCTCCCTGCTCGGGGGGCTCGCGACCTCCGACGTCTGGCTCATCGTGACCCGCGGGCTCCAGGGGGTGGGCGGGGCGATCGCCTCGCCGACCGCGCTCTCGCTCGTCACGACCAACTTCCCCGAGGGCCCGTCGCGCAACCGGGCCATGGGCGTCTACGCCGCGATGTCGGGGGTGGGCGGCGCCGTGGGCCTGCTCCTCGGGGGACTGCTCACGAGCTACGTCTCGTGGCGGTGGATCTTCTTCGTCAACGTGCCGATCGCCCTCGTCGTCCTGGCCCTCGCGCCCCGGGCGCTCAACGAGTCCGACCGTGGCGAGGGCCGCCTGGACGTCCCGGGGGCGGTGACCGCGACGGCCGGCATGCTCTCGCTCGTCTACGGCCTCTCCAACACCGCGAGCCACAGCTGGACGAGCGTCTCCACCCTTCTCGCGCTGGGCCTGGCGGTCGTGATGCTCGGGCTGTTCCTCGTCATCGAGTCACGTAGCGCCGAGCCCTTGATGCCGCTGGCGATCTTCAAGAACCGCAACCGATCGGGCGCCTACTTGATCATGCTGTTCATCGGCATCGCGCTGTTCTCGATGTTCTACTTCTTGACCCAGTACCTCCAGAACATCCTGGGCTGGAGCCCCGTGCGCACCGGCGTCGGCTTCTTGCCCATGACGTTCGGCATCGTGATCGCCGCGGGGCTCTCGTCGCGCTTCGTCTCGAGGATCGGCGTGCGCATCCCGCTCATCGTCGGGCCGGCGGTGGCGGTGGCCGGACTCGCGTGGATGTCGAGCGTGATCACGGTGCACTCGAGCTACTGGCAGGTCTTCGCGCCGCTCCTCCTGCTCGCGCTGGGGATGGGCACCACGTTCGTGCCCCTCACGCTGGTCGCCGTGTCGGGGGTCGAGCACCACGAGGCCGGACTGGCCTCGGCGCTGCTCAACACGACCCAGCAGGTCGGCGGGGCCCTCGGCCTCGCGGTGCTCGCCACCGTGGCCATCGACGCGATGAAGTCGAAGCTGGCCTCGCTGCACTCCCTCTCGCCCGCGGCCCAGGCGATCGCCACGACCCACGGCTACACCACCGCCTTCGTGTGGGGCTCGGTGATCGCGCTGGTGGGCCTCGTGGTCTCGCTGGTCATGATCCGCGTGCCCGCGGTGATGCCCGGTGACGAGGAGCTGGCCTCGACGGCCCTGATGGGCTAGGGGAGGGGCGCCGCGACGGGCGCCTCGACGGGGCCGAGCTCGTCGGCCGGGACCGGCCGGGAGATGTAGTCGCCCTGGGCGAGGTCGCAGCCGAGCTCGGTCAGCCGGGCGAGGGTCACGGCGTCCTCGATGCCCTCGGCGACCACGCGCAGGCCCATCTCGTGGCCGAGGTTGATCGTCGCGCGCACGAGCTCGAGGGTGCGCGGCCCCCCGGCGTCGCTGATCCCGGCGAGGAAGGCGCGGTCGAGCTTGAGCTCGCTCACCGACAGACCGCTCAGGTAGGCGAGGGACGTGACGCCCGCGCCGAAGTCGTCGATCGAGACGAGGACCCCGAGGTCGTGCAGTCGCCGGATGACCGCGCCCGCACGGTCGAACTCCTTGATGATGACCGACTCGGTCACCTCCACGACGAGGGAGCGGCTCGCCAGACCGTAGCGCTGCAAGAGCCGCTCGACCAGCTCGACGAGCCCGTCGTCGAGGAGGTTCGACGCCGAGACGTTGACCGAGACCGTGAGGTCGCGACCGGCCCGGCGCCAGCGCGCGCACTGGCGCAGGGCCGCCTCCATGACCCAGGCGGTGAGCGGCGCCATCAGCCCGGCCTCCTCGGCCAGGGGGAGGAACTTCACCGGCGGCACCAGCCCGAGGTGGGGGTGGGGCCAGCGCACGAGCGCCTCGACCCCCGGGACCGTGCCGGTCGCGAGGTCCATCTGGGGCTGGAAGTGCAAGACGAGCTCGCCGTTGCGCACGGCGTCGCTCAGGTCGTCGAGCAGGTGGATGTGGTTGTTGAGTCCGTCGAGGGACGGGTCGTAGAAGACGTACGGGTCACCCCCGAGCTTCGCCCGGTACATCGCGACGTCGGCCGACCACATGAGCACGGCTCCGTCGGGGGCGTCGTCGGGGTAGAGGGCGATGCCGATGGACGCCGAGACGCTCGTCTCGACCGAGCGCAGGGCGAAGGGGGCGGCAATCGCCGCGGTGACGCGCTCGGCGACCTCGGCGGCGGCTTCGGGGTCGGCGTCGAGCAAGAGAATCGCCAACTCGTCGCCGCCCAGGCGCACGACCGTGCCGCCCGCCCCCACCGCGTCGCGCAGCCGGGGCCCGAGCTGACGCAAGAGCTCGTCCCCGGCGGGGTGGCCGAGCGAGTCGTTGATCTCCTTGAAGTGATTGAGGTCGACGAAGAGGAAGGCGAGACGCCGCGCCGGCCCCTCGTCGTCGGCCTCCTCGAGAAAGAAGGCGTCGAGGATGTGGGTGAGGTGGCGTCGGTTGGCCAGCCCGGTCAGCTCGTCGGTGTTGGCCTGGCGATGGCGCTCCTCGGTGAGCCGGCGCAGCTCCTGGGCCGACAGTCCGACGCGAACGCCGACGGCCACCAGGGTCACCACGGCGAGGGCCACGGCCACGTCGGTCACCCGTCCGACGTTGCCCGAGATCAAGATCACCAGGGCGGCGATCGCCGCGAGGCCCGGCGCGAGGAACCCCGGCGCGCGAGAGTCGCGCAGCGGGTCCGACGGGCGCGAGGAGGTCCACATCGAGAGCGAGAGCAGGTAGACCGCCGTCGGCCAGGCGACCATCGCGAGCGTTCCGCCGAGGGGGCCCTGGGCGCGCGGACTCACGAGCAGGTTGGCGGTGTCGCCACCGACGATCGCGACGAGACCCGCCGCCGCGACGTACCAGCCGGCGCTCGCCTGGGCCCCGAGCAGCACGGTGCCGCCGATCACGAGCAGGAACAACAAGAGGTCGCCCACCGGGTAGGCCAGGTTCACGACGGACTGGAGATGGCTGCCACTGGTCATCTGCTGGAGGTTCCGGAAGGCGAAGGTCGCGCACAAGGCGGCGGCTCCGAGCCCCGAGACGACGCCGTCGAGCCAGTTCGGCCGTCCCAGCCGGCCGATCCGCGCCTGGACCAAGAGGGTGAGAGCGACGTAGGTGAGGGGGTAGAAGAGGAGGAAGAAGACGTCGGCGATCGAGGGCGTGGCCGTCTCGACACCCTGGATCGAGAGGATCGACGCGAGCAGCTCACCGGTCGACCACGACACCAGCGCGAGCCCGAGGAACGTGACGGCGACGCGGTTCACCGCGTGGGTGTGGGCCCGCCACAGGCAGACGGCGGCCGCCGTGAAGCCGAACCCCGCCGCCCCGTAGCGGTCGAGCCAGGGGTAGACCTGGCCGCTCGAGCGCAGGAGTGCGGTCACGACGTAGGCCGCGAGGAGGATCCCCAGTCCCCAGAGGATGAGCAGGGGGTTCGTCGAGGCGCGGGCGGGCGGCGGGCCGCCCCGTTCGCGCGTCGGCGCCCGGCCGGCGCCGTCACGACGCGCCGGACCCGTCACGACGTCGCTCGGGACGGGTCCGGCGCGTCGCGCGGCGCGCGACCCGTTGCGCCGGTCGGTGAATGACCGTGACACGTGGGGGCTATCGAGCGGCTGACTCATTCGGGTGACCTTTGCCCTTGTCCTGCGTTCGGGTAGGACGCGAGGCGGAACGCTAGGTCGTCGGTCACAACGCGCCCCCAACTCCGAGTCAACCGCCCCCCGGTGGGCGCTCGGTGGCGAGGGGCTCCGGTCCTACCTGATGGGAGGGCTGGAGACGGGTTCCGAACTTGGAGGTGGGAGCGCACGCGAGCCCCCGGGGGACGGGTGGTGCGCCGGGCGGGACTCGCACCCGCGGCCCGCTGGACGCGAGCACGCCCCGTCAGGCTCTCCAGCGCTGTTGGGGATGGTCGGGTCGTGAGGTTTCGGCCCCACCGGTGGTGCCGTCTCGAGCGGGTCGGGACCTCCCAATGAACGGGTGCGTGGGATCCTCGGTGGGTCGTTCCCGGCGCCAGGACGCGACGGCGAGAAGAGCTGGGGGGACGCGACGCGGGTCCGTGGCACTCCACGCCGCGCAGACCCGTCCCAGATTTGATAGCAAGGGGAGGGGCATTGTCGAGGTGGGCCGCGTGGATATCAGACGAATGCTTTCGAGCCTGACGGCCGTGGCGCTCCTCCTGGGGGGCCTCGTCCTCGTGGCGGAGGCGCCCGCGGCGAGCGCGGCCACCGCCACCGTTCCCGCTATCACGCTCGCGCCGGACATCGGGCTCTTGAATGGTCAGGTCATCAGGCTCTCGGGGAGTGGGTTCGCGCCCGGCGCCTCGCTCGTCGCGGTCGAGTGCAACGCACGGGCCAAGGGGGTGGCGGCGTGCGACACCTCCGCCACCGAGCCCGTCACCGTGGCGTCGGACGGCACCTTCACCACGTCGTTCAGTGCACGCGTGGGCACGATCGGCAACGGGACCTGCGGCACCAACGCCACGGACTCGCTGTGCTACGTCGCGATCGGGACCACTTCCGATGCCCTCGTCGCCGTCGCCTCCATCGCCTTCGTGGGGGGACCCGGCGTCGCGGTGACTCCCTCGACGGGCCTCTCGAAGTCCCAGCCCGTCACGCTCACCGGCTCGGGCTTCACCCCGGGCGACACCGTCTACGCGATCGAGTGCCTCGCCACGGCGACGACCAAGGCGGGCTGCGACACGTCTAGTGCGGTGCCCATGAAGGTGGGCGTGAAGGGCACGCTGCCGTCCACCTACTTCAGAGTCGTCACGGGCAAGGTCGCAACGGGCTCGTGTGGGACGACCGCGGCCAACTACGCCGACTGCATCATTGAAGTCGCGAACGCCGCCGGAGCCG
>NCBE01000015.1 GCA_002255565.1 Actinobacteria bacterium 21-73-9
GGCGGCGGCGTTCGCCGCGATCGCCCGGCCCTGGGGCTTGAAGATGCCCCCGTTCACGCTCAGGAGGTCACTGCGCTCCATGCCGGCCTTGCGCGGAATGGACCCGACGAGCAGGGCCCAGTTGGTCCGGTCGAAGGCCGTCGCCAGGTCGCTCGTCGCCTCGATCGAGGTGAGGAGGGGGAAGGCGCAGTCGTCGAGCTCCATGACGACCCCCTCGAGGGCCTTCATCGCGGGCTCGATCTCGAGCAGGCGCAACGCGACCGGGGTCTCGGGCCCGAAGAGGGCGCCCGAGGCGATCCGGAACAAGAGGGCGTAGCCGATCTGGCCGGCGGCGCCGGTGACGGTGACGGTGACGGGGGGCATCTCTCCTCCTGGGTGACTAGAGACGGTCGGCGATGGCCTGGGCGAACTCCGAGCACTTCACCTCGTGGGCGCCCTCGGTGAGGCGGGCGAAGTCGTAGGTGACGATCTTCTCGGCGATGGTCGCCTCGAGGGCGCGCACGATGTCGTCGGCCGCGCCCTGCCAGCCGAGGTGCTCGAACATCAGCACCCCCGAGAGCAGGACCGAGCCGGGGTTGACCTTGTCCTGGCCGGCGTACTTGGGCGCCGTGCCGTGGGTGGCCTCGAAGATCCCGTGGCCGGTGACGTAGTTGATGTTGGCCCCCGGCGCGATGCCGATCCCGCCCACCTGGGCGGCCAAGGCGTCGGAGAGGTAGTCGCCGTTGAGGTTCGTCGTGGCGATGACGCTGAACTCGCGCGGGCGGGTCAGGACCTGCTGGAGGGCGATGTCGGCGATGACGTCCTTCACGAGGATCTTGCCGCCGGGCTCGCCGTTGCAGTCGTTCCAGCCCACGGCCGCCTCGGCGAACTCCTCGCGCACGAGGTCGTAGCCCCACCTCATGAAGCCGCCCTCGGTGAACTTCTGGATGTTGCCCTTGTGCACCAGGGTCACCGAGTCGCGCTTCTTCGCGACCGCGTAGTTGAGGGCGGCCCGGATGAGCCGCGTGGAGCCGAAGGGCGAGATGGGCTTCAGCCCGAGGGCGCTGCCCTCGCGCACGTCCCAGCCGAAGGACTCCTTCACGTAGGCGCGCAGCTTCTCGGCCTCGGCCGTGCCGGCCTCGAGCTCGAGCCCGGCGTAGACGTCCTCGGTGTTCTCGCGGAAGATGACCATGTCGACGTCCTCGGGCCGCTTCACCGGCGAGGGGACCCCGGCGAACCAGCGCACCGGGCGCAGGCAGACGTAGAGGTCGAGGATCTGGCGCAGCGCGACGTTGAGCGAGCGGAACCCCCCACCGATCGGGGTCGTGAGGGGTCCCTTGATGCCGATCAGGTACTCCCGGAAGACCTCGACCGTCTCGGCCGGCAGCCACTCCTTGGTCTGGTTGTAGGCCTTCTCGCCGGCGAGGACCTCCTTCCAGTGGATGGTCTTGCCGTGCTTGGTCGCGGCCGCGTCCATCACGAGCTGGGCCGCCGGCCAGATGTCGACGCCGGTGCCGTCGCCCTCGACGTAGGGGATGATCGGGTCGTCGGGTACGTTGAGGGCGCCCGAGGCGTCCATGGTGATCTTCTGGGCCATGGCGCCCATCCTACGACCGGCCCCGCGGGGGTCCCTTCGGGACTTCGGTCCCTAGGAGAAGAGGGCCCGGTGGATCTCGCGGGTCGCGCTCGAGCGGTTCAGCGTGTAGAAGTGCAGCCCCGGCACGCCCGCCTCGAGCAGCGCCTCGCACAGCTCGGTGGCGGCGGCCACCCCCTCGGCCCGGACCGCCCCGGGGCCGCCCCGGTGGTGGCCCGCCTCCAGGCGCTCCACGAGCCAGTCGGGCACCCCCGCGCCCATCTCGGCCATGCGGGCGACGCCCGAGAGGGTCGTCACGGGCATGATCCCGGCGAGGACGGGCTTGTCGACCCCGAGCTCGGCGAGCTCGAGCACGAGGCGGGTCCACTCCTCGGGCTCGAAGAAGAACTGGGTCACCGCGAAGTCGGCGAGGCGCAGCTTCTCGGCCAGCCGGCGCCGGTCGCTCGCCCGGTCGGGCGAGCGGGGGTGTCCCTGGGGGTGGGCCCCCACCCCCACGCAGAAGGGCCCGGCCTCACGCACCAGCTCGACGAGGTCGCTCGCGTGGCGCAGCTCGCCGGTGGGCGCCGCGCCCCCGGGGGTGTCCCCGCCCAGGGCCATCACGTTCTCGACCCCCGCCTCGGCGTAGCGCGCGAGGAGCCCCCTCATCTCGGCCCGGCCGTGGCCCACGCAGATCAGGTGGGCCATGGCCGTGAGCCCCTTCGCCTCGATCGAGGTCACGAGGTCGAAGGTCCGCTGGCGGCTGGCCGCGCCCCCGCGGTAGGTCACCGAGACGAAGGAGGGCGCGAGCTCCTCCAGCTCGACGAGGGTCGTCTCGAGGACGAGGCGCTCCTCGTCGCTCTTGGGCGGGAAGAACTCGAAGGACCGCGTCAGCCCGGCCGCGACCAGCTCGTCGACGCGCACGGGCCTAGCCGGCGCGACCGAAGTCGTCCTCGAGGCGCTCGATGTCGTCCTCGCCGAAGTAGGTGCCGGTCTGGACCTCGACGAAGGTCACCGGCTCGGTGCCGCGGTTCTCGCAGCGGTGCGCCTGGCCGACCGCGATGTCGACGCTCTGGCCGGGGAGAAGGACGATCTCCTCGCCGTCGAGCACGACCGTCGCGGTGCCCGCCACCACGTACCAGTGCTCGGCGCGCCGGCGGTGGCGCTGGTAGCTGAGCCGCTTGCCGGGCTCGACCACGAGGCGCTTGACCTTGTGGTCGCCGCGTTCGTCGTCGAGCACCCAGTAGGCGCCCCAGGGCTTGTAGTCGAGCTCGCGCCCGCGCTCGTCGCGGGTGGTGTCGTCGGCAGTCGTCATCGCGTCCTCTCGGCGGCCAGCACGGCGTTGCGCAACAGCATGGCACGGGTCATCGGCCCGACACCACCCAGGCGCGGCGTGACCCACCCGGCGACCGCCGCGACGTCGTCGGCGAGGTCCGAGAGGAGCCGGCGGCCCTCGAAGGAGGTGCCCGCCCCCACGACGGCCGCGCCGGGCTTGACCATGTCGGCGCTCACCAGGCCGGCCCGCCCGGCGGCCGAGACGACGACGTCCCCGCCGCGCACGAGCCCGGCGAAGTCGTCCACGCCGGTGTGCACGACCGTCACGGCGGCGTTGCAGTGGGGCCGTTTCATGGCGAGCAGCAGGGCGAGGGGCCGGCCGATGGTGAGGCCCCGGCCGATCACCACGACGTGGCGGCCCTCGACGGGCACGTCGTAGGCGGCGAGCAGCTCGACGATCCCCTGGGGCGTGCAGGGCAGCGGCCCAGGCGTGCCCATGACGAGCCGGCCGAGGTTCACCGGGTGCAGCCCGTCCACGTCCTTCTCCGGGCGCACCCGCATCAAGACGGCCGACTCGTCGACGCCCTCGGGCAGGGGCAGCTGGACGAGGATCGAGTGGACCGCCGGGTCCTCGTTGAACCGGTCGATGACGGCCTCGATCTCGGCCTGGCCGGCGCTCGCGGGCAGGTGCACGTCGAACGAGCGCACGCCGATCTCGGCGCACTCGGCGACCTTCATCGCGACGTAGCGGGCGCTCGAGGGGTCCTCGCCCACGAGGATCGTCCCGAGCCCCGGGGTCACCCCGGTCGCGACGAGCCGAGCCACGCGCTCGGCGAGCTGCATCTTCACGCCCGCGGCGACGCGCTCGCCGTCGAGTAGCTGTGCCATGGTCCTCCTCGGCCTAGTGGCGGAAGTGCCGCTCGCCGGTCATCATCATGACCAGTCCCGCGGCGTCGGCGGCGGCCACGACCTCCCCGTCGCGCACCGACCCGCCGGGCTGGACCACGGCCGTGACGCCGGCCTCGGCGAGGCGCTCGAGTCCGTCGGGGAAGGGGAAGAAGGCGTCCGAGGCGGCCGCGCCCCCGCGGGCCCGCTCGCCGGCCTTGGCGACCGCGAGCTCGGCCGCGACGACGCGCGACTGCTGGCCCGCCCCCACCCCGACCGCGACGCCGCCGCTCGCGATGACGACGGCGTTGGAGGTCGTGCGCGCGCAGACCCGCCACGCGACGACGAGGTCGACCATCTGCGACGCGGTGGGGGCGGCCGTGGTCGCGCAGGTCCACGTCGGGGCCGCGGCCACCAGCTCGTCCGCGTCCTGGACGAGGGCGGTGTCACCGATCGTGCGCACCGAGAGCCCGAGCGGCTCGGGCGCGGGCGCCTCGAGCAGCCGGGTGGCCTTGCGCCGGGCGACGAGGGCCTCGATCGCCCCGGGGGTGAAGCCGGCCGCCACGATCACGTCGGCCTGGGGGCCCGCCGCGATGGCGTGCGCCAGGTCGTCGTCGACCTCGCCGCCGATCGCCACCACCCCGCCGAAGGCGCTCTGGGGATCGGCGGCGAGGGCCCGCTCGAAGGCGTCGCGCAGGGTCTCGGCGACGGCCGCCCCCGAGGCGTTGGCGTGCTTGATGATGGCCGCCGCCCGCGTGCCGGGCACGTCGGCGGCCAGCTCGTGCACGAGTCGCCAGGCGGCGTCGGCGTCGAGGTAGTTCAGGTACGACAGGGCCGACCCGGCGTGCTGGGTCACCCCGTCCCACCACGGGCGGGTGCCGGCGCGCCGGTAGCGGGCGGCCAGCTGGTGGGGGTTCTCGCCGTAGCGGGTGGCCGCCACGCGCTCGAGGTCGAGCACGAGACGTTCGGGCAGGGCCTCGTCGTCGGCGAGCCAGGCGGCGATCCGCGCGTCGTAGGCGGCCGTCGTCGCGAAGGCCGCCCGGGCCAGGCGACGGCGCGTGTCGGGCGAGGTCGCGCCCTTCGCGCGCAGCTCGGCGAGCACCGCCTCGTACTGGCCGGGGTCGGTGAGCACGCTCACGCGGGCGTGGTTCTTCGCCGCGGCGCGCACCATGGTCGGCCCGCCCACGTCGATCAGCTCGATCGAGGGGTTGGCGGCGAACGGGTAGAGGTTGACCACCACGAGGTCGATCGGGGTGATGGAGTGCGCCTCGAGCTGGGCCCGGTGCTCGGGACGCTCGAGGTCGGCGAGGATCGCCGCGTGCACCCGCGGGTGCAGGGTCTTCACCCGGCCGTCGAGCATCTCGGGGAAGCCGGTGAGCTCCACGACCTCGAGCGGCGCGAGGCCGGCCCCGGCGAGCGTGGCGGCCGTCTGGCCCGAGGCGACGAGCTCCCAGCCCAGCTCGTGCAGGCCCCGGGCGAGCTCGACGAGACCGGTCTTGTCGTAGACGCTGAGCAGGGCCCTCACGCCGGCTCCCGCTCGGCCGCGAGGTCGGCCGGCTCGCGGCCGGCCTCGAGGAGCGAGAGGGCGCGCGCGACGACCTCGGGGTAGAGCGCGCGCTCGACGCCCTTGATCCGCTCGTGGAGGTGGGCCTCGTCGTCGCCCTCATCGACCGGGACGCGCCGCTGGGCGAGGATCGGCCCGTCGTCGAGGGCCTCGGTCGCCACGTGCACCGTGCAGCCGGTCTCGGCGACCCCGGCCGCGAGGGTCGCGGCGACGGCGTGCCAGCCCTTGAAGGCGGGCAGCAGGCTCGGGTGGGTGTTGAGGACGCGCCCGGGGAACGCCCCGAAGAACGAGGGGGCGAGCACCGTGCCGAAGCCGGCCATGGCGACGAGCCCCACCCCGCGCTCGGCCAGGGCCGCGGCGAGCTCGACGCTGTAGCGCTCACGCTCGAAGCCGTCGCCGAACCCCCCGTAGGCCGAGCGCGGCACCAAGAGCGCCTCGACGCCCGCGGCACGCGCCACCTCGAGGCCGCGGCAGGGCCGGTCGCTCGCCACCACCCGGGGGACGAGACCCGCCGAGAGGAAGGCCTCGAGGATGGTCCCCGAGCCCGAGACGAGCACCCCGAGGGCGACGGCCACGGCTAGAGCGCCCGGACGATCTCGACCATCGCCTCGCCGGCCTCGGTGGGGTTCTGGCAGACCCTCACCCCGGCGTCGGCCAGGGCGGCCATCTTGGCCTGGGCCGTCCCCTTCGAGCCCGAGATGATCGCTCCCGCGTGGCCCATCTTGCGCCCCGCGGGGGCGGTCACGCCCGCGACGTAGGCGACGACGGGCTTGTCCATGTTCTGGGCGATCCACTCCGCGGCCCGCTCCTCCTCGGAGCCGCCGATCTCGCCGATCATCATCACGGCCCGGGTGTCGGGGTCGGCCTGGAAGGCCTCGAGGCAGTCGATGAAGTTGGTGCCGGGCACCGGGTCCCCGCCGATGCCCACGCACGTCGTCTGGCCCACTCCCTTCTGGCTCAACTCGTAGAGCGCCTGGTAGGTGAGGGTCCCCGAGCGCGAGACGATGCCGACCGGCCCGCCCGCCCGGGCGATGTCGCCCGAGGTGATGCCGATGTTGCACTTGCCCGGGCTGATGATCCCCGGGCAGTTCGGCCCGAGCAGGCGCACCCCGGGGTGCTCTTCCACCAGGCGGTTGTAGGTGAGCGCCTCGTCCTGGGCCGGGATCCCCTCGGTGATGCAGACGATGAACTCGATCCCGCCCTCGGCGGCCTCGAGGATGGCGGCCGGGGCGAAGCGCGGCGGCACGGCGATGAAGCTCGCCGTGGCGCCCGTCCTCTCGACGGCCTCTACCACCGAGTCGAAGACGGGGATGCCCTCGACGTCGGTGCCGCCCTTGCCCGGGGTGACCCCGCCCACGACCTTCGTGCCGTAGGCGCGGTTGCGCAGTCCGTGGAACCGGCCCTGGGACCCCGTGAGGCCCTGGACGATGACGGTGGTGCTCTCGTCGACGAAGATGCTCACGACTCTCCTATCGGGCCAGGGCCACGGCGCGGCGCGCGGCCTCCAACATGGTGGGCTCGGTGATGAGCCGGTCGTTCAAGTGGGGGGCGAGGATCGCCCGGCCCTCGACGGCGTTGGTGCCGTCGAGGCGCAGCACGATCGGCGAGGCGATCTCGACGCGCGAGAGCGCCTCGAGGACGCCCTTGGCGACTTCGTCGACCCGGGTGATGCCCCCGAAGATGTTCACGAAGATGCTCGTGACCTTGGGGTCGGAGTTGATGACCTCGAGGGCCGCGGCCATCACGTCGGCGTTGGCGCCGCCGCCGATGTCGAGGAAGTTCGCGGCCGTCCCGCCCACCTGGTTCACCACGTCGAGGGTCGACATCGCGAGGCCGGCGCCGTTGGCGATGATGCCCACCGAGCCGTCGAGGCCGATGTAGTTGAGCCCCTTCTCCCGGGCGCGTCGCTCGCGCGGGTCCTCGAACTCGTCGACGCGGAACTCGTCCCACTCGGGGTGGCGGAACGCGGCGTTGTCGTCCAGGGTGACCTTCGCGTCGAGCGCGTGGACCTCGCCCCCGGGGGTGAGGATGAGCGGGTTGATCTCGGCCAGGTCGCAGTCGCCCTCGGTGTAGCAGCGATACAGCGCGACGAGCAGGTCGGCCGCCTGGGCCCGGGCCTCCTCGTCCAGGCCCGCCTCGGCCACCCAGCGCCGGGCCGTGGCGACGTCGAGCCCACGCACGGGGTCGACGGGGAGCATGGCGATGGCGTCGGGGCTCTCGGCGGCGACCACCTCGATCTCCACCCCGCCCTGGGCGCTCAGCATGCCCAGGTGGACCTTGTTGGGCCGGTCCAGGGTGAACGAGGCGTAGTACTCCTTGGCGATGTCGCTCGCGCGCTCGACCCACAGGCGCGTGACGACGTGGCCCTTGATGTCGAGCCCGAGGATGCTCTGGGCGTGGGTGCGGGCCTCGTCGGGCCCGGTCGCGAGCTTCACGCCCCCGGCCTTGCCGCGCCCGCCCACCTTGACCTGGGCCTTCACGACGACGGGGTAGCCCACGCGCTCGGCGACCTCGAGGGCCTCCTCGACGCTGTCGGCGACCCCGCCGGGCGACACGGGGATCCCGTAGCGCGCGAAGTACTGCTTGCCTTGGTACTCGAAGAGGTCCATGACGTCCTTTCGCAGTCTCAGTGGTGCTGGAGCTCGCGGGCGTCGAGGGCGGCCTCGAGCCAGGCGCCGATCTCCTCGAGCGACGAGCCCGGGGTGAAGACCCGGGCGACGCCCTCCGCCTGGAGGGCCGCGAGGTCGCCCTCGGGGATGATCCCGCCCACCACGACGAGCACGTCGGCCCGCCCGGCCGCGGCCAGCAGGTCGATCACCCTCGGCACGAGGACCAGGTGGGCGCCCGAGAGCAGCGAGAGCCCCAGGGCGTCGGCGTCCTCGTCCACGACGGCCTGGACCACCTGTTCGGGGGTCTGGTGCAGGCCGGTGTAGACGACCTCGAACCCGGCGTCGCGCAGGGTCCGGGCGATGACCTTCGCGCCCCGGTCGTGCCCGTCGAGACCGGGCTTGGCGACCACGACGCGGTAGGTGCGCTCCATCGAGTTCAGCATAGTTGGCTTGAAAATCGGGACTTTTCGCCGCTCGGGGTGTTCGGGCGTCGACCAGTAGCGTGAGTCGGGTGACGACCGCCCGCGGGCCCGTGCGCGCCCTCCTCTCCGCGATGCGCCCCAGCCAGTGGGTGAAGAACCTCATCGTGGTGGTCGCGCCGGCCGCCGCCGGCGTGCTGACCCACCACGACGTGGTGGGCCACACGGCCGTCGCCTTTGTGGCCTTCAGCCTGCTCGCCTCGGCCCTCTACATCACGAACGACCTGCGCGACGTCGAGGCCGACCGGGCCCACCCCACCAAGCGCACCCGCGCCCTCGCCGCCCGCGAGCTGGCCCCGCCCGCGGCCCTCGCGGCGGCGGTCGTGCTCGGCGCCCTCGCCTTCGCTCTCCCCCTCGTCCTGCCCTCGCCCGGCCAGCTCGAGTGGACCCTGCTCACCTACGCCGTCCTCACCCTCGCCTACAGCCTCCACCTCAAGCGGGTCCCGGTCATCGAGCTCACCATCGTGGCCAGTGGCTTCTTCCTGCGGGCCCTCGCGGGGGCCGCGGCGAGCCACCTCGCGGTCTCCAAGTGGTTCCTCGTCGTGATCTCCTTCGGGGCGCTCTTCCTCGTCGCGGGCAAGCGCGCCGCCGAGCTCGGGACCGAGACCTCCGGCGCGACGCGCAAGGTGCTGGCCGAGTACACCGCCCGGTTCCTCGAGTCGACGCTCACCCTCGCGGCCTCGGTGGCCGTCGCCGGGTACTGCCTCTGGGCGTTCGACACCTCGGCCCAGGGCCTGTCGACGCTGCGCAACGACGCCTTCCCGGTCCACCTCTCGGTGATCCCGGTCGTCGTCGCCGTCCTCTACATCCTGCGCGGGGCCCTCGCCGGCCAGGGCGAGACGCCCGAGCACCTCATCTTGCACAACCGGGTCGTCCAAGCCCTCGGCCTGGCCTGGGCGCTCCTGCTCGCCTGGGCGGTCTACCGATGACCCGGCTCGCCGGCTGGGGCCGCACGCCCGCGGCCCAGTCGAGCGTCGTCGCGCCCTCGAGCGAGGAGGAGGTCGCCGAGCTCCTCGCGCGCGGCCCGCTGTGCGTGCGCGGGCTCGGGCGCAGCTACGGCGACGCCGCCCAGCTGGCCGGCGGCACGGTGGCCGAGCTCACCGGGCTCGACGAGATCGGCCCCGTCGACGAGGCGGGCGTGGTCACCCTGGGTGCGGGGGCGAGCATCGACGCGCTACTCGCGAGCGTGCTGCCCGAGGGCTGGTTCGTGCCCGTCACCCCCGGGACCCGCCAGGTCACCATGGGCGGCGCCGTGGCCGCCGACGTGCACGGCAAGAACCACCACCGCGACGGCTCCTTCGCGAGCCACGTCGAGTCCCTCCGCCTCGCGACCCCGCGGGGAGTCTTCGACGTCTCGCCCGAGGCCGACCCCGACCTCTTCTGGGCGACGCTCGGGGGCATGGGCCTCACCGGGGTCGTGACCCGGGTGCGACTTCGCCTCTTGCGCGTCGAGAGCGACGTGGTGCTCGTCGACACCGACCGCTTCGACGACCTCGACGGGGTGATGGCCGCCATGGTCGAGGGCGACGAGCGCCACCGCTACTCGGTCGCCTGGGTCGACTGCACGGCCGCCGGCTCACGGACCGGCCGGGCGGTGCTGACCCGGGGCGACCACGCGCCCGCGGGCGCCGAGCCCCCGCGCGCGCCGCGCACCGGCCGGCTCGGGGTGCCCTTCGTCGCGCCACCGGGGCTGTTGAACCGGCTCAGCGTGCGAGCCTTCAACGAGGCCTGGTTCCGCCGCGCGCCGCGCCACGCGGTCGAAGAGCCCCACTCGCTCGGCGCCTTCTTCCACCCCCTCGACGGGGTCGCCGACTGGAACCGCCTCTACGGTCCGCGCGGCTTCGTGCAGTACCAGTTCGTCGTGCCCGAGAACGCGGGCGAGACGGTGCGCGCCGTGATCGAGCGACTGGCCCGCTCGGGCCTCGTCAGCTTCCTCGCCGTCTTGAAGCGCTTCGGCGCGGGCGACCCCGGCCACCTCTCCTTCCCGATGGCCGGCTGGACCCTCGCCCTCGACCTGCCCGTCGGCGCCGAGACCCTGCCCGACGAGCTCGACGCCCTCGACGAGCTCGTGCTCGACGCCGGCGGGCGCGTCTACCTCGCCAAGGACGCCCGTCTCGACCCGGCGAAGGTCGCCGCCATGTACCCCCGGCTCGAGGAGTGGCGCGCGGTGCGCGCCCGCGTCGACCCCGAGGGGGTCCTCACGAGCGACCTCGCCCGCCGGCTCCATCTGGTAGGGAGGTAGACGTGGAGAACGCCTTCGGCCAGCCCCAGAGCGTCGTCGTCCTCGGGGGCACTTCGGACATCGCCCGGGCGATCGTGCGTAAGCTCTGCGCCGCCCGCGCCGAGACCGTCGTCCTCGCCGGGCGCGACCCGGCCGGCCTCGCCGAGGCGGCCCGCGAGGCCGAGGAGTACGGCGCGACCCGCACCGAGGTCCTCACCTTCGACGCCGAGGACCCCGCGAGCGCCGAGACGACCGTGGCCGGAGCCTTCGAGCGGGCCGGCGGGCCGGTCGACCTCGTGATCGTCGCGGTCGGCGCGCTCGGGGACCAGTCCGAGTTCGAGGACGACCCCGCCGAGGCCGTCCGGATGGTGACGGTGAACATGACCTGGCCGGTCGCCGCCCTCACCGCCGTGCGCACCCGGCTCCTCGCCCAGGGCCACGGGCGGATCCTCGTGCTCACCTCGGTCGCGGCGGTGCGCGTGCGCCGCTCGATGTACCTCTACGCCGGCGCGAAGGCCGGCCTCGACCGGCTGTGCCAGGGAATGAGCGACTCCCTGGTCGGCACCGGCGTGCGCCTGCAGCTCGTGCGCCCAGGCTTCGTGCGCACCAAGATGACATCGGGCCAGAAGGAGGCCCCCTTCACCACGGGTCCGAACGAGGTGGCCGAGTACGTCGTGCGCGCGCTGTCCACCGACGACCCGGTCGTGTGGAGCCCGCCGGTGCTGCGCTACCTGTTCGTGGTCGTTCGCCACCTCCCGGCGGCGATCTGGCGCAGGGTCGCCGATCTCTAGGTGTGATAACCCGGGACGTTGTCCCTGGAGAAGTGGTTTGGCTGGCCGCTTGAAGAAGTGAGTCCTCCGAGCGAGGCTGTGGGTTACCACAACTCACGACTCGCAAGGAGGGCCTGTGAATAACGCTATAACCCAACACCCCAATGCGCCACTGACTCCGGAGGGTCGCCGACGAATGGTCGAGTGCGTGCTCGGACATCACTGGACCATCGAGGCGACCGCCGAACGGGCCCCAGGGGGTCGGCAAGACCGCGACGGCCCTCCGGCGCAGCGCCACCGTCCGTCGGCTCGACTCCCCCACCGAACGCGACCTCATCGAGGCGGACCCGTTCATCATCGCTCTCGACGAGCCCCCGGTCCTGCTCGACGAGTGGCGGCGGGTGCCCGCGACCTTCGACGCCGTGCGCCGACTCGTCGACGACGACCACTCGGCTGGCCACTTCCTGTTGACCGGTCCGGCGCCCGACTCGTCAACCCACTCGGGGGCGGGGCGGATCACCACCGTTCGGATGCGCCCTCTCACCTTGAGTGAGCGCCTCGGCCTCGTCGAGGGTGTGTCCTTCACGGACCTCCTCGCCGGGACCGCTCGGCCCTCCGGGCGCACGCCGCTCACGCTCGTCGACTACGCCCGCGAGATCGCGGCCGGGGGCTTCCCCGGGCTCCGACACCTGTCAGGACGATCGCTCGCGGCCAGCTCGACGGATACCTCGAGCGCGTGGCCACCCACGACCTCCCTGTCTCGGGGCTGAGGGTCCGGCACCCCGAGAGGGTCCTCCGGTGGCTCCGGGCCTACGCGGCGGCCACGAGGAGCGCGACCTCGCTCGAGAAGATCCGTCGCGCCGCCATGGGCGAGGAGGGGACGTCTCCGTCGAGGACGGCGGTCGCCCCCTACGTCGAGCTGCTCTCGGCTCTGCGGATCCTCGACCCGCTCCCGGCGTGGCTCCCCTCGCGCAATCACATGGCGGCCCTCACCGTGGCGCCCAAGCACCACCTCGCCGACCCGGCGCTCGCGGCCCGCCGCGAGGGCGTCGGGTCGGCCGACCTCCTGCGCGGCGGCGGGCCCTCGCCCCGGGGAGCCCGGGACGGCTCGTTCATGGGGGCGCTCTTCGAATCACTCGTCACCTTGTCGGTCCGAACCTTCGCCCAGCGCGCGAGCGCGCGCACGTACCACCTCCGCACTCAAGGAGGACGTCACGAGGTCGACATCGTGGTCGAGGGCGACCACGGGGTCGCCGCCCTCGAGGTGAAGCTCTCGCCGTCGGTGACCGACGACGACGTCACCCACCTGCGGTGGCTCCGCGACGCCCTCGGCGAGGAGTGCGCCGACGTCGCCGTCGTGACCACGGGCCCCGAGGCCTACCGGCGCCGCGACGGGGTCGCCGTGATCCCTCTCGGGCTCCTGGTGCCCTAGCCGCACCGCGGTGGCGTCCCCGCCGGGCGAGACGGTGTGGCGAGAGCCCGCGGCGAAAGGACCCTCGCAACGGGTGGGGGGCGGCGAGTATCTTTCGCCCTGTTGACCCGCACGATCGCGCGACGAGGCACTGAGTGACCTCGACCGGCGTGGCCGTCACCTTCGCCCTGCTCACGGCCCTCGCGAACGCTGCCGCGGTGATGATGCAGCACGTGGCCACCACCGCCGGCAACCACCGGGGGTGGTCGTGGGTCCGCCACGTCGTGCGCCACCCGCTGTGGCTGCTCGGGTGGTTGGGCATGCTCGGCTCCCTCGTCTTCCAGGCCGTCGCCCTGCACGCGGGTCCCTTGTCGCTCGTCCAGCCCCTGCTCGTGAGCGAGCTGGTGCTCGCGCTCGTCCTGCGCCGACTCTGGCGCCGCCAGCGACTCTCCGCGCGCGCGTGGACGAGTGCGGCCGTCACGACACTGGCCCTCGCGACGGTCCTGATGGTGACGGACCCCCACGGCGTGGCCCACGCGCCGACGAGGGCCGCGTGGGTCACGACCACCGTCGCGTCGGCGCTCGCGGTCGTCGTGCTCGTCCTCGTCGCGCGCGGGGCGGGCCCCGTACGGCGCGCCGCAAGCTTCGCGACGGCGACCGCCGTGCTGTGGGCCCTCGAGGCGACCTTCATCAAGAGTGCCACCGACGTCCTCGTCGCCGGCGGCGTGGGGGGGCTGCTCACCTCGTGGCCGCTCTACGCGCTCGTCGTCGCGGGCCTCGGCGGGCTCACGACCGAGCAGCTCGCGCTGCGCGAGGGACCCCTGCGCGTCTCCCAGCCGCTCATCGTGATCGTCGACCCCCTCGTGAGCGTGCTCTTCGGTGTCGGGCTCTTCCGCGAGCACCTGGCCCCGGGCTGGGGTGTGGCGGTGGTGGCCGGCCTCGCCGGCGCCGCCGTGTGCGCGGGCGTGGTCGTCTTGACGACGGCGGTGCCGGAGTCCCTCGTGCCCGAGGCCCTGCCCGAGACGCCCCGGAGCGACTGAGGCGTCGAGACGTCGGCTCCCCACCGGAGTGGCGTCCCACCCGCGTTAGCCTGTGGCGTCTAGCGAGGAGGGACGTCGCGTGAGGGTCTCCATCTGGCTCGCGTCGCGCCGCGGGGCGGCGACGCTCGTGCTGGCGTCGGTGCTGCTCACCGGGGCATCCGCGGGGGCGTCGAGCGTCCCCACCGCGCGTCACCCCGGGCTCGCCGTCGCGACGCCCGGGAGCGACTACCTGGCGCTCGGGGACTCCGTGTCCTTCGGCTACCGGGAGTCGACGACCACCCCGGCTCCGGACTACGGCTCCGCGGCGAACTTCGTGGGCTTCCCCGAGTACGTCGCGTCCGCGCTCGGCCTCCACCTGGCCAACGCCGCCTGCCCGGGTGAGACGTCGTCGAGCTTCTTGGACCCGAGCGCGCTCAGCAACGGGTGCGAGAACCACCCCAGCGCTACCGGGACCATCGAGCCCGGCGGCTACCGGACGATCTACCCGCTCCACGTGCGCTACCCGGGCGGTCAGATGGCCTTCGCGCTGCACTACCTGCGCACGCACCCGCGCACCAGCCTGGTCACGCTGATGATCGGAGCCAACGACGGCTTCATCTGCCAGCAGACCACCGCCGACCAGTGCGTGTCCGAGCTGACCCCGGTCCTGGTGTCGGTCACAGCCCACGTGCACACCATCGTGCGGGCCCTGCGCCTCACCGCGCACTTCACGGGCCAGATCGTCCTCGTCAACTACTACGCCACGAACTACGCCAACCCCCTCGACAGCGCCGCCAGCGCGTACCTCAACAAGGCCCTCGACGCCGGGGGCGCGGGGTTCCACGTGGAGGTCGCCGACGGCTACGGCGCCTTCGAGCAGGCCGCGCAGTACTCCGCCGGCGACAGCTGCGCCGCGGGCCTGCTCACCCGCCTCTTCACCGCGTCGACCTTCACCGGGTGCGGGGTCCACCCGAGCGTCGCCGGTCAGGCACTCCTGGCCCAGACCGTCGAGTCGGTGGTGAAGAAGTAGGGGGTCTCCCGGCGCTCGGGGCCCCAGGCCCCGGCGGCTCTCTCGAGGCGGGGCCGGGGCCCGTTCGCGCTCGGGCGAGCCGACCTTGCGGCGTCAGCCCTTGGGCTTCACGGTCATGTCGGCGGGTCGCAGCGACATGGTGTAGAAGTCGCGGTTCCACCAGCTGGCGAAGAACCGCGAGGGGATGCCGTTCATCGAGCTCAGCAGGTCGGTCCCGCTCCCGCCGTTGATCGGCTTGCCGAGGGGCCCCTGGTAGGAGGAGAACTGGACCCAGTCGGTGTTGATGTCGAGCTCCATCGCCCGCACCGCCCCGGCGTGGACCAGCACGTTCGCGAGGTCCGAGATCGACAGGCTCGGCCCGCCGACGTAGACGAGGGCCCCGTCCTTGGTGACCCCGAGGCCCGAGCGCCACACGGCGTAGGAGCCGCCGAGCGTCGCGCCCCAGTTGATGTAGTTGGCGTTGTCGAGCCCCGCCACCGGCCGACCGTTGATGACGATGAGCCGCAGGTTCTGGCGCACCGAGGCCACCTTGCTCGTCATGCGCACGTCGCGGTTCCAGGAGCCCACGGTCATGTCGCCGTTCTTGTAGACGACGACCGAGGCCGCGCCGGTGCGCAGCGGGATGATCATCTTGCCCTGGGTGTAGTAGCCCCCCTGGGCGTCCTGCATGCGGAACCCCGCGTTGAAGGCGGCCACCAGGCTCTCGGACGCCTTCGCCGAGATCGGCGCGCTGTACTTGTAGGGGCCGCCGCCGGGGATGTACGAGCCCGAGTAGAGCTGGGCCTGGAGCAGCTTCGGGTCCATCCAGGCGACGCCGACGACGTAGCTCGTGTTCACCTTGTTGGGCCGCACGAAGGCCTCGTAGATCGCCGGGACGCCGTCGGCGGTGCGTCGGCCCACGGGGTGCCAGACCCCCTCGCCGGGCAGCCACTTGCCGGCCGGCGAGGTCATGCGCTGGGGCGCGGGCAGGTACGTCTCGCCGTTGGCCGTGACCCGCGTCGTGGGGGGGCCGGTCTTGGTGGCCGAGTTGCCGAAGGCGTTCGCCGCCGGCTTGCCGCCCTTTCGGGGCGGGTTGAGGGCGTAGTACTCCTTCTCGGCCCAGAGCACCACGGGGCCGAGCCCGTGGCTGCGGCTCCACTCGGCCGCCCGGGCGAGGTAGGAGACCCCGAGGGACGGGTTGCCGAGCGCCTGGACGAGGGTCACCCCGAGGTAGAGCACGACCACGAGCAGGACGAGGCTGACCGCGACGAAGGCGCGACGGATCCAGTAGACGTAGGGCGGTCGACGCCGGCCGGAGCGGCTGCGTCGGGCCGGGGGCCGGCGTCGCGAGGGCACGCTGTAGCCGGCTCGGGAAGGTCGCTGCGTCGGGGGGGCGCTAGACACGCTGATTATTCTCTCAGGGCCGCGCGCGGGTCCACGCGGGCCCTAGGCAATTCTTAGCGAGGACTTATCCCATCAGGCGCGACGCAGCGGTGTCATCGCGAGCACGAGGTGTTTCACCCCGAACGCCTCGAAGTCGACCGTGGCCCGGGCGTGTCGGCCCTCCCCCTCGGTGGCGGTGACGACGCCGACGCCGTAACGCTCGTGCACGACCGGCTCGCCGACCGCGAGGCCGAGCGTCTCGGCCCCGGTCGAGCGCACCGGCGGGGCCGCGCCCGTCCCGAAGGCCCGGCCCTGGGCGAACTCGCTCTGGCGTCCCGCGAAGCCGTCCTCGTCGAGCGAGAAGCTCGAGCGGCGCGTCGGCTGCACGCTCGAGAGGTCGGTCACGAGCTCGGGGGGAACCTCCTGGAGGAAGCGGCTCGGGATGGCCTCGGTGAGCCGGCCCCACATCGTGCGGGTCCAGGCGTGGGTGAGCGTGAGGTGGCGCATCGCCCGGGTGATGCCGACGTAGCAGAGCCGGCGCTCCTCCTCGAGCTCGGCGTCGTCGCTGAGGGCTCGGGCGTGGGGGAAGACCGTCTCCTCCAGGCCCGTGATGACGACCGCGGGGAACTCGAGCCCCTTGGCGACGTGCAGGGTCATGAGCGAGACCGCGCCGTCTCCCGCGCCGAGCTGGTCGGAGTCGGCCACCAGGGCGACGCGCTCGACGAAATCGAGCAGCGACTCGTACTGCGCGGCCGCGCTCGCCAGCTCGCCCAGGTTCTCCAGGCGCGAGTAGGCCTCGTCCGAGCCGTCGGCGCGCAGGGCGTCGCCCAGGCCCGACTCGCGCACGATCGCGTCGATCATCTCGCGCGGGGAGAGGTCGTTGCTGAGCGCGCGCAGCTCATCGAGCATGAAGGCGAACCGGTCACAGCCCGCGAGCGCCCGGCCCGTGAGCCCCGCGGCCGCGCCGAAGGAGACCGCCTCGGCGAACGAGAGGCCCCGCTCGGCGGCGTAGGCGCCGAGCTTGGCCTGGGCGACGTCGCCGACGCCCCGGCGCGGCTCGTTGATCACCCGGCGGGCCGACGCCTCGTCCCGGGGGTTCACGATGAGTCGCGCGTAGGCGAGGGCCGTCTTCACTTCCTTGCGGTCGTAGAAGCGGGTGCCGGCGATGACCCGGTAGGGGACGCTCGCGCGCAGGAGCTCCTCTTCGAGCACGCGGCTCTGGGCGTTGGTCCGGTAGAAGACGGCCATCTCGCTCCAGGGGACCCCGGCCGACGAGCGCAGGCGGCGCAGCTCGCTCGCGATGAAGCGGCCCTCGTCGTACTCGTCGGCCGCCCGGTACAGCCGGATCCGCTCGCCGGTGTCCCCGTCGGTGAAGAGGTTCTTGGGGTGGCGGCTGGGGTTCTTCGCGATGACGGCGTTCGCGGCGTCGAGGATCACCTGGGTCGAGCGGAAGTTCTGCTCGAGCACCACGACCGTCGCGTCGGGGAAGCGGGACTCGAACTGGAGGATGTTGCGCACGTCGGCCGCGCGGAAGCGGTAGATCGACTGGTCCGAGTCGCCGACCACGCAGAGGTTCCGGTGCCCGGCCGCGAGCGTCATCACGAGCTCGTTCTGGACGCCGTTGGTGTCCTGGAACTCGTCCACCAGCAGGTGGGTGAAGCGGTTCTGGTAGGCGCGGCGCACGTGCTCGTCGCGCTGGAGCATCGCGAGTGCGTTCAACAGCAGGTCGTCGAAGTCCATGGCGTTCGCCCGGCGCAGGCGCGCGACGTAGAGCTGGTAGATCTCGGCGATGCGCCGGCGCACGGGGTCGTCGCCGTAGGTGGCGGCGTAGCGCTCGGGGGCGACCATCTCGTTCTTCGCCGCCGAGATGTTCGCCGCGACGCTGCGCGGGGCGAGGCGCTTGGTGTCGAGGCCCAGCTCTCGCATGATGAGCTCGACGGCGGTCTGGGCGTCGCCGGCGTCGTAGATCGTGAAGCCCCGCTCGTAGCCGAGCACGTCGGCGTGGCTGCGCAGCATGCGCAGGCAGGCCGAGTGGAAGGTCGAGACCCACATCCGCTCGACGTCGGACCCGACGAGGTCGACCACGCGACGGCGCATCTCGTCGGCGGCCTTGTTGGTGAAGGTGATCGCCATGACCTGGTGGGGCTCGGCGTCGCCGGTGGCGAGCAGGTGGGCGATTCGTCGGGTGAGCACCCGGGTCTTGCCCGAGCCGGCGCCGGCGATCACGAGGAGCGGCCCGCCGCGATGCGTCACGGCGTCGCGCTGGGGCGCGGTCAGCCCCTCGAGGAGCGCCGCCGGGTCGGGGCGCCCGCCCGGAGCGGGGTCACCCCACAGCCAGGCCTCGGTGATCCGCCCGCCGCTCACTCCCACTCGATCGTGCCCGGCGGCTTGCTCGTCACGTCGAGCGCCACGCGGTTGACGCCCTCGACCTCGCGGATGAGCCGGTTGGCGATCCGCTCGACGAGGTCGTAGTCCAGGCGGGCCCAGTCGGCGGTCATCGCGTCGTCGCTCGTGACGGCGCGGATCACGATCGGGTACGCGTAGGTCCGCCCGTCGCCCATCACCCCGACCGTGCGCACCGCCGGCAGCACGGCGAAGCTCTGCCACAGGTCCCGGTACAGCCCGGCGCGACGGATCTCGTCAACCACGACGTGGTCGGCCGCGCGCAGGATCTCGGCCCTCTCGCGGGTGACCTCGCCGACGATGCGCACCGCGAGGCCCGGTCCCGGGAAGGGCTGGCGCCAGACGATCTCCTCGGGCAGGCCCAGCTCCTCGCCGACCCGGCGCACCTCGTCTTTGAAGAGGAGCCGCAGCGGCTCGACGAGCTCGAAGGCCAGGTCCTCGGGCAGGCCGCCGACGTTGTGGTGGCTCTTGATGTTGGCGGCGTGGCCCGAGCCCGACTCGATCACGTCGGGGTACAGGGTCCCCTGGACCAAGAAGCGCACGTCCTGGCCGGTGGCGAGCTCGCGGGCCACGGCCTCGAACTCGCGGATGAAGAGCTCGCCGATGATCTTGCGCTTGCGCTCGGGGTCGGTGACCCCGGCGAGGGCGTC
>NCBE01000121.1 GCA_002255565.1 Actinobacteria bacterium 21-73-9
AGAGCGCCTGCCGATCCTGCAGATCCACACCCGGGGCAAGCCCCTCGACCCCACCGTCGACCTGGCGCTGGTCGCCCGCGGCACCCCGGGCATGAGCGGGGCCGACCTCGCCAACCTGGTGAACGAGGCGGCCCTGCACGCCGTGCGCCGGAACTCGCCGACCGTCTCGATGGAGGACTTCGAGACGGCCCGCGACCGGGTGATGATGGGCCAGGAGCGCGACACGATGGTCCTCAAGGACGACGAGCGCGAGCGCGTCGCCTACCACGAGTCGGGCCACGCCCTGTTGGCCTACGTCCTGGATAAGACCGACCCGCTGCACAAGATCACGATCATCCCGCGCGGCATGGCCCTCGGGGTCACCATGACCCTGCCCGAGGAGGACCGCCACATCATGGGCCGGCCCGAGCTCGAGGACAGCCTGTGCATGCGCATGGGCGGCCGGGTGGCCGAGCTGCTCGTCTACGGCGACCTCTCGACCGGCGCGGCCGACGACCTGCAGCGCAACACCGAGCTCGCCCGGCGCATGGTGCGCGAGTGGGGCATGTCCAAAGAGATCGGCCCGATGGCCTGGGGCTCGAACAACCAGGTCTTCCTCGGCGAGGACCTCATGCACACCCGCGACTACTCCGACCACACCTCCCAGGTCATCGACGACGAGGTCGAGCGGATCCTGCGCGAGCAGGAGTCGCGCGCCATCGAGGTCCTCACGCTGCACCGCCGGGGCCTCGAGGCCCTCACCCGGGCCCTGCTCGAGCGCGAGACGATCGACGGGGCCGAGGCGGCCCGCCTCATCGACGAGGCGAACGGCGAGCCGGTCCACCCGGCCGGGACCAAGACGGTGAGCTCGCTCTCCGGCTCCACGCCGGCGCCCGAGCCCGCCGAGCCCCAGCCGGTGGCGGCGACCTCCCCGGTGCCGGCCCCGGTGCCGGCCCCGAGCTGGCAGCCGCCGACGCTACCGGCCGTCTAGCGCGGCGAGCACCGCGATCCCGGCCGGCCGGCTGGGGAGAGTCAGACCGAGGGCGAAGCGCCCGGGGCTCGCGACGAGGTAGGTGCCCGGGCCCGAGCGCATCGCCGGCACGGCCAGGGCGAGGTCGCCCACGCCGTGGCCCTCGACGCGCAGGTGCGCGAGCGCCCTCGACGAGCCCAGGGCGCTCACCGTGACGGTGATCGCCCGGCGAGAGGGGTTGAGCACGCGCAGAGCGTCGTAGCCCTTCGAGGTGAAGTCGTGCACGAGCGCCGAGGTGGTCGTCGGGCTCGGGGCCGAGAGGGCCGACCCCACCCCGGCCGTGCCCGTCGCGAGGTCGGTCACGACCGGCACGCTCGAGCGCACGCTCACCGCGGCGTAGCCGGCGGCCGGGATCGCCGGGTTCGGCGTCAGGGCGAGCGCGCCCGTCGAGTAGGGCGCGACGCTCACGTACTGGTCGGCGATCGCGTAGGCGCCGAGCACCACGTGGACCGTGACCTCGGCCGGGTTCGGCCCGGGGTTCGCCACCTCGAGGACGGCGCTGGCGCGGTGGGCCGTCGTCACGGCCGGGAAGTAGGAGCGGGTCGCGGGCGCCGCCTGGCCCGCGTTGAGCGACAGGGTCCCGGCCGAGTCCTGGACCCCGACCACGACCAGGGTGCCGCGCAGCACCCGCAGGCCCACCCCGACCTGGCGGGCGTTGACCGCGACCCGGGCCAGGTCGAGGTAGACCTCGGCGTGGGCCGGCACCGACACGCCCTGGAAGGCCTGGGGGGCCGAGAAGCCCGTGGCCGAGTAGACCGACACGTCAAAGACGGCGGCCGTCGCCGTGGGGTTGAAGACGCTCACGTAGGCGCTCGAGCCCACGGCCGTCGAGAAGCCGGTGGCGCTCCAAGAAGTCGTGCCCGCGCTGGCGCACGGGGCGGCCGCCGCGTCGGTGCCGGCCACCTCCTCGGCCACGACCCCCCCGCCGGCCACCCGGGTGAGCACGGCGTAGAAGGTCCCCGACTCGAGGGTCGAGGGCTGCAGCGAGTACTGCGTGCGCGCGGCGAGGGTGACCGAGCGCGTGGCCACGTGGCCGGTGTCCGAGACGACCTCGATCTCGAGGGCCCGCGACGCCGCGGCGGTGTTGACGAAGGTCACCCGCCCGGGCCGGTGCGCGCCCCCCGACAGACCGGTGCAGTACAGGGCCGTCGACTGGGCCGTGGTGGCGCCCTCGCCGGGGTAGGCCGCCGGGTTGCGCGCCGGGCGCAGCGTGACGGCTGCGCCCACGCCGCCGAGCACCACCGCGCAGACGACGAGCAGGGGTCCGCGTCTCACCGCGGCCTCGCCCGTCGCCCGACCCGCCCGGTGAAGAGCCACTCGGCCCGCTGGATCCAGCCGAAGCCCAGCCCGACGATCGCCCACAGCCCGAGGGTGAACAGCGCGAGGAGGCCGTTGAGCGGGAACTGGTGCAGGACCAGCTCGCCGGTGGGCGTGCCCGTGGTGGCGGGCACCGCGTAGAGGGGCGTCCAGGTCCCCTCGGTCGTGCGGGCCGTCGGGCGGCCGTCGACCACGAGGGCGAAGGCGCCCGCGGGGGCCAGCCCGGCCACGACCGTCCCCCCGGGCTCGAGCGGGCCGGAGAAGCGACGGGCGCTGAAGACCGGGCGCAGCGTCGTCGAGCCCGGGGTCGACTCGGCCACGACGCCGTGGAAGAGGGAGTTGGCGTAGACCTGGGCCGACGAGGTCGTCAGCTCCAAGGAGAGGTCGCCCTGGCGCGCGAGGGCCCGGGTGAGGGCGCTGGGCACCGGGCGGCGCGGGACCCGCTGGACGCCGGCGACCTCGGGGGCCGCGGCGTCGAGCACGACGATCGTCGAGATCCCCGCCGGGGCGAGCAGCGCGCCGAGGTCGACCGTCTGGCCCCGCACGGCCGACTGGACGGCCTCGATGAGCGCGTCGGCGGCCCCCGAGTCGGGCGGGGTGAAGGCCGTCGCGCCCCCGGGCAGCCCGTTGGTCGAGGTGGCGAGGGCGAGGCCCGGCGCGACCGTCCAGCCCGGGGTCGGCAGGACTGACGGGTCCCCCAGCCACAAGACGCGGTAGCCCCCGGCCGTGCTCGGGGCGAGCGAGCTCAGCGACTCGGCCACGCTCGAGGTCGGCAGGTCGAAGCGACCCGAGCCCATCGCCCCGAGGAAGGGCACGACGGCCACCACGAGCACCGCCACGGTGACGGCGGCGGCGCCCTGGCGCCAGCCGAAGCCGGCCGCGCGCAGATCCGACTCGAGCGCCCCGACGCCCAGGCCGACCAGGCCGGCCAGGCACACGCCGTAGAGCGCGAGCAGGACGTCGAGGTCGGGTTCGAACGAGCCGAGCCAGTGGTGGCCCGACAGCGCCGCGAGGGCGATCGCCAGCGTGGCGACGACGACCAGCTTCGAGGCCACCGCGCGGCGCTCGGCCCGACAGAGCGTGACCGCGAGCGCGGCGGCGCCCGGCAGCAGCCAGCCCCACCACGACGCCCCGAAGGTGCCGTCGACCCCGCGCAGGAGGGAGGAGAAGCCCGGCACCGTCCACGGGCCGCGGGCCAGCCCGAAGACCTCGGGGGCGCGCCGGCCGGCGATGACGACGTCCACGCTGAGCGGCAGGAGGAAGACGGCCACGTTGAACGCGACGAAGCCGAGCAGCCGGAAGGGTCGGGCGAAGCCCGACTCGCGGTCGGGCTCGAACCAGCGCGCGATCGCCACCCCCACGACCACGAGCGCCACGGCGACCAGGGCCGCCGGCGCGAGGGCGCCGACGAGGGCCGTCTGCATCACCAGCATGAGCCGCTGGCCGGCCTCGCTGGTGCGCCAGCCCCGATGCCCGAAGGCGACGGGCTCGCCGTAGGGCCGACGGCGGAAGCCCGGCACGTCCATGACCTCGAAGACCCGACGGGTGAGGAAGGGCAGGCCGGCGACCACGACGAGCACGTCGAGCCGTCCCTGGGCGACCATGTTGAGCCCGGCCGGCACCGCGGCGTAGGCGAGCGCGCCGATGAGCCGCGCGCGGTTGGAGACCTTGTCGCGCAGCAGCCGGCCCATCCCGATCGCCCCCACCGGGACGGCGAAGATCAGGGCGACCCGCGCCAGGATGCCCATGCGCCCGAGCACGACGGTGCCGGCGATCCCGAGCACCCCGTAGCCGGGCGGGCTCGGCGCGCCCGTGCCGACCCCGGCCGGCGACCACGACGCGAAGAAGTGGCGCCAGGTCGACCACCACGAGTCGAGCGGCGCCAGCCGGCCGACCAGCGGGAGGTGGCCCGCGACGAGGTTGCGCGCGCCGACCGCCCAGACGATCGCGGCGAGCGCCACCACCACGGCCTGGGCCCGGAACGAGGTCAGCACCCGCGAGGGCCGCGGCGCGGGGGGCGCCTCGACGAACTCGTCGAACTCCTCTTGCTCGGAGAAGGCCGCCGCGAAGCCCACCGAGTGATCGTCCTCGAGGCTCGCCGCCGGCGACGGGGGCACGATCCCGCGGGCGCGGTCGAACCCCTCGCGCGCCAGGCGCACCACGAACTCCCGGGCCCGGCTGGCGCCGGCGACCTGGAGGCGCGCGAGCTCGGCGTCGGAGAGCACGCGCTGGCGCTCGAGCTCGCGCCGTCGCGCCCGCACCCGACGGCGCTGGATCGCGAGCCACCCCCAGGAGTGGGCGATCGCCCCGACCCGCTCGGTGTCGGCGCCGACCAGGGCGACCGCCGTCTCGGCGAGGTCGAGCACGACGAGCTGGAGCAGGATCCACAGCGCGGTGCGCCGGTGCCAGCCGCTCGCCACGACGAGCAGCTGGTGGCGTCGGCGCAGGGCCGCGCGCGACGCGTGGCGGGTGCCCAGCGCGG
>NCBE01000175.1 GCA_002255565.1 Actinobacteria bacterium 21-73-9
CCCGTTGCGCTGGTCGGAGATCTTCCAGCTCAACGAGGATCGACCTCAGCCCGGCGGGGTCACGCTCACCGACCCGCATTGGATCGACCCCGGCTGGACCCTCCTCCTGCCCGCCCCATCCGTCGCCGGGCCCGCCTGGACACCGGCACCGCCGACCAGCCGGCCAGCCACGTCGCCCACCATCGTGCCTCCGGCGACGGTTTCCCCGTCAACTCCACCCGCGACCACGCCACCGACCATGTCGCCGAGCACCGCGCCTCCGGCGACCACGACGCCGTCCGAGCCGTCACCGACGACGGCCCCCCACCGCGTTGACACGGCGCCCGTCGTTCGCAGCGGGGAGCCGGTGCGACTGCCGTCAGGGTCGGTCGTCGCCGGCTCGTTTGCCGCCGGTGTGGCCGCCACGATCGCCCTCGGCCGGCTCCGTCGCCGCCACGCCTACCGCTACCGGCCGCCCAGACCCGGTCGCACCCTTGTCACTGAGCCGGCCCGCCCGACGATCCACCACCTGCGCCAAGCGGCCACGGCGAACGCGCCGTTCGACGGTTCGGGTCCGGTCCCGGCCATGCCGGTCGGGGAGGAGGAGCGAATCGCGGAGCCGGGCCGCCTCGACGTGGCGTCGCGCGGCGACGAGATCGTGACCATCGAGCTCACCGACCTCTCCGGCGTCGCCCTCGACGGCCCCGGTGTCGACGACCTCGCCCGCGCCCTTATGACCGCGCTCTTGGTCCGGGCAGAGCCGGGTGCGGCCGAGGTGCTCCTCGCCGACGACCTCGCCGAGCGGCTGCTGCCCGGCCTCGCTCCGGACCGCGCCATCCGTCGGGTGGCGACGACCGACCAGGCAGCCCGGGCCGTCGAGTCCGAGCGTGTCGCCCGCAGCCGGCGCTTCGAGGCGGCCGGGGCGGCCGACGCCGCCCAGTTCCGGGCCGAGAACCCCGAGAACCCGCTGCCGTTGCTGCTCGTGCTCCTCGACGCGCTCCCCGCCGAGTCACTCGGTCGCTGGAGCGCCCTTGTCGCCGACGCGCCCCGCCTGGGCGTCTGCGTCGTGTCCCTCGCGCCATCGCCGATCGCCACCGGACAGCTCAACATCGACGCCGGTCGTCGAGTGCTCGACGCCACGCCGGCCGACCGCGTCGGAGCGCTTCTCGGCGTCCAGCTCTTCGGGCTGCGCGCCGACGAGGCGACCGAGGTGCTCGCCGCGGTCACCGAGGCCGCCCACCAGGACGACCTCGACGAGGACGTGTTCGCCACCAACGCCACCGTCATCCCCTTGCGATCCGGCGGCTCTTCCACCGACGACTTCTCCACCGCCGATCCATCGACCGACGACGCCAGCGAGCCGTGGCTCGAGCCGTCACCGCCTCCGCCGCCGAACGGAAACGGTGACGGGCCGGCCGAGCGGCCGATCTCGGTGCGCATGTTCGGCCACTTCGAGGTAGCGGTGCATGGCGAGCTGGTGGTGACCGGGCTTCGCTCCCGGGCCCGCGACGTCTTTGCCTGGTGCCTGCTGCGCCCGGAGGGCGCGACGAGCGACGAG
>NCBE01000016.1 GCA_002255565.1 Actinobacteria bacterium 21-73-9
CCAGGAGGCGCGCGAGCGCCTCTCGCTTGTCCGGACCGCTCACGAGCCAGAGCACCTGGCGCGCGGCGTTCAAGGTGGGGTAGGTCAGCGTCATGCGGCGGTGCCCCTGGTAGGGGTGGGTCATCGCGACG
Organism: Actinobacteria bacterium 21-73-9; assembly: GCA_002255565.1. Taxonomy (GTDB): domain Bacteria; phylum Actinomycetota; class Acidimicrobiia; order Acidimicrobiales; family RAAP-2; genus RAAP-2. The sequence continues at coordinate 132 of NCBE01000016.1, forward strand.
GCGCGGTCGCTGACCGCGAGGACCGGGTCGTCGGGGACGAGCGAGGCGCAGTGGCCGTCGGCCCCGAGGCCGAGGTGCACGACGTCGAGCCGCTCGGGCAGGGACTCGGCGTAGCGGTGGGCGCCGGCCTCGAGGTCGGCCTCGTCGACGGGCATGGGGACGAGTCGCGCACCGGAGTTGGCGAGGCCGGCCTCGAGGTGGCGCCAGTTGCGCAACTCGCTCGTCACCGGCACCACGCGCTCGTCGACCTGGAAGACCGCGACCTCGCCCCAGGGGACGACGTCGCGCAGGTGAGCGATCATCGCCCAGGGGGTGGTCCCGCCCGAGAGGGCGAGCGAGACCGGGGTGCGCTCGGCCCGGCGCGCGTCGATCGCCCGGGCCAGCCAGTCGGCCGCGACCTCGGCGAGCGCGTCGGCGTCGGGCAGGACCCGTAGCTCGAGGCTCACGCCTTCTTCTCCGCGTGGCCACCGAAGCCGGCGCGCATGGCCGAGAGGACCTTGGCGGCGAACTCGCCGCGGTCGCGCGACTCGTAGCGGGCGAACAGCGCCGAGGCGAGGACCGGGGCCGGCACCGACTCGTTGATCGCCGCCTCCAGGGTCCAGCGGCCCTCGCCGGAGTCGGCGACGTGGCCGGAGTACTCGGCGAGCTCGGGCGAGCCGGCGAGGGCCTGGGCGGTCAGGTCCACCAGCCACGAACTCACCACCGAGCCGTGGCGCCAGACCTCGGCCACGTCGGCCAGGTCGAAGTGGTAGCGGAAGTACTCGGGCTCGCGCACCGGGGACGTCTCGGCGTCGGCCTCGGCCGGGTGGAGCCCCACGTCGGCGTGGCGCAGCACCGAGAGGCCCTCGGCGATCGCCGCCATCATCCCGTACTCGACGCCGTTGTGGACCATCTTCACGAAGTGGCCGGCCCCGGCCGGGCCGCAGTGGAGGTAGCCGCGCGCGGCCGTCGAGCCCGGCGCCCGGCCGGGGGTGGGCGCGGTGCCGTCCTCGCCCGGGGCGATGGTCGCAAAGAGCGGGTCCAGGCGCGCGACGACCTCGTCCTCCCCGCCGATCATGAGCGAGTAGCCCCGCTCGAGCCCCCAGACGCCGCCGCTGGTGCCGCAGTCGACGTAGTGCAGGCCGCGCGACGAGAGCGCGGCCGCCCGGTCGACGTCGTCGTGGTAGTAGGAGTTCCCCCCGTCGATGATGACGTCGCCCTCGCTGAGCAGGTCGGCGACCTCGTCGAGCACCCCCTGGGTGAGGGCGGCGGGCAGCATCAGCCACACGGCCCGAGGGGCCTCGAGGGCGTCGACCAGCTCGGCGAGCGTCGCCGCGCCGAGCGCGCCGTCGGCCACGACGGCCGCCACGGCCTTCGCGTTCACGTCGTAGGCGGCGACCCGGTGCCCGCCGCCCAGCAGCCGGCGCACGATGTTCGCGCCCATCCGGCCCAGTCCGACCATGCCCAGTTGTGCACCACTCACGGCTGCCTCCTCGCTCGGTACCGCTCGATCAGGGCTCGCGTCGAGGAGTCCCGCTCGGGGCTCGCCGAGTCACCCGTCAGCTCGGGCACGATGGCCGCGGCCATCTGCTTGCCGAGCTCGACCCCCCACTGGTCGAACGAGTCGATCCCCCAGAGGGCGCCCTGGACGAAGACGGCGTGCTCGTAGAGCGCGACGAGGGCCCCCAGGCTGTAGGGGGTGAGCCGGTCGAGCATGATCACGTTGGTCGGGCGGTCACCGTCCATCTGGCGCTGAGCGACGAGCGACTCCTCGGCGCCCGCGGCGCGCACCGCGCCGGCCGGGCGGCCGAAGGCGAAGGCCGCCGCCTGGGCGAGGGCGTTGGCGACGAGCAGGTCGTGGTGACCCTCGAGGGGGTTGAGGCTCTGGGCCACGACGATCAGGTCGGCCGGCACCACGGTGGTGCCCTGGTGGAGGAGCTGGTAGAAGCTGTGCTGGCCGTTGGTGCCGGGCTCGCCCCAGTAGATCGCGCCGGTCGGGTAGTCCACGCGCAGCCCCTCTTCGGTCACGTGCTTGCCGTTGGACTCCATGGTGAGCTGCTGGAGGTAGGCCGGCAGACGGGCCAGGTACTGGTCGTAGGGCAAGACGGCGACGGTGGGGTGACCGAGGAACGTGCGGTTCCACACCCCGATGAGCCCGAGCAGCACCGGGAGGTTCTCTCGCGGCGCGGCGGTGGCGAAGTGGCGGTCCATGGCGTGGCTGCCGGCCAGGAGCTCGGCGAAGTGGCGCGGGCCAATCGCGATCATCGTCGAGAGCCCGATGGCGCTCTCCATCGAGTAGCGACCGCCGACCCAGTCCCAGAAGCCGAACATCCGGGCGGGGTCGATGCCGAAGTCCGCGACCCGCTCGGCGGCCGTCGAGACGGCGACGAAGTGGGCCCCGACGGCCGCCTCGCCGAGCGCGTCGGTGAGCCACCGACGCGCCGAGGTCGCGTTGGTGAGCGTCTCGGCGGTCGCAAACGTCTTGGACGAGACGATGAAGAGGGTCTCGTCGGGCGAGAGACCGCGCAGCGCCTCGGCGAGGTCGGTGCCGTCGACGTTGGAGACAAAGCGCAGGGTCAGGTCGCGATCGCTGTAGTGGCGCAGCGCCTCGTAGGCCATGACCGGCCCGAGGTCCGAGCCGCCGATCCCGATGTTCACCACGTTGGTGAGCCGCCGGCCCGTCGCCCCTCGGTGACGTCCCTCGCGGACGTCCTCGGCGAAGGCCCGCATCCGCGAGAGCACCCGGTGGACCTCGGCCGCGACGTCGACGCCCTCGACGACGAGGGACGCCCCCTCGGGCAGGCGCAGCGCGCTGTGCAGGGCCGCGCGGTGCTCGGTCGCGTTCACCGGCGCCCCCGCGAAGAGGGCGTCGCGTCGTTCGAAGACCGCGCACTCGGTGGCGAGCGCGATGAGCAGATCGACGACCCCGGCGTCGAGGAGGTTCTTCGAGTAGTCGAGGTAGAGCCCGGCACCCTCTGCCACCAGGGAGGACCCGCGCGTGGGGTCGGCCGCGAACATCGTGCGCAGGTGCCGGGTGGGGACCTCGCGCGCGCGCGCGGCCAGCGCCTTCCACGTCGGGCGCTGGGAGGGCAGGGTGGCGGCCATGGGTCAGAGCCAACCTAGCGCGTGGCCCCGCGCCGTCGTAGGGCTAGAGCTGGGCCTCGAGGTCACCCAGGACGCGGTAGCAGTCGAGGACCTGGTGCACCGAGGCGTTGGGCTCGCGCCCCTCGTCGATGGCCCCGAGGAACTCACGGTCCTGGAGTTCTATACCGTCGGTCGAGACCGCGACCCGGCTCACGTCGATCGGCTCGTCGCGGCCGGTCACGAGGTCGTCGTAGCGTGCGACGTAGGTCCCCGTGTCGCCGATGTAGCGAAAGAAGGTGCCGAGCGGCCCGTCGTTGTTGAAGCTGAGCGACAGCGTGCAGAGCTGGCCGAGGGCGGTCTTGAGTTGGATCGACATGTCCATGGGGATCTTGAGCTCGGGGTGGGGCGGTCCGGCCATCGCGTGGGCCGCCACGATCGGCGAGGCGCACTGGTAGGCGAAGAGGTCGACCGTGTGGGCGGCGTGGTGCCAGAGCAGGTTGTCGGTCCAGCTGCGCGGCTGGCCCAGCGCGTTGAGGTTGGTCCGGCGAAAGAAGTAGGTCTGCACGTCCATCTGGGAGAGGGTGAGGGCGCCCTCGGCGATGCGCTGGTGGACCCACTGGTGGCTGGGGTTGAAGCGACGCGTGTGGCCGACCATGCACACGAGGCCCGTGGCGCGCTGGGTGGCGGCGACGGCCTGGGCGTCGTCGTAGCGGTCCGCGAGGGGGATCTCGACCTGGACGTGCTTGCCCGAGCTCATGACCGCGAGGGCCTGGGCCGCGTGCAGCTGGGTCGGGGTGCACAAGATGACGGCGTCGACGTCGCTGCGGTTCAAGACGTCGTCGAGCTCGGTGTAGGCCGCGGGCACGCCGTAACGCTCGGCCACCTCGCGGGCCTGGTCGAGCCGGCGGCTGACGAGCGCGACCACCTCGGCGCCGTCGATGCGCGCCAGCGCGTCGAGGTGCTTGCGTCCGAAGGCGCCGGCTCCGGCGAGGGCGATGCGCACGGGTTCCTCGGGCTCAGCCGGCTTCGAGGACGAGGTGTCCGACGGCGGTGTTGGACGCGGGCACGTGGTAGAAGCGGTGCAGCGGGGTGACCCGCTCACCGAGCGCGCCGCGCATGATGAGCCACATGATGAGCTCGACCCCCTCCGAGCCGGCCTCGCGCAGGTACTCGAGGTGGGCGATGTGGGTCAGTCCCTCGGGGTCGTCGATGATGCGGTCGAGGAAGGCGTTGTCGAAGGCGGGGTTGATCAGGCCCGCCCGGGGACCCTGGAGCTGGTGGCTCATCCCGCCCGTCCCCCAGACCTGCACGTTGAGGTCCTCGGGGAACGAGGTGACGGCCCGGCCGATCGCCTTGCCCAGCTCGTAGCAGCGCCGTCCGGTCGGCTGGGGGTACTGCACGACGTTCACCGCGATCGGCACGACCCGCACCGGCCACACCTCGGGCTGGCCGAAGAGCAGCGACAGGGGCACGGTGAGGCCGTGGTCGACGTCGAGCCGGTTCACGACCGTGAGGTCGAACTCCTCGAGGATGAGCTGCTCGGCCAGGTGGCACGAGAGGTCGGCGTGGCCCGGGACCTCGGGCACCGGTCGGGGCCCGAACCCCTCATCGGCGACCTGGTAGCTCTCGGCGCAGCCGATGGCGAAGGTCGGGATGACCTCGAGCGAGAAGTTCGAGGCGTGGTCGTTGTAGACGAGGACCACCACGTCGGGGAGGTTCTCGGCCATCCACTTGCGGCTCCACTCGTAGCCGGCGAACAGCGGCGCCCAGTAGTCGGTCGTCGTCTCGCCCCGGTCGATCGCCACCCCGATGGCCGGGACGTGGCTCGTGGTGACCCCCGCGGTGATCCGGGCCATCAGCGCCCCTCCTTGATCGAGCGGTTCCCCTCGGGGGAGCGGCCCCCGTGGAGCATCATCTCGCGGTACGCCTCGGGGGTCATGCCCGTCATGTTGGCCGCGGCGTCGGCGAAGGACTTGCCGTCGGTGGCGAAGATCTTGGCGAGGAAGTAGATGTTGCCGCCCTCGGCGATCGCGGCGTTGTAGTCGCGCGCGAGCACGGCGGCCTTCTGGGCCTCGGTGAGCGGCCACTCGTCGAGGTAGGCCCGCTCGTCGGCCTTGAAGCGGGCCCGGTTCTGCGGCTTCATGAGGCTCATGCAGAACTGGTTCAGGTGGAACCCCTGGCGCGAGCGCTGGGCCGTGAAGACCGTCGTGCCAGGGATGTCCTCGAAGTCGGGTCGCTCAACCATCGTCCCCCCAGTACAGCCGCGTCGGGTTGTCGACGAGGAGTCTACGTTGGAGCTCCTCGGTCAGCGCCACGCGCGCGATGAAGTCGACGAGCCACCCGTCGTCGGGCATCTCGCGGGTGAGGTTCGGGTGGGGCCAGTCCGTGCCCCAGAGCACGCGGTCGCTGAACCCCTCGATCACCCGGCGCATGAACGGCACGACGTCGTCGTAGGGCGGTCCGGCGACCGAGAGCCGCTCGGGACAGGTGGGCTTGGCCCAGACGTGCTCGTTCTCCTCCATGAAGCGCAAGAACAGGCCGAACTCCGGTCCGTCGACGCTCCGTCGGACGTCGGGGCGGCCCAGGTGGTCGACGACGACCGGCACCCCGAGGGTGGTGAAGAGGTCCCAGCGCTCGGCGAGGTCGGCGGCCTCGAAGTAGATGACGACGTGCCAGCCGAGCGGCGCGATCCGCTCGACGATCGAGCGGTAGTAGTCGTCGGGCTTGGGGTCGACGAGCCGGCGCACGAAGTTGAAGCGCACGCCGCGCACGCCGGCCTCGTGCATCTCAGAGAGGGCCTCGTCGGTGACCGCGGGCCGCACCGTCGCCACGCCCCGGGCCCGCCCGTGGCTCGCGCGAAGGGCGTCGAGCATCGCCGAGTTGTCCGCACCGTGACACGTGGCCTGGACGATCACGTTTCGGGCGAAGCCCAGGTGGTCGCGCAACGCGAAGAGAGCCTCCTTGCCGGCGTCACAGGGCGTGTACTTGCGCTCGGGGGCGAAGGCGAAGACGTCGCCGGGGCCAAAGACGTGGCAGTGCGCGTCGACCGCCCCCTCGGGCAGGACGAGGGTGGGCCGGGAGGGGTTCGGGCAGTAGACGAGCCAGCCCGGGTCCATGGTGAACGCCGGGGTCATCGTCCGAGGGACCCGAGGCGCGCGTCGAGGCGCGGGTAGACGCGCCGGGCGTTGCCCTCGTCGATCGCCTGGCGCGCGGGGGCGCTCAGCGTCGCGGCGTCGAGGTAGCGCTTGGTGTCGTCGTAGTGGTGGCCGGTGCGCGGGTCGACCCCGCGCACCGCGCCGAGCATCTCCGAGCCGAACAGGACGTTCGCGGGGTCGACCACCTCGAGGAGAAGGTCGATCCCCGGCTGGTGGTAGACGCAGGTGTCGAAGTACACGTTGCCCATGACGTGCTCTTCGAGGGGCGGGCGTCCCAGCATGTCGCAGAGCCCGCGGTAGCGGCCCCAGTGGTAGGGCGCCGCGCCTCCGCCGTGGGGGATGACCAGGCGCAGGGTGGGGAAGTCGGCGAACAGGTCGCCCTGGATGAGCTGCATGAAGGCGGTGGTGTCGGCGTTGATGTAGTGGGCTCCGGTGGCGTGGAAGTTCGGGTTGCAGCTGGACGAGACGTGGACCATGGCCGGCACGTCGAGCTCGACCAGGGCCTCGTAGATCGGGTACCAGGAGCGGTCGGTGAGCGGTGGGCCGTCCCAGCGGCCACCGCTGACGTCGGGGTTGAGGTTGCAGCCGACGAACCCCATCTCCTCGACGCAGCGACGCAGTTCTCTCACCGAGGCCGCGAGGTCCGTGCCCGGCGACTGGGGGAGCATCGCGACCCCGGCGAAGTTCTCCGGGAAGAGCTCGACCACCCGGGCGATCAGGTCGTTGCACGCCCTCGACCAGGCGAGGCTCACCGCGGCGTCGCCGACGTGGTGCTCCATCGCCGAGGCTCGGGGCGAGAAGAGGGTGAGGTCGGCCCCGCGGGCGCGCTGCAGGCGCAGCTGGTTCTGCTCGATCGTCTCTGTGATCTCGTCGTCACCGATCGACGGGTACGCCGGGGCGGCGCGGCCCTCGGCGAAGGCCGCGACCTGCTCGGCGCGCCAGGCGGTGTGGGCCGCGGGGGCCGTCGTGTAGTGGCCGTGGCAGTCGATGATCACCGGTCCTCCCAGGTCGCGCGGGGCACGTACACCTCGCCGCGCATCAAGAGCCGCGCTGTGCGCAACAAGGCGGCGCGCGTGACCGTCGGCCCGTCGGGTCCCGCCGTCACCTCCAGGGTCACCGTGAAGTAGCCGGTGGGGTGCTCGATGTCCAGGGTCGTCTCGCCGGGGCTCGCCGCGAGCTGGGCGACCTCGGCCGCGACCGAACCCGGGAGCACGCAGGCGCTCGCCACCGAGACGGCCCCGAACACGCCGATCGCCTCGTGGACCCGGTGGGGGATGAAGGTCCGGGTGGAGAGCGCCCCGCCGTGGCGGGCGGGCGACAGGAGGCTCATCTTGGGGACGGTCGAGGCGGCGACGTCCCCGAGGTTCATCAGCGGGCCGCAGGCCCGGCGCAGGGCCTCGACGCGCTCGGCCACGTCGGGGCGCGCCTCGATCTCGGTCGGGGTCTCCTCGCCGGAGAGGCCCAGGTCGGCGGCGCGGAGGCAGACCACGGGCATGCCGTTGTCGATGCAGGTCACCTCGAGGCCCTCCACCACGTCGCGCACCCGGCCGGTCGGCAGCAGCGACCCGCACGAGGAGCCGGCCACGTCGAGGAACTCGATGGGGATCGGCGCGTGGGTGCCGGGCACCCCGTCGATGTGCGCGTCACCGCCGTAGCGCACGACGCCCCCGGGGGTCTCGACGCGCGCGACGGCCAGGCTCTTGGTGTTCTCCATCCAGATCCGGACGTCGGTGACGTCGCCCGCCGGGGCGACCAGGCCCTCTTCGAGGGCGAAGGGCCCCACCCCGGCGAGCAGGTTCCCGCAGTTCTGGGTGTCGGAGACCTCGGGCCGGTCGGGCCACACCTGGAGGAAGAGGTAGTCGACGTCGGCGTCGGGGCGCGCCGAGCGACGCACCACGGCGACCTTCGAGGTGAGCGGGTGGGCGCCGCCCATCCCGTCGATCTCGCGGGGGTCCGGCGAGCCCAGGGCGGCGAGCAGCACCCGGTCGCGCACCGCGCGCTCGTGGGGCAGGTCCTCGGCGCGAAAGTAGAGGCCCTTGCTGGTGCCCCCGCGCAGCACCGAGCAGGCGAGCGCCCGCTGGTCGTTCATGCCCCGTCGTGCTCGCGGTAGGTGAGGCCCCGTTCGGCGAGGCGCTCGCGCATGGCGTAGAGGTCGAGCCCGAGCTCACCGGCGGCGAGGCGGGCGCGCTTGGCCGCCTCGTTCTGCTCGCGGGCCCGCGACGCGGCCAGCACCTCCTCCGCTCGGGCGCGCGCGACGACGACGACCCCGTCGCCGTCGGCCACGATGACGTCACCGGGCTCGACGCGCTGGCCCGCGACGACGATGGGGGTCTGGACGTTGCCGGGGGTCTCTTTCACCGTCCCCTGGGCGCTGATCGCCTTCGACCAGACGGGGAAACCCATCGCCGTCAGCTCGGCGACGTCGCGCACGCCGGCGTCGATGACGAGTCCGCGCACCCCCCGGGCCCGCAGGCTGGTCGCGAGCAACTCGCCGAAGTAGCCGTCGTCGCACGGGCTCGTGGGCGTGACGACGAGCACGTCGCCGGGGCGGGCCTGCTCGGCCGCCACGTGGATCGACCAGTTGTCGCCGGGGGCGACCTCGCAGGTGAGGGCGGTGCCCGACACGTGGATCGGACGGTAGATCGGTCGCAGACGGTGGTGGAGCAGGCCGGTGCGGCCCTGCGCCTCGTGGATCGTGGCGACCCCGAGGCCGGCGAACTCATCGACGAGCGCGAGCGGGGTCCGTGGCGTGTTCGTGACGACGACGGTCATAGCTCCCCTTCGCTGGCGTGACACGCCCTCAACGCTGACGCCGTGGTGCTCCCACTGTGGCACGTCGCAAGGCACCTGGCAAACACCCCCGCTCGCGCGCGATAGGTTCTCCGGCGAGCGGGAGGGCGCGTGGAGACGATACGGGTTCCGGTGGCGATCGTCGGTGCGGGACCGGTCGGGCTCGTGCTCGGCCACCTCCTCGACGCCGCCGGGGTCGAGGCCGTTGTCCTCGAGCGGCGCAGCCGTGCCTACGTCGAGCAGCGCGTGCGCGCCGGGGTGATCGAGTACGGGATCGCCAACTTCCTCGCCGAGATCGGGGTGGGCGAGCGCCTGCGCGCCAAGGGCCTGGTGCACCACGGCATCGAACTGCGCTTCGAGGGCCGCTCGCATCGCGTCCCCCTCTCCGAGCTCTCCGGCGGCCACCCGATCACGGTCTACGGCCAGACCGAGCTCGTGAAGGACCTCAACCGGCTGCGCCTGGAGGCGGACCGGCCCCTGCTGTTCGAGACCGAGGTCGAGGCGATCGAGGGGCTCGGCCAGGACCGGCCGGTCGTGGTCGCGACCGGCCCCGAGGGCCCGGTGCGCGTCGAGGCCGACTGGGTCGTGGGCGCCGACGGCGCCCACGGCGTGGCGGCCCGGTGCGTGCCCGAGGGCGTCTTCAGCGTCGCCTCGCGCACCTACCCCTACGCGTGGCTCGGCATCCTCGCCGAGGCCCCGCCCGCCACCGAGGAGCTGATCTACTGTCGCCACGAGCGGGGCTTCGCCCTCTACTCGATGCGCTCACCGACCATCAGCCGCCTCTACCTCGGGGTCGACCCGAGCGAGTCGCTCGAGAACTGGTCGGACGACCGGATCTGGAGCGAGCTCAACGCCCGCCTGGCGACCGCCGAGATGCCCACGATCGAAGAGGGCCCGGTCGTGGAGCGCTCGATCACGGCGATGCGCTCGATCGTGCGCGCGCTCCTGTGCTACCGGCGGCTCGTGCTCGCCGGGGACGCGGTCCACATCGTGCCGCCGACGGGCGCCAAGGGGATGAACCTCGCGCTCGCCTACGTGCGCCGGCTCGCCCCGGCCCTGGCGGCCGAGGTGCTCGAGGGCGACGGCCGACTCCTCGACGCGTACTCCGACGCCTGCCTGCGGCGGATCTGGCGGGCCGAGGAGTTCTCGACCTACATGACCCAGATGCTCCACCCCCACCCGAGCGACGACTTCGAGAACGGCGTCCAGCTCGCCCGGCTGCGCCAGGCCGTGAGCGTCCGCTCGGCCACCGAGACCCTGGCGCGCAACTACGTGGACCTCTCCAGCATCGACCTCGCGGACGGCTGAGCCCGCGGGCGCCGGCCCTAGAAGGGGTAGGCCGGCAGCTCGCTCTGGGCGGTGACCCACTGACGCTCGGTGTAGGCCTCGAGGTTGGCGAGGCCGCCCATGCGCGAGCCGTTGCCCGAGACGCCGAACCCGCCGAAGGGGATCGTCGCCTCGTCGGCCACGGTCATGTCGTTGATGTGGATCGCCCCCGAGGGGATCCGGCTGGCGACCTCGAGCGCCTTGAGCCCGTCGCCGGCGAGGATCGAGAAGCTGAGCCCGTAGGGCGAGGCCGAGGCCAGGGCCACGGCCTCGTCGATCGAGTGGTAGGGCACGATCGGCGCGACCGGGCCGAAGACCTCCTCGGCGTAGGCCGGAGCGCCGAGCGGCACCTCGGTGAGGACGGTCGGCCGGTAGAAGAGCCCCTCGTAGGTGCCTCCGGCCGCGACCGTGGCGCCGGCCGCGACGGAGTCCGAGACCATGGCGTGCACCCGGTCGCGCTGGCGCTCGTCGATCAGCGGGCCGAGGGCCACCTGGCCGGTCTTGGGGTCGCCGACCGGGAGGTTCTTCGCGTGCTCGGCGAGGGCCGCCGCGTACTCCGTCGCGATCGCCGCGTCCACGATGTGGCGTCCGGTCGTCATGCAGATCTGGCCCTGGTGGAAGAACGAGCCGAAGGCCCCGACCGAGGCGGCCTTCTCCACGTCGACGTCGCCCATGACGATCTGGGCGGAGTTCCCGCCGAGCTCGAGGTGCACGCGCTTGAGGTGCTGGGCGCCGACCGCCCCGACGCTGCGACCGGCGGCCGTCGAGCCGGTGAAGGCGATGACCCGGACCGACGGCTCGACGACGAGGGCCTCGCCCACGTCGGCGCCCCCGGGGAGCACGCTGAAGAGACCGGCCGGTAGGCCGGCCTCTTCGAAGACTCGCGCCAGGGCCACCCCGCCGCACACGGCGGTGCGCGGGTCGGGCTTCAAGATCACGGCGTTGCCGAGCGCGAGGGCCGGTGCGACCGAGCGGATCGACAAGATGAGGGGGAAGTTGAACGGCGCGATCACGCCGACCACGCCCACGGGCACCCGGCGACTGAAGCTCAGCCGGGGCATCTCCGAACGCAGGATTTCGCCGATCGGGTGCGACGCGATCGCCGCCGCCTCGTAGCACTCCTCGGCCGCGACGTGGACCTCGAGGTCGCCCTTGGGCCCGATGGCGCCGGATTCGCGCACGATCCACTCGGCGACCTCGGGGTGGTTCGCGACGAAGACGTCGCCGGCCCGGCGCAGCACCGCCGCGCGCTGGTTGAAGGGCAGCTCGGCCCACGCGCGCTGGGCCTCGACGGCCCGGGCCGCCGCCGCGGAGACGTCGGCCGGTGTTGCGAGGCCGACGGATCCGAGCGCGTCGCCGGTCGCGGGCTCGTTCACGCGGTGCTCGCCGCCCGACCCGGCGACCCACTCGCCGGTGAAGATCTTGCCCCCCCAGGGCGCGCCGTCCATGAGTCCCATCAGAGCCCCTTTCAATCTCAACGTACTTGACTCAATAGCACACAGTCACTAGCGTCGTCTCCAGCCGATGGCCGACGATGTCCATCTCGCTCCTGGGTTCGTAAGGGGAGACAGGGAGTGTTCATTCGCCAGCGCTGGTACGTCGCGGCGCTCGCGGCCGAGTTGAGCGACCGGCCGATTGGGCGGACGATCCTGGGCGAGCACGTCGCGATGTACCGCAACCACGCGGGCGCGGTGGTCGCGCTACGCGACACCTGCCCGCACCGCGGGTACCCGCTCTCGTTGGGGCGGGTCGTCGGCGAGCACCTCGTGTGCGGCTACCACGGCTTCACCTTCGACGCCGGGGGCTCGTGCGTCTCGGTGCCCGGCCAGGACCGGATCCCGAGCCGGCTGCACGTGCGCACCTACCCGCTGGTCGAGCTCGGCGCGTGGGCCTTCATCTGGATGGGCGCCGGGGAGCCCGACTACGCGCGCCTACCCGACGCGCCCTGGCTCGAGGCGTCCGAGGAGCGGGCCGTCATCGCCGGGGTCGCCGCGATCGACGCCAACTTCGGTCTGCTCGTGGACAACCTGCTCGACCTCTCCCACGAGACGTTCCTGCACTCCGGCTCGATCGGCACCCCGGAGGTCGCCGAGACCCCCATCGAGGTGGAGGTCGACGAGGCGGCCCGACGCGTCGAGGTCTACCGCCACATGACCGGCGTCGTCTGCCCGCCCTTCTACGCGAACACGACCGGTCTGGAGGGCCTGGTGGATCGCTGGCAGGACATCGAGTACCACCCGCCGGCCTTCTACCAGCTCAACTCGCGCCTCGCGCCCACCGGGCGCCCGCCGCTGCCCGACGGGAGCGACGACCACGCGTTCCACATGAAGATCTTCTACGGGCTCACCCCCGCGACGGAGCGGACGGTGTGGGACTTCTGGGCGCTGTCGCGCGACTTCGCGGTCGAGGACCGCACGGTGGACGACTTCTTGGCCAAGATGCAAGCCGGCGTCGTCCAAGAGGACGTGGACGCGCTCACCGTCTTGCAGGCGCGCCTCGACGAGGGCAACGAGACGACGGAGGTCTCGATCAAGATCGACCGCGGCGGCCTGGCGGCGCGCCGCATTCTGGACGATATGGCCCGAGAGGAGCTGGCGGCGTCGAGCTGAGCGGTCGAGTGGGGGTTGGGACGGCAGTGACCACGTGGCGACAGGCGCCGCGTGCTAAGAAAAGGCATTCGTGCTAGGGGGGCAACACAATGAGCGGTGAGCAGACACACGGAGACGAGGGCCTCGTCATCCCGGGTTGGGGCAGCGTGGAGTTCGGGCGACGCCTCGGGCTCAAGGCGATCGGGGCGACGGCCCTCGCCGGCGGGGTCGCGAGCCTCGCCAAGGCCGCGGCGGCCGGGGCGGCGAGCAAGTCCAACGTCATCAAGATCGGCTACGTCACCCCCAAGACGGGCGCGCTCGCGGACTTCGCCGGTCCCGACAGCTACGTCATCAGCCTGGTGAAGGCGTCGGGCGTCTTCTCCAAGGGGATGAAGATCGGCGGCAAGACCTACAGGTTCGAGATCACCGTCAAGGACAGCCAGTCCAACCCCTCGGTGGCGAGCCAGGTCACGACCCAGCTCATCCAGTCCACGGGCGTGGACATCGTGGTCACGTCCTCGGCGCCCGAGACGACGATCCCGGTCTCGGCGGTCTGCGAGCAGGCGGGCATCCCGTGCGTCTCGACGGTCTGCCCGTGGGAGGGTTGGTGGACCGGGGTCAACCCCTCGAACTCGATCGGCCAGACCGGCAACGCCGTGGGCACGCCGCCGAAGTTCTGCACCATGTTCTTCTTCGGCATCCCGGAGTTCGTCGGCACCTTCATGCCGATGTGGCTGAAGATCCAAAAGCGGCTCAACGCCTCCAACGTCTACGCCGCCATGTTCCCCAACGACGCCGACGGCAACGCCTTCGCCGCCGCGTGGCCCCCGACGCTCAACGCCATCAGCGGTGCCGAGGGCCACGGGCAGTGGGTCGAGGTCTTCGGGGGGGCCTACACCGACGGCACCACCGACTACACCTCGATGATCCAGACCTTCAAGGCGGGCGCCAACGGCAAGCCGTGCGACTTCTACGTCAACGCGCCGCTGCCGCCCGACTTCAACACCTTCTGGAAGCAGGCCAACCAGCAGGGGTTCAAGCCGAAGCTGGCGACCGTCGCCAAGGTGATGCTCTTCCCGACCGACGTCTACGCGCTCGGCGACCTGTCGAAGAACATCGCGACCGACGCCTGGTGGACGCCGAACTCCCCGTACAAGTCGTCGCTCACGGGCATGACGGCGGCGACGTTCGCCGCCCGTTACCAGCAGGTCACCAAGACCCAGTGGGTCCAGTCGATGGGCTCGACCTACTCGCTCTTCGAGATCGTCGTCGAGGCGCTGAAGAAGGTGAAGAATCCCCACGACCGCCACGCCGTCGCCAACGCCCTCAAGGAGGTCAACTACGTGGGCATGTGCGGGCCGCTGAACTTCTCCGCCAAGACCGCGCCGGCCAAGGGCATCGGCATCATCAAGCCGGTGGGCGTGCAGTGGAAGCCGGGCTCGACCAAGCTCGTCGGGGGCAAGAAGTGGCCGTGGTCGCCCTACGTGGTCGACAACTCGCTCAACCCCCACATCCCCCTGCAGGCGACCCTGGAGCCGACGAACCCCTAGTCGGCCCCACCCGTACGAGCACCGCGCACCAGGATTAGTCGACCGTGTCCCTCCTCGAGTTGAAGGGCGTCTCGAAGCGCTTCGGCCAGGTGGTGGTGGCCGACGGGGTCTCCCTCCAGCTGGAGGGGGGGGACGCGGTCGGCATCGTGGGGCCCAACGGGGCGGGTAAGACGACGCTCTTCTCGATGATCGCGGGCGACGTCAAGGTCGACGCGGGGGAGATCCTCTTCAAGGGGCGTCCCATCACCCGCGCGGCGGTGGCCGCCCGGTGCCGGGCCGGGATCGGGCGGACCTACCAGATCCCCCAGCCCTTCGAGCACCTGTCGGTGTTCGAGAACGCCCTCGTGGCGGCGCACCAGGGGGCTCGCGTGCACGGGCGCGAGGGGTCCGAGAGGGCCCTCGACGCCCTCGCGCGCACCGGGCTCATCGACCTGGCGAACCGGCCCGCGGGAGCGCTCGGCCTGCTGCACCGCAAGCGCCTCGAGCTGGCCCGCGCCCTGGCGACGGGGCCCGAGCTGCTGCTGCTCGACGAGATCGCGGGCGGGCTCACCGACCTCGAGGTCGTCGAGCTGACCGAGGTGATCCGCGGCATCCGCGCCGACGGGGTGACGATCGTCTGGATCGAACACGTCGTGCGGGCGCTGCTCTCGACGGTCGACCGGCTGGTCTGTCTCGCGGGCGGTGAGCTGGTCGCCGACGGCCCGCCCCGGGAGGTCCTCAACTCCGAGGCCGTCCGGCGGGTCTACCTCGGCGGCGCGATCATCAACGAGGCCGCGTTGTGAGCACCCTGCTCGACGTCGAGGGCCTCGTCGTCCACCACGGCCAGCTCTGCGCCGTCGACGACGTCTCGTTCCACGTGGCCGAGGGCGAGGTGCTGGCCGTCGTGGGCGCCAACGGGGCCGGCAAGTCGACCCTGCTGCGCACGATCGCCGGCCTCCATCGCCCGAGCGCCGGCGTCGTGCGCTTCGACGGCGAGGACGTCTCGCGGCTCGGGGCCCACGAGAGGGTCCGCCGGGGGATCTCCCTCGTGCCCGAGGGGCGACGGCTCTTCCGGTCGCTGACCCTCGAGGAGAACCTGCTCGTCGGGGCCCACAAGGCGCTCAAGGGGACCTTCGACATCCCGGCCGTCTACGAGATCTTCCCGTGGATGCGCGAGCGTCGGCGCGCGAACGTCGCGCAGTTCTCCGGCGGCGAGCAGCAGGCCGTGGCGATCGGCCGGGCCCTGGTCGCGAACCCCCGGGTCCTCATGCTCGACGAGGTCTCGCTCGGCCTCGCCCCCATCGTCATCGAGCGCATCTACGAGGTGATCCCCTCCATCGTGGCCCAGGGCGTCACCGTCTTGCTGGTGGAGCAAGACGTCAGCCAGGGCCTCAAGGTGGCCCACCGCGTGCACTGCCTGCTCGAGGGGCGGACCTCGCTCGAGGGGCGGCCCGACGAGCTGAGCGCGCGCGACATCGAGGAGGCCTACTTCGGGGCCGACCTCCACCACAGCCAGCCGGGGGGGCCGTCGTGACCTGGACCAACGTGATCGTCCAGGGGGTCCTCTTCGGGGGCTTCTACGCCCTGTTCGCCTGCGGGCTCTCCCTGCTCTTTGGGGTCATGCGGATCATCAACCTCGCCCACGGCGACATCGCCGTGGTGGCGGGCTACACCGCCGTCTTTCTGGTGCCCCACCTGCACATCGCCGAGGTCTGGGGCTTCGTCGTCGTCGTGCCGATCTTCGCCCTGGTCGGCTACGCGCTCCAGCGCACCCTCTTGCAGGCGGCCCTCGATCGGAGCCCGCTCACCACCCTGCTCGTGACCTTCGGGCTGTCGGTGCTGATCGAGAACCTCCTGCTCGAGATCTACACGGCGAACGGCCAGTCGGTGAACATCGGCTCTCTGATCGGCAACTCGTGGCAGGTCAACTCGGTCATCTACGTCTCGTGGTTCCAACTCGTGGTGCTCATCGTCGCCGTCGCCGTCCTCGGGGTCCTGCAGGTCTACCTGTCCAAGACCAGCACCGGACGGCTGATCCGCGCGGTGTCCGACGACCGCGAGGCGGCGCAGATCTGCGGGGCGAACTACCGGCACATCTTCGGCATCGCGGCGGCGATCGCCGTGGCGACCGTGGCCCTGGCGGGCATCTCCTACGGCATCTTGACCGAGCTGACCCCGACGACCGGGGGCTCCCAGGTCCTGCTCTACGCCTTCGAGGCGGTGGTGATCGGCGGCATCGGCTCGCTGTGGGGCACCCTCATCGGCGGGATCCTGCTCGGCGTGGCCCAGCAGATCGGGGCGCACTACAACCCGGCCTACCAGGTCCTCGCCGGCCACGTCCTCTTCCTCGCGATCCTCGCGCTGCGACCCCAGGGCCTCTTCGGCAAGAAGGAGGCCCTCGCGTGAGCGCGACCCTGGTGCCCGACGTCGGGCGGACCGTGGTGCGGGCCAACTACCACCCGGCGATCCTCATCGGGGGCACGGTCGTCGTCGCGGCCCTCTTCACCGCGGCGCCGTGGTTCCTGCCCGTCGCGTGGGTGTCGGTGCTCAACAACTTCTTCTTGCTGCTCATCATGGCCACGATGTGGAACCTGCTCGCCGGCTACGCCGGCATGGTCTCGATCGGCCAGCAGGGGTTCATCGGGCTCGGCTCGTACGCGCTGCTCTACCTCGCCCTCAAGGGGATGAACCCGTTCGCGGCCATCCCCCTGGCGGCCCTCATCGCCGGGGCCATCGCGGTGCCGGTGACCTTCCTGCTCTTTCGGCTGCGCGGGGGCTACTTCTCGGTGGCGACCTGGGTCGTGGCCGACAGCGCCATGCTCGTGATCCTGTCGATCTCGTACCTCGGCGGCGGCACGGGCCGGCCGATGCCGGGGCTCACCAGCCTCAGCCCGAGCGAGTACAACCACGACTCGTACCTCGCGACGTGGCTGACCGCGCTCGTGGTGAGCGTCGGGACGTACCTGCTCTTGCGCTCGCGCCTCGGCCTGGTGCTCGCCTCGATGCGCGACAACGAGACGGCCGCGCGCAGCTCGGGGGCCAAGGTCACCTCGACGCGCCGGTGGATCTTCGTCATCGCGGCGATGGGCTGCGGCGCGGCCGGGGCCGTGCTCGCGATCAGCCAGCCCTTCGTCCAGCCCGGCAACGCGTTCAACATCAACTGGCTCGCCGAGATGCTCTTCGCCACGATCATCGGCGGCATCGGCACGGTCGAGGGCCCGATCATCGGCACGATCGTGTACTTCGTGCTCTACCAGTCGCTCCAGGGGCTGGGCGCCTGGTACCTGATCATCTTCGGCGCCCTGGCCGTCGCGGTCGCGCTGTGGCAGCCCGGCGGCGTCTGGGGGCTGGTGCGCGACAAGACCCGCTTCGAGCTGTTGCCGGTCGGCTACCGGGTCCGCGAGAGGTAGCGGCCGTCGGGCGGTCGCGTGGCTCAGAGCGGTCGGCGGATCTCGGGGTAGATCGAGGTGAGACAGCGCGTCAGCGCGTCGCGGAACTGGCCCCGCTCGTCACAGCCCAGCGTGGCGAAGATGCGCTGTTCGAGCGCGTCCATGCGGCGATCGCACTTGGTGAGGACGCCCACCCCCCGGCGGGTCACGGCGATGCCGAGCACGCGCCGGTTCGCCGGGGTGGGGGTGCGGGTGACCAGCCCGTTGCGCTCGAGGATGAGGATCATCTCGTAGCAGGCCTGGGGGCTCACGAAGCTGCGCCGGGCCAGCTGGGCCGAGGACATGCCCGGGTTGCGCACCAGCACGCTGAGGGCCGTGTACTGGATGGGGGTGAGCCCGAACTCGCGGGTGATGTCGTCCATCGCGATTCTGATCGCCCGCTCGAGCTGCTTGACCAGGTACGTCAGCCGGGCCTGGGGCGGGTCACCCGCGGCGGTCGTCGTCGGTCGGGCCACGGCCCGAGCGTACCAACGGGCGCCCGCTCGACCGGGGAGGTGCGGCTGGCTTGTGGAGGGCTCGTGTATCAGGTACCTTGCTACACGCGACGCTCCGGCGCCGCCGGTCCGAGGACCGTCGAAGGGGGGGTCTCATGGCGCAGTCCGAGGCGACGGTCTGGACGACGGCGAAGGGAACGGTACGCGTCGAGGTCGATAACGGCATCGGGTGGCTCTCGTTCAACCGGCCCGAGAAGCGCAACGCCATGAGCCCGACGCTCAACGTCGAGATGACCGAGTCCCTCGAGCGCCTCGAGGCTGACGACCGGGTCCGGGTCGTCGTCTTGACCGGCGCGGGGGAGTCGTGGTCGGCCGGGATGGACCTGAAGGAGTACTTCCGCGACGTCGACCAGGCCCCGCCCCACGTCCAGACGCGGGTGCGCCGTGAGAGCGCCGAGTGGCAGTGGCGCCGGCTCATCAACTACCCCAAGGCGACCATCGCCATGGTGAACGGCTGGTGCTTCGGCGGGGCCATCACGCCCCTGGTGTGCTGTGACCTCGCCGTGCGGGCGGCCGAGATGCGCCTGGTGAACGAGGCGGTGCCCCGCGAGCGGCTTCGCGAGCGCACGATCGAGGTCGCCCACAAGCTCGCCGCGGTGAGCCCCTCGGTGATGCGAGCCGCCAAGGGCGGGTTCCGCAAGGCCCGCCTCATGGCCTGGGACGACGCCGAGGAGTTCCTCTACGCCAAGTTCGACCAGGGGATCCTCGCCGACCCGGAGCGTTCCAAGCAGCGGGGCCTCGAGGGGTTCCTCGACACGAAGAGCTTCCGGCCCGGCCTGGGCGCGCAGGCCGACCAGGCCCGTGGGGGCTGAGCCGGCGCCACCCTCGCGGGTCGACCCCGTCGCCCTGGGCCGCCTGCTGCGGCCACGCTCGGTGGCGGTCGTGGGCGCCTCGGACGTGACGACCTCGGTCGGGGGCGCACCGCTGGTGCTGCTCGAGCGCTTCGGCTTCGCCGGCGAGGTCTACCCCGTGAGCCCGTCGCGTGACGCGATCAACGGTCGGGCCTGCCTGCACTCGATCGACGAGTTGCCCCACGGGGTGGACGCGGCGATCCTGGCCATCCCGCGCGCGGCCGTCCCCGGCGCGCTGGAGGCGCTCAGCCGGCGCGGCGTGGGCGGCGCCGTGGTCTTCTCCTCGGGCTACGCCGAGACCGGGCCCGAGGGCGCCGCCGACCAGCGCGCCCTCGCGGCCTTCGCGCGCGAACGCGGCCTGGCCCTGGCGGGCCCGAACTGCCTGGGACTGGTCAACTTCGTCGAGCGCGTGCCGCTCACCTTCGGCGACGCCTCGCCGAACCGGCGGACCCGGCCCCGGGGCCTCGCGATTCTCGCCCAGAGCGGGCGCGATGACCCTCGCGCTCACCTACGCCGCGATGGCCAAGGACGTCACGGTCACCTACGCCGTGTCCACCGGCAACGAGGCGGTGATCGGGATCGAGGACTATCTCGACGCCTTCGTCGACGACGACGCCACGGTAGTGGTGGCGATGCTCGTCGAGCAGATTCGCCGACCCGGGGAGTTCCTCGCGGCGGCGCGGCGGGCCCGCGAGCGCGGGGTCGAGGTCCTCGTCGTGCACCTCGGGCGCGGTGAGCGAGCGCGCGCGGCGTCGGTCACCCACACCGGAGCCCTGGCGGGCGACTACGCGGTGACGCGCGCGGCCCTCTCGGCCGAGGGCGTCGTGGTCCTCGAGTCGATCGACGAGCTGATCGACCTCGCCGACGTCGTGACCAAGTGCCCCACGCCGAGTGGACGCGGCCTCGGCCTGGTGACCGACTCGGGCGCGATGAAGACCTTCTCGCTCGACCTCGGTGACGCGCTGGGGCTCTCTCTCGCCACGCTCGACGAGGGGGCCACGCGCGCCCTCGCGGCCGAGCTGCCGGCGTTCGCGGTCGCGGAGAACCCCGTCGACATCACCGCGTCGGGCCTCAACGACCCCAGCCTCTACGCGCGCGCGACGACGGCCCTGCTCGACGCGCCCGAGGTGGCGGGGGTGGTGCTCGCGGTGATGCCGGGTTCGCCCCTTCAGGGCGCCCAGCAGATCGGCGCGCTGGTGCCGGCGATCGCGGGGGCGCCCAAGCCGGTGCTCTACGCGATCATGGGCGGGGACTGCCCTCTGCCCGAGGAGAACGTGCTCGCCATCCTCGACGCCGACGTGGCGCTCTTTCGCTCCCCGGAGCGGGCGCTGGTGGCCCTCGGTCACCTGGTGGACCTGGGCGAGGCGAAACGCGCCCGGGCCGCGCGCGAGCCCGCCGTCGCTGGCGCGACCCTGCGCGTGGGCGACGGGGCCCCGGTGAGCGAGCACGCCGCCAAGGCGCTCCTCGCGGGGATTGGAATCGCGGTCCCGGCGAGTCGGCTCGTGGGCAACCTCGCCGGCGCCCGCGACGCGGCGGCCTCGCTGGGCTACCCGGTGGTGCTCAAGGTCTCCTCCGCCGACATCGTGCACAAGGCCGCGGTCGGGGGCGTGGCCGTCGTCACCGAGCCGTCGGCCCTCGCGGCGGCCTTCGACGGGCTGCTCGCCCGAGTCCGGGCCTCGGTCCCGGGAGCGCGCGTTGAGGGCGTCCTCGTCGAAGAGGCGCTCACCGGTGGCGCCGAGGCGATCGTGAGCGCCCGGCGAGACCCCACCTGGGGGGTGGTCGCGGTCGTGGGCTCCGGGGGAGCCGCCGTCGAGTCGACCCGCGACGTCGCCGTCGTGAGCGCGGCGGCCGGGCGGGCCGAGGTCCGACGCGCCCTCGGGGGCCTGCGCCTCGCGCGCGCCCTGGACCGTGGAGGCGTGGCCCTCGACGTGGAGGCGCTCGTCACGACGGTGACGCTGCTCGCGCGCACGCTCGAGGCGAGCGAGGAGTTGGACGAGATCGAGCTCAACCCCGTCCTCGTGCGCGAGGAGGGTCGCGGCGTCGTCGCCCTCGACGCCGTGATCGTCCCTCGCGCGCACGAGTCCCCGGGACCGACCCCGGGGCCGTGACCCCGGGGCCGTGACCCCGGGGCCGGGACCTCACCGTGCGCACCCGTCAACGCCAGAGGAGGCACCAGAGGGCCAGGGGTAGACTGGCGCGTGGCTCCCGCAAACCCCCCCCGACGACCCGGCTCCTCTCGCCCCGGGGGCGGGACGGGTCGCACCGGGCGCCCGACGGGCCCCTCGGGGGCGCGACCGCCCCGGCCCTCCGCTCGCCCGGGTGGACGGGGCGCCTCCGGTGGAGGGCGCGACGCGCGCCCTCGCCCCGAGGGTCGCGGTGGCTCCGGCGCCTCCGGTCGTCCGCCCGCGTCGAGGGGTGAGGGGTACGGCGAACGTCCGCGTCGCGGCGCGCCTTCGCGCGACGCCCGGTCCGCTCGGCCCGAGGAGTCCACGGGCCGCCCCCCGCGCCCCTCGAGCGGTTCTCGGCGCCCCTACGAGTCCCGTGAGGGCCGACCCGCCCGGGGCCCTCGCCCCTACGACGATCGCTCCGAGGGCCGCCCCCCGCGCCCCT
>NCBE01000122.1 GCA_002255565.1 Actinobacteria bacterium 21-73-9
GGCGGCGCGCCGCCGGGCTCGTCGCCGCGGCCGTCCTGGTCGTCGCCGGCGTCGGGGCCTGGCGCCTGGCGGGCGCCCCGCGGGCCTCGGGCGCGGCGGCCTCGACCACGACGACGACCGCGAGCGCGCCGACCTCGACCACCACCACGGTTCCCCCGACGCTCACCCTCGCGGCCGTCGGCGACACCGAGCTCGGCAACACGCCCACGCTGCCCGGCGATCCGGCGACCTGGTTCGACCCGGTGCGCTCAGCGCTCGCCGCCCCCATCGTCTTTGGCAACCTCGAGGGCACCCTGACCGACGCCACGACCTCCAAGTGCGGGGCGGCCGCGCGCGACTGCTACGCGTTCAAGGTCCCGCCGTCGTACGCCGCGATCTACCGCGCGGCCGGCTTCACCGTGCTGAACTCGGCCAACAACCACAGCGACGACTTCGGCCCGGCCGGCGTGGCGTCGACGAGCGCCGCCCTGAGGGCGGCCGGCATCGTCCAGGCCGGCTTGCCGGGTCAGATCGGCCTTGTGCGCGAGGGGCCGGTGCGGGTCGCCTTCTGCGACTTCGCCCCCTACGTCCTCACCAACGACCTCCTCGACACCTCCGCGGCGGCCCAGCTCATCGCCCGCGCGCGCGCCGAGGCCGACGTGGTCGTGGTGTACATGCACGCCGGCGCCGAGGGGGCCAGCGCCGACCACGTCACGCGCCAGAGTGAGTACTTCCTCGGCGAGGACCGCGGCAACCCCTACGCGTTCGCCCACTTCGCGATCGACCACGGCGCCGACCTGGTGATCGCGAGCGGGCCGCACGTGCTGCGGGGCATGGAGTGGTACCGCGGACACCTCATCGCCTACAGCCTGGGCGACTTCGCCAACTACGAGGACTTCTCCTCGGCCGGGACCCTGGCCCTCTCGGGGATCCTGCACGTGACCCTCTCCGCGGGCGGCCGTTTCCTCGGCGGGCGCTTCACCTCGCTGCTGCTCGCGCCCGACGGGCGCGCGAGCGTCGACCCCCACGGGGCCGCCGCCGCGTTCGTCGACCAGCTCTCGCGCGAGGACTTCGGGCCGGCGGCCGCTCTCATCCGCGCCGACGGCTCGATCGCCCCGCCGGCCTAGCAGCCCCCCGGCGGGCCCGGCCGGCCGGGGCCGAGGCTGTAGGAGAGGACGGTGCCGACGTCGCGCGGCCGGGGGTTCGGCCCCAGGTGCACGACGTACCACGCGCCCCGCCACGAGATGAGCGAGTCGACCCCGACCGAGACGAAACGGTGGTCGTGGGCGAAGACCAGGCGGACGCCGGGCTCGTGCCAGTAGCCGAGGGAGTTCTCGCACGCGCCCGGCGCGATCCACTGGGCGAAGGCGGGGTCGGCCGCGACCCGCACGAAGCGCGCGGGCCTCCCTGCGTCGAGCACCGCGTGGTAGGCCGCGACGTCGAGGCGCAAGAACGCGACGAGCCGGTCCGCGTAGTCGCGCGCCGGGTCGGGGATCTCCCCGGTCTTCATGCGCACGTAGGCGGCCTCGGGGAAGAAGACCGCCAGGGCGCGGGCCGGGTCGTCGCTCGCGATCGCCGCGGCGAGGCGCGCCATCTCGCGGGTCAGCGGCGCTCCGAAGGGCGGCTCGGTCCTCGTCGGGGGGAGGCGTCCCGGCGGAGGGCCGGCCGCGGCCGGGGCCGCCGGGGAGAGGGCGAGCGCGAGGGTGAACGCCGCGAGGGTGGCGAGTCCCCGGGCCGGGCGCGCGCGTCGGGGCGTCACCGTCGCGTGCCGGGCGCCTCGAGGGTGAGCACCGCGACGTAGGGGTCGCCGACGCCGCTGCGCACGACGTGCTCGACGCGCCAGCCCGTGCCGCCTAGCGCGGCGCGCAGCTCGCGCACCGCGAGGAAGACCCAGGTGAACCACGGGCCCACCCGGCCGTCGTAGTGGTAGCGCACCCGCAGGCGACCCGGGGCGAGACCTCGCTCGACGTTGTGACGCACGTAGCGCCGGTCCAGCCCGGGGGCGCCGGCGAAGTGGGGGCTCGTGCTCTCGGCGAGCACGCGCGCCCCCGGCGCGCAGTGCGTGGCGAGCCACGCGAAGCCGGCCCGCACCCCCTCGGGCGACTCGAAGATGCCGACGTTGTTGCCGAAGAGGACCAGGGTCTCGAACGCGCCGAGGCGTTCGCCGACGTCCTCGAGGCGCTCGGGCCAGACCTCGCCGACCCCGCGCAGTGACGCCGCCCGGGCGGCCTCGGTGGAGGCGTCCAGGCCGACGACGCCCACCCCACGGCGCTGGAGCTCGAGGGCGACGCGTCCGGCGCCGCAGCCCACGTCCAGGACCCGGCCGCGCGCGTAGCGCAGCGCGTGGCGCTCGGCCGTCGGCCAGGCCCGCGGGCCGGCCAGGTACACCGCCGGACCGGCACCCTCCTGGGTGAACCCGTCCTCACGCTCGAGGAGCTCGGGGGCCGTCGCGCCGCGCGCCCAGTCGAGCAGGGCGTGGCCGAAGACGTCCTCGGGAGCGGGTGTCGGGATGGTCGGCCTCCTCGTGCGCGCCCGGTCAGGCGATGAAGTACTTGGCCCGGGGGTGGTGACAGATGACGGCGTCGGTCGTCTGCTCGGGGTGGAGCTGGAAGCCCTCAGAGACCGTGACCCCGATCCGCTCGGCCCCGAGCAGGGTCGCGACCTTGGCGTTGTCGGACAGGTCGGGGCAGGCCGGGTAGCCCCAGGAGTAGCGACCCCCGCGATACTGCTGGCGGAAGAGGCCGGCCAGCGAGGGTCCGTCCTCGTCGGCGAAGCCCAGCTCCTCGCGCACGCGACGGTGCCACAACTCGGCCAGGGCCTCGGCCATCTCGACCCCCAGCCCGTGGAGCAGGAGGTACTCCGAGTAGCGGTCCTCTTCGAAGAGCTGGCGGGTGCGCGCCGAGACCCGCTCGCCCATGGTGACGCGCATGAAGCTCGCGTAGTCGCGCTCGGGGCTCTCGAGGGGCCGGAAGAAGTCGGCGACGCAGAGGTGGGAGGCCTCGCGCTGGCGCGGGAAGCGAAAGCGCGTGAGCTCCACGTCGCGCTCGTCGTCGGAGTAGACGACCAGCTCGTCGCCGTCGGCGGCCGCGGGGAAGTGGCCCCAGACCACCTGGGGCACGAGGAGGTCGTCGGCCTTGGCTCGGTTGAGCTGGTCGCGCAGCACGGGCTCGATCCGCTCTTTGAACGCGGCGTCGTCCTCGCCGTCCTCGGGTCGGTACCCCCACTGGTTGCGGAAGAGGGCGGTGCGGTTGAGGTACTCCACGATCTCGTCGAGGGCGATCCCCTTGGCCACGCGGCTGCCGAGGAAGGGTGGGGGGAAGAGCGGGTTGTCGTCGGCCACCTCGGGGCTGCGTCGGGGCGCGGTGGGGTCGGGGGCGCTCGGCTCGCGGAACCGACGCTGGACGCGGCTCTCCGAGACGGTGCGCCCGAAGTCGGGGTCCTCGACCTCGCCCCGGCGCATCGCGCCGAGCCGGTCGAGCACCCGCAGGCCCTCGAAGGCGTCCTTGCCGTAGAAGAGGCGGCCGTCGTAGACCTGGCGCAGGTCGCGCTCGACGTAGGTCCGCGTGAGGGCGGCGCCGCCGAGCAGGACCGGCACGGCGGTGAGCCGGCGGTCGTTCATGACCTCGAGGTTCTCGCGCATGATGAGCGTGGACTTCACCAGCAGGCCGCTCATGCCCAGGGCGTCGGCCCGGTGCTCTTCGACCGCGGTCAGCATCTCGTTGACGCCCACCTTGATGCCGAGGTTCACGACCTCGTAGCCGTTGTTGGTCAGGATGATGTCGACCAGGTTCTTGCCGATGTCGTGGACGTCGCCCTTGACGGTGGCGAGCACCACCGTGCCGCGCCCGCCGCGCTCGCTCCGCTCCATCCGGGGCTCGAGGTGGGCGACGGCGGCCTTCATGGTCTCGGCGCTCTGGAGGACGAAGGGCAGCTGCATCTCGCCCGACGCGAAGAGGTCGCCCACCACCCGCATCCCGTCGAGCAGGACGTCGTTCACGACGTCGAGCGGGGCGCGCCCCTCGGCCAGGGCGGCGTCGAGGTCGGCCTCCAGGCCGACCCGGGCGCCGTCGATGATGCGCCGCTTGAGCCGGTCCTCGAGGGGCATGGTCTCGA
Source organism: Actinobacteria bacterium 21-73-9 (assembly GCA_002255565.1). Taxonomy (GTDB): domain Bacteria; phylum Actinomycetota; class Acidimicrobiia; order Acidimicrobiales; family RAAP-2; genus RAAP-2. Next base: position 4,093 of record NCBE01000122.1, read on the forward strand.
GGGCGGGTCCGGCCGCACCGGCCACCGTCGCGTCGGCGAACAGCTCGATGAGGGTGGCGAGGGGGTCGTAGTCGTCGCGCCGGCGGTCGTAGATCAGGTCGAGGCAGACCGCGCGGGCGCGCTCGTCGATGCGGTGCAGGGGCAGGATCTTCGAGGCGTGCACGATCGCCGCGTCCAGGCCGGCCTCGGCGGCCTCGTGGAGGAAGACGCTGTTGAGGACCTGGCGGGCGGCCGGGTTGAGCCCGAACGAGACGTTCGAGACCCCGAGGATGGTCCCGACGCCGGGCAGCTCCCGGTGGATGCGGGCGATGGCCTCGAGGGTCTCGAGCCCGTCGCGGCGCGACTCGGCCATCCCGGTCGAGAGGGGCAGGGCCAGGGGGTCGATGAAGACGTCGTGCGGGTCGAGGCCGTAGCGCTCCACCGCGAGCGTGGTGATGGCGCGCGCCGCGCGCACCTTCCAGTCGGCGCTGCGCGCCTGGCCCTCCTCGTCGATGCAGGTCGCCACGACGGCGGCGCCGAACTCGCTCGCGAGGGTGAGGAAGGCGTCGAGCCGGGTGCCCGGACCGTCGCCGTCCTCGAGGTTGACCGAGTTGAGGACGGCCTTGCCGCCGAGACGGGTGAGGGCGGCGCGCGCCACGGCGGGCTCGGTCGT